>JAEUQO010000064.1 GCA_016789605.1 Acidobacteriota bacterium
GGAAGCAGTCTGGTTTTCCGTCAAGCAGATGTAGCTGTCGGCGATCGAGCAGCTATTCGCCACGAAGAACAAGTGCACCAAAGCCGGGTTGGACGTGCTGGTGTTGGTGATGTTGATGCGGGTGTTTTCGCTGTTGCCAGAGGTGGCACCCGAGCTATAGAAGTTGTAGACGAGCAAAGAACCAGCTTTTTGGTCGCTGGCTTCAGAGGTGGGCGGATAAATCAGGCCGGGATCAGCCGCGAATGAGAAAGTAGCCATCAACGCGAGCGCAAAAAGCGCCATCAGCGTTTGTGTGAGTTTGTGTGAGTTGCGCATGTGAGTCTCCTTTGTAAAACTTTGTGACGTTTGAAAGATCGAATACTTTTTCGGCAAGTTCATGCTCTTCAATCTGCGGCTGCGCGTGAGATCAATATTTGGCAGCGCTGATTTCATCAAACATCAACACCTATCAGCACCACTTACCATACCGTACATTCGGTATCAGAGGATCACGGACTGGATCCCAAGGAATGGGCCGGAGTGTACGTCTCCACCGAACCTCTGTCAATCAATAAGAAAAAATGTTCCAATTTTTTTTCTTATTCGTAGCGCAGGGCTTCGACTGGCGCCAGCCGACCAGCCGCGCGAGCAGGGAAAATTGTCGCCAGCAAACAAATTGCGATGGCGAGTGCCATAATGCCCAGACTATCCAGCCAACGGACTTTCAGCGTCACGTGTGACACTGCGTAAATTTCTGCTGGAATGGAAATTAGGTGGTATGTGTTGGCGAGCCAGCTCAAACCCAACCCGAGCATTAGTCCAAGCCCCGCACCGACGAGACCGATCAATAATCCTTGCAGCAGGAAGACGCGCCGGATGGACTGAGGCGTGGCGCCTTGTGCACGCAGAATGGCGATGTCGCGGTGTTTTTCGATCACCATCATGGTTAAGGTCGTGATGATGTTGAGCGCCGCGATGGCAATCAGCAGCGCAAAAAAGACAATGATGACCCGATGTTGTAACTGCAAGGCGGCGAACAAGGGGCGATTCAACTCTTGCCAGTTCGTGGTCATAAAACCCGGACCGGCCACCTGGCGTATTTGTGCGCCCAGTTCTGTTACCTGGTAAATATCGGCAACGCGCATCTGAATCACTCCCGCAGTATCGCCAGTGCCACCAGCACGTTGCGCCGCTGTCAGCGAAATGTAAGCCCATTTCGCATCGTATTCGTGCAACCCCGAGGCGAATAAACCCACAACACGAAAACGGTTATAGCGAGGGCGAGCTTGCAACCCGGCAGGCGTCAACCGTGTGCTTGCCGAAATCGCGGTAATGACGTCGTTGAGCTTCAGCCCCAGGCTGCGAGCCAGTTGCTGGCCTAACACAATACCGTCGAGCGTTGTTTCATCTGCTGGGGTTTCATTCGGTTCCGGAGCCGATTGCATAACCGGCGCAGATTGCAATTCAGCGGCGTTTCCTTCCACAGTGGTGACAAAGACTTCATTGGCTTCGCGTGGCGCGTTCATGTCTACGGCTTTGAGGATGGCTTGTTCCTGACGGTCACCGATGCTCAGCAACACCGGCAGATAGCTGGTCGCCGAAGCGGCGCGTATGCCCGGCAACTGGCTTAGCCGGGCAGTCAGTTCGCCGTAATTTTCGATGCCGCTGTTGTCTTCCTTGAGCAGGTTCAGGTGCGCAGTGCCTTGCAGCAATTTTTCTTGCACTTCATCGCGAAATCCGGTGATCAAAGCCTGCGCGATGATTAGCGCCGCCACGCCGAGCGTGATGCCTGCGATGGCCACCGTGGTGATGACCGAAATCGCAGTTTGACGGCGTTTGGCGCGCAGATAGCGCAGCGCGATGAAGAATTCGTAAGACATGTAAAAAGACAAACAGACGCTGGGACGAGGTTAAAATTCAAAGGCGCGGCAGGATCGCGCCGCGCCTTTGGGGGTTGCTCAAACGATTGGTTTTATTTCCCCCACGGAGTGCGGGACGATGGCAAGCCCAGATCAAGCAGCCGTAATCCCAGAATGCCGTTGGTGCGATATGCCAGCCGGTATTTGTTTTCGCTGGCATCGGGTTTAGGCAGGGGAACTGGTGAAGTGCGCGCCATATAGCGCACGCCCAGTTTGTTCCAGGTTTCCCACTGCGAAACCGGATCGTCCGAGGCGACGGTTTTGTGTCCGGTATACAAATGAACCAAGGCTGGGTTTTGCGTGGTGATGATTTCTTCCTTGGGAACGTTCTCGCCAATGTATTTGATGAAGGCTTCGTTCTCGTTGTAGGCGCTTTCCCAGCGCAACCGATATTCCGGCACGGGGTCGTATTTGCGGTTAATGAATTGAATGTTGCCGATCAGGCAGGTCAACACGACGAACCAGGAAACGATCAGCATCGGCAGCAGAATCGCACGCGGACGCGGCTCTTCATAAAGTTTCTGGTAAAGCTGCGCCAGAAACCGCACGCCCATCACGACATAAAAGAGCAGGAACGGCACGAGCGGCAGCAACAAGCGGTACTGTTCCCAACCCCAAAGACACGAAATGCCCAGCGACAACGGCGTGACGAATTCAGCCAGCGTCATCCGTTCACGAATGACGCTGATGAAACCAACCAGCGCCAGCGCGGCAAAAAACAGCGAGATGACGCGGCCTTCTTCGCCGATGCGCATCGGTTCGGCGGGTTCCAGCGGACGATAGAGCGGATATAGAACCAACCCGCCGAAATCATAACGGCCTATTTCAGACAGATTTTTCCAGATGCGTGCTGGCACTTCGCCCGCTGTAATTGTGCCCGACAGCGGTTGACCGGCGATGCGTTGCCAGAATTGCGTGGTGTATGGCTGGACGATATTTGCGCCTTGTTCGGCGCGTTGTTCCGGTGTCGGCGCGTATTTTCGCGAATAGAGCGTCCAGGGACCAACCAGCAACACTGCCACCGCTGCAAAAATGATCGCTTGTTTGAACAGTTTTTCCTTGAGCAGGTACAGCACTGTGCCTGCCAGCAAGCCCAACCCCGCCGGACGCGTCAAAAATCCATAGGAGGCGAACACGCCGCCCAGCGCCGCAAAACGCCAAACCGGATTGACGCGATTGGTGCGCACGCCGCGTTCGATGACCCAGATGGCTGCCAATTGTGTCAGCGTGAAGACGCACTCTGACATCACGGTCGAAGTCGCGAGAAAAACCAGCGCCGGATAGATCGTCATAGCCAAGGCCAACGCAAACGCGACATAGGTCGGCACATCGCGTTCCTGGTTGAAATAGCGAAACGCCACATAGCCAGCGCCCAGCATGGCCACCATCGAAACAGTTTTGAAGACCCAGATATTGTCGGGGAAGTTCGGCGCAAGCTTGTAAAAGATGGCCAGCAGCGCAGGCCAGCCCGGCGCATAAAACGGCCGAATGCCCGGCGTCGGCGAATTGATCAGCGTGTAGCCCTGTCCGGTGGCCAGCGCTTTGGCCAGCATCACATACCAGGCATCGTCCACCACCAACCCCACGACGCGGTCAAACCGCAGCAGGTAAATGGTCAGGCTGAGCGCCAAGGCTGCCAAACCGGCGATCAGCAAGATCATGCGCCGTTTCTTTTCCACGGCTTGCGGATCAACGGGCGGGTTAAACGGCGATGCGGGCGCGGGCGGCGTTGTTTTGCCTTTGGCCGTAGGTTGTTTCGCCAAGATGGGTTACCTCAATTTCTATTTTGTTTCAGGGCGCATGTGCGGGAACAGAATCACATCGCGAATCGAACGCTGATTGGTCAGGATCATGACGATGCGGTCAATGCCGATGCCTTCGCCGCCGGTGGGCGGCATGCCGTATGACAGCGCGCGTATGTAATCCTCGTCCAAGACCATCGCTTCATCATCGCCGCGTTCGCGCTGTTTCATTTGTTCCTGGAAACGACGCAACTGTTCCGCCGGGTCGTTCAATTCCGAAAACGCGTTCGCCACTTCCATGTTGGCGATATACAGCTCGAAGCGCTCCACAAAACGCGGATCGTCAGGTTTTTGCTTCGACAGCGGCGACAATTCGGTCGGGAATTCGGTGATGAAGGTCGGGTGAATCAGATTCGGTTCGACCAGATGTTCAAAGATTGCGCCCAGCAACTGGCCGTCGTTCAGCTTCGGATCGAAACCCAAATCGAGCGCCGCCGCCGCATCTTCCAAGGATTTGCGTTCGAGCAACCCTTCGAGCGTCGGACGCGTGGCGTCATCCGGCCAGTATTTCAACACGGCTTCGCGCATTGTCAGGCGCTGCCAGTTGTTGAAATCAATGATGTGATCCTGAAAGAGCACTTGCCGCGAGCCGCACACTTTGTCGGCCAACATCGTCAGCAATTCCTGTGTCAGGTCCATCAGGTCATTGAAATCAGAATAGGTTTGATACCACTCCAGCATCGTGAATTCCGGGTTGTGTTTGTATGACAACCCTTCGTTGCGGAAGTTGCGGTTGATCTCATAGACCTTTTCAAAGCCGCCGACGATCAGCCGCTTCAAATAGAGTTCGGGCGCGATGCGCGCATACAGGTCAATATCAAGCGCATTGTGATGCGTGATGAACGGGCGCGCCGCTGCGCCGGTCGCCAACGGCGAAAGCATCGGCGTTTCGACTTCGACATAACCGCGCTCATCAAAATAGCGGCGGATTTCGCGGATGATTTGCGCGCGCCGTTCAAAGACTTCGCGGCTGGTCAATTCGCCTGGCTGGCGTTCGTGCACCGCGCCGCTGGCGATCAAATCCACGTATCGTTGCCGATAGCGCAATTCCTTGTCGGTGACGCCGTGATATTTGTCGGGCATTGGCAACAAGGCTTTGGCCAGGAATTTCAGGGACGTGACATGCACCGAGAGTTCGCCGGTTTTGGTGATGAACAGATAGCCGCTAATGCCGATCCAGTCGCCCAAATCCAGTTTCTGGTACAGATTCCAAACGTCGTCGCCCAAATCGTTTTTGCGCAGATACACTTGCAGTTGGTGCAAACCGTCGGACAGATGCGCAAACGCCGCCTTGCCCATCAAGCGCATGGTCATAATGCGCCCGGCGATACGCACTTCGCCGCCTTCAGCGGCTTTCAGCGCCTGATTGGCGGCTTCCAGTTCTTCGCCCTCTTTCTTGCCGGCTTGCTGGTGGTAGCGGGTGAAAAGCTCTGTGACGGTGTGCGTGCGGTCAAACCGCGTCGGATACACCGGATGCCCCAATGCGGCAATGTCAGCCAGATGGCGCTTCCGTTGTTGAATTTGGTCGTTGTCCTGCTCTAACAAAATCGTAGAACTCCCTCGGGAAATGATGTGTTTGCTTGCTGGTTCGCCGTGATTGCGGTGATGTGCCGCCAGAATTGAGCGGCGATTATAGAAACGGCTGTTTGAAGGTGTCAACGTATGGTCTGTTTATGGCGTCCGCGCCGCCTGGCCCTGGCTCGACGGTGATGGGGGCTTGTGTTAAGTTGCGCGCCTTGTCGGCAAACTGGCTTGCAGGTCAGAGCGCAGGCCGAGTTGCCGGACCGGGTTATCTTCCTATTCGCAGACACTTTCGCAGGCATTGGTACGAAAAGAGCAGATGAAACGCCATTCATATGCCGTGGCTGTTGGTGCGCTCGTGGCGGGCAGCGTCCTGTTCGTTTACGTCGTCAGGCGAACAGGCGTGCACGAAATCTGGTTGAACGTGCAAACCATCGGCTGGGGCCTGGGCTGGTTGTTGCTGGTGTCGGCGGTGCGTCCGCTGGCGCGCACACTGGCCTGGTTGCATTGTTTGCCACCCGCTGAACGCCGCGTCGGTTGGTTGCGCATTTTGCGCGCGCGGCTGGCGGCTGATGCCATGGGCAATCTGACTTCGGCGGGACCGTTTGTCGCGGAACCGTCGCGCGTGTTTTTTTTCGGCAATCGGTTGTCGTTACCGGCGGCGTCTTCGTCGGCGGCGCTGGAATCGTTGACCTATACCTTGTCGTGCGGCGTGATGTTGTTGACTGGTGCGTTGTGCTGGTTGCTGCGGTTCAAATTGAGTGAATCATTGCAAACCGTCGCCGTTGCCATCAGCGCTGCCGTTGCGCTGGCGGTGGCGGCGCTGCTGTTGGTGTTCAAGGAGCGTTGGGCCATTACCGAAACCGTAAGCCGGGTTGCCCGGCGCATCGTGCGGCGCAAAGGCTTTGACCAGGCGGTTGATCGTCATCTGTATAAGCTGCTCGAAATCGAAGAATACGTGTATGACTTTTATCGGCAACGACCGGGCGATTTTTTGCGCGTGCTGGCTTATGAAACGATCTTTCACCTGGCTGGCGCAGTCGAAATCTATCTGACCTTTTTATTGCTGGGCGTGCCGACGGGTTGGGCGGCAGCCTTTATCCTCGAAGCCTTGAACCGGTTGATCAACATGCTGTTTGCCTTTGTGCCGGCCAAAGTCGGCATAGACGAAGCGGGCAGCGGTTGGTTGGCCGGTTTGCTTGGCATTGGCGCGGCGGCAGGCGTCACGCTGGCGCTATACCGCAAATTGCGCTTGTTGCTTTGGACTGCCGCCGGATTGTTCTGTCTGGCGCTTTTGGCGCGGCCCCAAACGTCTGCGCGCCCTTCGGCAAAATGAAACAAAACCTTGATGGACAAGATTCACTCTGGCTGCAACTGCTGGCTGTGTTGGCAGTCACAGCCGGGTTGATTTATTGCAGCGGCGGCGTTGGCATCGGCGACGGCAATCACGCCGGCTTGTTGCCGGTGGTGCGGCGCATCCTCAATCCCAATTACCTGCCCGGCGATTTCAACATCGAATTGCGCTTTTACCATCATCGGGCGTTTGCCTTTTTGGTGGCGGGCGCAAGCTGGTTGCTGGGCGAAGACCGCGCGTTGATCTTGTTGCGCGTGTTGGAAATGCTTGGTCTGAGCGGTGCCTTGTGGGCGTTGTGCCGAGCGGTCGGATTGCCGCTTTCGGGCTATCTGGCGGTCAGTGGTTTTGTCGCGACGGAATTTTTGTGGACAGGGCGCGGTCTGGAACTGAATAACTTCCTGGGCGATCCCGAAGCAATGCCGCCTTTGCTGGCGCATACGATGGTGTTGCTGGCGTTGGTTGCCATCATCAAGGAACGTTACCGCTGGGGCGTCATCCTGGTGGGATTGACCGTGCTATTGCATTTGCAGATCGGCATCACGTTGGCGTTTACGATGCTGCCGTTTTATCTGGTCAAGCTGCGGCAATTCGGCGTGCGCGAAACCGCGCTGTTGCTCGGACTGTTCTTTTTGCCTGCGCTGCCAGCGGTTTGGCATACGTTGCACATGCTGCAACGCGGGTTGGCGTCAACGCCGCTGCCTCCGGCGGAGTATATTGATTTTCGGCACCCGCATCATTTCGCGCTGCTTTCGGGGAAAGCCGCGCTGGCTGTTGGCGCGCACTTGTTGGTGATGGCGTCGGTTTATGTTTGGCTGCGCAAACAACCGCGACCAGAATGGCGCGCCGTGGGCGTGCTTTTGGCTGCCAGCGGCATGATTTTGCTGCTTTCGCTGATTCACTTTGCCGATTATTACCTGATCAAACACAACAAGTTGGCGCAGATTCAGTTTTTGCGCGTGACACCGGTCATTACCGTTCTGGGAAGTCTCAGCGCCGTGTGGGCGCTGAACGAATGGCAGCGGCAGAAAACGGCGCGCCGTGACCTGAGCTGGCTGGTGAATGCGGTGCTGCTGTGTTGCGCGTTGGGCTGGGGCGTTTACGCCGTGCGCAATTTGGACGCGAACTATTATTTCGGTGTGCGCCGTTATGCAGACGAGCCAACTTCGTGGTCGGATGTTTGCCGCTGGATCAAAGCCCACGGCCCGCAGGCGACGTATTTGACGCCGCCCGGACGCCGCAGCGGATTTACCGTGCTGACGGATCGGTCAAACGTCGTCGAATTCAAACTGAATCCCGATGGCGCATTGAATCAGGCCGAATGGTTTGCGCGGTTGCGTGATTTGAGCGGCGGCGCTTTGCCCAAAGAACGCGGTTTTGACAATCGCAAACCGCTGGATCGTGCGTATGGCAAACTCAGCGAAGAGCAATTGCGCGCCTTGAGCGTGAAATACAATGCCGACTATGCGGTGTTGCCACAGACTTCGAATACGAAATTTGACGTGCTCTACCAAAACGATGATTACCGTGTCGTGAAACTCAGATAATTGCCGACAGCCTAAAAGGAGTTACAAATGAACGCACAGAAAAACATTTGGTTGCTCTCAGCCACGGGCGCCGCTTTGGCGCTGATTGTAACGCTCGTGTTGACCGGGCCGTTTCGCGCACAAGGACAGCGCAAAGACAGCAAAGAGCCTGTTGCCGACACGCAATGGGAATACATGGTCGTGGCGGGTGGGAACGTCAATTTCACCTCGATCAGCGGCGATCAGCTTTCGGGCGGTCGCAAACAAAACGAATTTCCGCGCGAGGCTTCGGTCATCGAACGCAACCTGGACAAACTCGGCGCAAAAGGCTGGGAGTTGGTGTCAGTGTATGGTCTGCCGAACGATCCGATTTATTACCTGAAGCGCAAACGCAACGCCGAATAGCGTGGGAAACTTTCTGGTCATTGTGCCTTCGCCGACGGCGGCAGCGAATGCCACGCTGTTTCGTACCGCTGTGCAACGGTTCAAGCGGCTGAAAGGTCGCGCGCCCAGTGCGCAACACGAAACAGCCTGGGCGCAGGTGGCTGCGTTTGCCCGCGAAAACGGCACCGGCGGAAAGTTGGCCCAAGACGCGACAACCGGCAGTTGGTTGCTGGCGGTCGGTTCGTGGTTTCACGCAGACGGCAGCGCTGCGGGCGCTGAAGCGCATTTGCTGGCACGCGCGTTGACTGTCGGCGCAGACCGCCTGGCACAAGAGCTGGAGGGTTTTTTTGTCATTGCGGTTGGCGACGGGCGCTCGCGCAGGATTTCTGTTATCACCGACGTCGTTGGCAGCCGTCATTGTTTTTGGCGACAGACAGAGCAGGGAATTGCGCTGGCGACGTCTTCGCTGGTGTTGGCCAGTTTGGGCGCAGCAGAATTTGATCCGCTCAGCGGCGAAGAATTTTTGCGCACGGGCGTTGTCTTTGAAGATCGCACCTTGTTCCGTGCCGTGCGTAAATTGCCTGCCGCGCAGGTGCTTCAGTTTTCTGATGGCCAGTCGGTCAGCGCACATCAATACTGGTCACTCAGTCAGCTAGACCCGGAGAAATTTGACCAGCGGTCTGCGGCTCCGGCTTTGCGCGAAGCCTTGCTGGGCAGCGCGCAAAAGATCGGACGGCTGTTTGCCCGGCCAGTTTGCGACCTGACAGGCGGATACGATTCGCGGGCGGTTGTCGCGGGGTTTTTGGCTGCGAAGCAGGATTTTGCCACCACCGTCGCCGGACCAGCCGAGAGCGCCGATGTTCAGGTCGCCGCCGAATTGTCACGGCTGACCGGCAAACCGCATCTGTATTGCGAACCTGCGCCGGAATTTTCCTTGCCGGATTTGCGCCGCACCCTGGCGCTGACCGACGGTGAATGTGATCTGGTCGCTTATGCGCGCATCCGCGCGTTGCATCAGACATTGGCTGAGCAATTTTCCGTCAGCACCAACGGTTCGTTTGGCGAATTAGCGCGCGGTTACTGGTGGGAATTGCTAGGCGCGCAAGTCGGCGCGCGCCAGCCGCTGGACGCGCGCCAGTTGGCTGCGCAACGGTACGTCGTCGAACCGTGCCACCCGCAGCTTTTTCCTGCCACATCCAATGATGCGTTTGTCGCGCATTTAGCCGCCGTGATCGCACGCGCCAACGCTTCCCTGACAGATCAGCCCAATTCCACGCAAATGGACAACGCGTACCTGCAATTGCGTATGCAACGCTGGCAGGGGCGTCTGGCCAGCAGCACGGATCAACTGTGGCCGTGTTTGTCGCCGTTTATGTTTCGTTCGGTGTTGGAGGTGATGTTGCAAACGCAGGCGCGTGTGCGGCGACGCAGCTTGCTGGTGCGACAACTGATGCCGTTGTTGCATGCTGGGTTGGCGGCGCATCGGTTGGAACACGGCCATCCGCCATTGCCGTTGAACTGGCGCACCTGGCCGCGATTTCTGCCGGCTGTGCCTGTGTTTGCGCGCAAAGTCGCGCGCAAGTTGGGATTGACGACAGTCGGCGCGAATCCGGCGCTGGCACAAATGTCTTTCTGGCAGCATCCTGAAACCCGCGCAGAAATTCAGGCGCTGCTCGATCCGGCGCAAATGCGTTTAGGCGACTGGTTTGACCCGGCGCGGTTGCGCGCCTTTTTGGCCGAAGCGCATCCGCCGTCATTTTCCTTTGCCGCGCAAGGGAGTCGGGTGCTGAGTTTGGAATTGACGCTGCGCACCTTGCACGAAGAACTGTCCAGCGACGTTGGCGAGTCCGCATGAATTTGAGTCAGACCATTTGTTTCCAGTTGGCCAAACGCCAGGTCTTGCGCCGTCAGCCGGGCGCGGCGGGCGAAAATCCGGCCACGTTTGAAGCGCGCGCTTATCACGATTGGCGCGTGGCCGAATTGCGCACGCAATTCACGCAACACTTTGCCGAGTCAGAATTGGCAGGCAAAGATGTGCTGGATTTCGGTTGCGGCAGCGGCACCTTGAGCGTGCTGGCCGCCGAAGCCGGCGCGCGCAGCGTCATCGGCATTGATTTGAATGACGATTTGATTGGTCAGGCCCAGGCGTTTGCCGAGACGCGCAAACTGAAAACGCCGCTGCGATTTGTCGCCGCGCAAAACGCCCGCACCCTGGATTTGCCTGATGCGTCAGTGGATTTGCTTCTATGTTTTGATGTGCTGGAACACGTGCTGGCGTATGACGCGATCATTCCCGAATGGCGGCGCGTTTTGCGTCCGGGCGGCGAAATTTTCATCTGGTGGGTGCCGTGGTTGCATCCGTATGGTCATCACCTCGAAAGCCTGGTGCCGCTGCCGTGGGCGCACGTGTTTTTTTCTGAGCGCACATTGCTGAATGTCTGTGCGCGTGTGTATGACTTGCCCGAATTCAAACCGCGCTGGTGGGATTTGGACGAACACGGGCGGAAAAAGCCGAACAAATGGCGACAGCTCGATCAATTGCCGGATTTGAACCGGCTGACCATCGCGCAATTTGAACGGCTTTGCCAACACACCGGATTGCAGATTGCACGGCGCGCACTGTATGGCTTTGGCGGTTCGCGCCTGGGACGGTTGACGCGCGGCCTGACGCGGCTGCCCTGGTTGCGCGAATATTTCTGTTCACGCGTGATTTATCGCTTGCGAAAGGCTGCGCCATGAGCGCGCGGCCTTTGAAAATTCTGCACGTGCTGGATTCGCTGGCGGTCGGCGGGCTGGAACGCGTCGTGCTGGAGGTCGCCAACGGATTGGACTGCGCGGAGTTTCAGCAAACGGTTTGTTGTTTGTCGCGCGCGGGAGCGCTGGCCGCGCAATTGCGCCCGGAAGTTCGTTGTCTGGATTTGGGCAAAGGCGCACAGGCCGATCGGTTGATGCCATTGAAACTGGCGCGCGTGTTTCGTCAGGAACAGCCAGACGTCATTCACACGCAAAGCTGGTCTGGCGTGGACGCTGCCTTGGCCAGAATTTTCGTGCGCCCGCCGCGTTTGGTGCACAGCGAACACGGACGCCACGTGCCGTATTTGCAGCAACAACCCTGGGTGCGTCAGCGTGCGCGGCGCTGGTTGTATGAACAAGCGGATGCTGTGTTTGCCGTGTCTGACGAAGTGCGCGCCTATTACTGCTGCCAAACCGGATTTCCCGCCGCGCGCATGCAGGTTATTGCGAACGGCGTTGACGTGCGGCGAATTGCCGCGCCTGACAAATCCGGCGTGCGCCGGGAGTGGGGCATCGCCGACAACGATTTTGTGATTGGCACGGTGGCGCGGTTTGACGCCACCAAAGATTTGTTCACGTTGGCGCGGGCATTTGCGCTTTTGCGGGCCAACCATCCGCAAGCTTCGTTGAAATTGTTGCTGGTCGGCGACGGCGCTGAACGTCCGTTGCTCGAAGCGTTTGCCGCCGAGCACGGATTACAGTCAGCAGTTATTTTTACCGGAATGCAAGCAGAAGTTCCGCGTTTGCTCGGCGCGCTGGATGTTTTCGCGTTGTCTTCTGTGTCTGAAGGGATGCCGTTGACCGTGCTTGAAGCGATGGCGGCGGGGTTGCCGGTTGTGGCGACCAATGTCGGCGCGCTGCCAGAGTTGGTTGTCGAAGGGCAAACCGGTTGGCTGATGCCGCCACAACAGCCCGCCGCGTTGGCCGAAGCGTTGGCCCGATTTGTCACACAACCGGCCTTGGGCGTAGAGTTTGGCGCGGCTGGACGTCAGCGCGTTGCGCGCCAGTTCAGTCTCGACGCAATGTTGCAACGATATGCCGACCTGTATCGAACCGTACACAAAGAGAAGGGAAGGAGTCAGAGGACGTGAGAATTACCCGGGTCTATACCAAAACCGGTGACGCAGGCGAAACCTCATTGGTGGATGGCAGCCGCGTCAGCAAAGCCCACGAACGCGTAGCCGCCTATGGCGATGTAGATGAATTGAATTCCTTGTTGGGGTTGGCTCGCGTGGGGCTGCCCGATGCGCAATTGGATGAAGCGCTCGGCAAAATCCAGAATGAGCTGTTTATTGTCGGCGCAGACCTGGCCAGCCCGTTGACGATTCAAGTGCCGCGCGTGGACGAAACGCACATCGCTGAATTAGAGCAATTGATTGACAGCTTGCTGGAAGAGCTGGAACCGCTGCGCGAATTCATTTTGCCGGGCGGCACGCAATTGGGCGCTTCATTGCATCTGGCGCGCACGGTTGCGCGGCGCGCTGAGCGTTCGATTGTGACATTGGCGGCGCGCGAAGAGATCAACGAGCAAGCGCTGATTTATTTGAATCGGTTGTCGGATTTGCTGTTTGTGATGGCGCGCGTGGCCAATCAGCGCGCCGGAGTGCGGGAACAAGCTGCCAATTTCAGCCAGCGAGGGAAAAAAGACAGCGCGGCGCAATAATCCCGCGCCAAGAAGCTGAGTCATGCGTCAACTTTTCGTCTTCGCCGCCATCATCCTGCTTGTGCCGCTGGCATTTTTTGCGCCGTTTACGGGGCTGGTCAGTTATGTGTGGATTGCTTATGTGCGACCGCACGAATGGGCGTATATGCCGAGCGCCCAGCTTTCGCTGGCGGTGGCTGTCGCGACGTTGCTTGGCTATGCGATCTTTGAATTGACGCGCCGTGCGCCGCAATTGCTGCCCAACGGATTGTTTTTGCTGTTGTGGGCGCAGTTGGCGCTGGCTTCGTATCTGGCGCAAGCGCCCGCGCTGGCGCAAGGCAAACTGATCGAATTCAGCAAAACGTTTTTGATTGCGTTGCTGATGACGGCGATGGTGGATTCGGAAAAGCGCGCGCGCTGGTTGTTGCTCGGCACGGTGCTTTCGATCGGCTTTCTGGCGTTTCGCTCAAACATCGGCATCCTTTTGACGCTGGGGCAAACGCGCATTTACGGGCCGGGTGGCGCCTTTGAAGACAACAACGATTACGCCTTGTTGCTGAATCTGGCCGCGCCGCTGGCGTTTGTCGTCGGACGTCGGGAAAGCAATCGTACGTTGCGTTGGGTCTGTTACGCTTTGTCGGGGATGATGCTGATCACGGTGCTGTTCACGCTTTCGCGCGGTGGCTTTTTGGGGATGTGCGCCGTGCTGATCGGGCTGGCGTTGAAATCGCGGTTCAAGGTGATCGGTCTGGTCGCCGTTTTGCTGATTGGTTCGGTGACATTTGTGTTTTTGCCGACGACGGTGGTCGAACGCGTGGGCACAATTACGACCGCGTCAGAAACGGACGAATCAGCCAAAATGCGGTTTACGTCCTGGCGCGTGTGTTTGCAGATCATGCAGGACCACCCGTTTTTTGGCGTCGGGCCGCGCAACATGCTCGAAGTCTTTGACCGTTATCTGCAAACCGAAAACGTGCGCGTGGCGCACAATTCGTTTTTGCAAATGGCGGTTGACGGTGGAGTTCCGGCATTGCTGTTGTTTCTAGGCTTGATCTGCGGAAGTCTGTTACGATTGCGCGCCGCGCGGCGCATTTTGCATGTGCGAGCGCCTGATTCCCGGCTGATCACCTATGCGCACGGGATGGAAGTCGCCATCTGGGCCTATTTCGTTTCAGGCAACTTCCTAAGCCGTCACGATCTGGAATTGCTCTATGAAATTTGCGCGTTGGCGACCAGCTTTCGGCTGATGGCGAGGGATTTGGAACGCGAAGCGGAAACGCAAAACCTGCTGACTGAACAAACGCGCGGTCTTAGCCCCGAACCCGCATGAGGGGCCTGGCCGCAGTTCCTGCGGCAACTCGGACTGCCAAACTGCCAAACAATTGATGATTAACGGCTGGTTGATGACCTGAGACACGACCAAGCCGACGACCAAAAAATAACAAGCCAGAAATCGAAACCTTGCGCGGACACTCGGTTTCTCAGCATTGTCCTTCCTCAGAGTTGTTGCCCCTGTATGTGTGGAATCACTGGTGTCTTTCATTTTGCGAATGACGAGCCAGTCAGCGGTGAAGTGTTGCGTCAGATGACTGACGTGATCGCGCACCGCGGACCGGACGGTAACGGCTATTTTCTGACGGATCAGGTCGGGTTGGGGCATCGTCGGCTGGCGATCATTGATGTTGAAGGCGGTCAGCAGCCGCAATTCAACGAAGATGGTTCTGTCGCGATTGTTTTCAACGGTGAGGTTTACAACTACCTGGAACTGACGCATATGCTGGAAGAGCGCGGCCATATCTTGCAAACGCGCTCTGATACCGAAGTCATTGTTCACCTATACGAAGAGCTGGGCGAAACCTGCGTGACGATGTTGCGCGGGATGTTCGCTTTTGCCGTCTGGGACGAGCAAAAACAAACCTTGTTGCTGGCGCGCGACCGTGTCGGCAAAAAGCCGCTTTACTATGCCGAAGTCGACGGGCGGTTGCTGTTCGGTTCGGAACTGAAAGCGCTGCTCGAACATCCTGCCATCACGCGCGAGCTGGATTGGGAAGCCGTCGCGGACTATTTCACCTATCAATATATTCCCGCGCCCAAAACGATTTTTCGCCAAATTCGCAAATTGCGCGCCGGGCATTACCTGGTGGTGACGCCCAACGGCGCGCACGAACGCGAATACTGGGACATAGATTTCAGCTATACCGAAGAGCGCCGCGAAGAAGAATGGTGCGCGCTGTTGCGCGATGCGTTTTGCAGCGCGGTGGATATGCGGCTGATGAGCGATGTGCCGCTCGGCGCATTTTTGTCTGGCGGCGTTGATTCGTCAGCGGTGGTCGCGATGATGAGCGCCATTACCGAACAACCCGTCATCACGACGACGGCTGGATTCACCGCAGAGCAATACAGCGAAACCGAAGAAGCGCAGGCATTTGCCGAATTGCTGGGGACGGAACATCACGAATGCGTGATTTCACCTGAGGCGGTAAAAATCGCCGAAACGCTGGCCTGGCATTTTGACGAACCGTTTGCCGATGCGTCGGCCATTCCGACGTATTACCTGTCACGGGCGGCGCGCCAATTCGTGACGGTGGCGTTATCGGGCGATGGCGGCGACGAAAATTTTGTCGGCTATCGGCGCTACAGATTTGATGCGCTCGAAAACCGCGTGCGCGGCATTGCGCCCAGCGCCGTACGGCGTCCGTTGTTTGGCGCACTGGCGGCGGTCTATCCCAAAGGCGATTGGTTGCCGCAACCGCTGCGCGCCAAAACGACCTTTCGCAATTTGTCGTTTGACCCGGCGCGCGCATATTTCAATTCGGTGTATGGCGCGCTGGCCAATCAACGCGATAGTTTGTTGGGCCGAGACCTGCAAGAAGAATTGCGCGGGTACGATCCGTTTGCGTTGTTTGCCGCGCACTATCAACGCGCGCGAACAGACGACCCGATTGCGCGCGCCCAATATGTGGACATCAAAACCTATCTGACCGATGACATCCTGACCAAGGTGGATCGCGCCAGCATGGCTGTTTCGCTGGAAGTGCGCTGCCCGTTGCTCGATCACAAATTGATGGGATTGGCGGCGCACATTCCTTCAGCGCTGAAATTGCGCGGGCGAGAAGGGAAGTACATTTTCAAACGCGCGCTGCGCAGCTTGTTGCCGCCCGAAGTCCTGGCGCGTCGCAAACAGGGGTTTGTCGTGCCGTTGGCTGAATGGCTGCGCGGAGATTTGTACGATTTGGCCAACAGTTTGTTGTTCGACCCCGAAGCGCACGATGGCTTGCTGGATCGCGCGGGCGTCGCCAAATTGTGGAAACAGCATCAGTCTGGTTTGCGCGATCAAACGCGACCGTTGTGGGCTATTCTGATGTTTCGCTTGTGGCAACGGAATTTCGCTCGCCGATGAACCTGCTGGTTTTTACTACGCTCTGGCCGAATGCGGAACAACCGCATTTTGGTTTGTTTGTGCGACATCGGATTGCCGCGCTGGCGCGGCAATCCGATGTCAATGTACGCGTTGTTGCTCCCGTCCCGTATTTTCCCAAAACATTACAGGCCCGGTTTCTGCCCGCTTCCTGGCGACGCGCGGCGCGCATGCCCGCGCGCGAACTCGTCACCGGTTTTGACACGTACCATCCGCGCTTTTTCAATCCGCCCAAAGTCGGCATGCGGTTTTATGGTCGCTGGATGGCGCAGGGCGCCGAAGCCTTGTTGCGACGGATTCACCTCGAATGGCCGATTGACGTGCTGGATGCGCATTATGCCTATCCCGACGGCGAAGCGGCGACGTTGCTCGGCGCGCGCTTGGGAATTCCGGTCGTGGTGACGGCACGTGGCACCGACATTAACTTGTTCGCGCAACTGCCGCACATTCGCCCGCGACTGGCGGCGACATTACAGCGGGCCGCGAGAGTGATTGCCGTCAGTCAGGCGTTGCAAGAACGAATGCTGGCGCTGGGCGTCTCAAAAGAAAAAATCGCCGTGATCGGTAACGGCGTTGACCGCACGGTGTTTTTTCCGCGAGCGCGTGACGAAGCGCGACAAAATCTCGGCCTGAACTTGCCGGATCGGATGTTGCTGACGGTGGCTTCGCTTGTGTCGCTGAAGCGGATTGACCGGTTGATTGATGCGCTGGCGCAATTGCCGCCTGAACTGGATGGCCGGAAAACCAGATTGTTCGTCTTGGGTGAAGGGCCGCTGCGGCCAGCGCTGACCGCACAAATTTCGCGGCTGAATTTGCAGGACCGCGTTGTGTTGCTGGGGGCACGGCCACAAGCGGAATTGGCGGATTGGTATGCCGCCGCCGATCTGTTTTGTCTGGCCAGCGAACGCGAAGGCTGCCCCAATGTTGTGCTGGAAGCGTTGGCTTGCGGCTTGCCGGTGATTGCGGCGGATGTCGGCGGCGTGCGGGAACTGGTGCCAACTCCCGCGTGTGGGCGTGTGCTGACGGAACCGACAGCCGCTAACTTTGCCGTGGAAATCGCCGCAGCACTCCAGGCGAACTGGTCACGCACGGCGATGGCGACGTGCGCAGGCGTATGTTCGTGGGATGACGTGGCACAGGAAGTTTTACGATATTACGAAATTGGCGGTCTTATCCGGCGTCCGCCGTGCGCGCGGTAAAGGCGCGCAGTCGCGCAAGCAAACGGCGCAAGGCGCGGATGACTTTGGGGGCCAGCCAGATCAGCAGCACCAAAAAGATGATGACCACGACCAAAATGGCGACGGGAAAAAACACCATCAACACCGTTGAGCCAAAGGCGAGCACGTCTTCGAGCAGGCTGAGCGTGATGTTGGAAAACGGTTCAGGGCTGGTGTTGGCCGCCAGACGAGTCGCGGCTTTGGCTCCGTGCGAACCCAGCGCGATGCTGCCGCCGATGATCATGGCGGCGGTTTTGACCGCCGGATCAAAATCGGCAAAGGCGGTTGCCGCCAAAATTGCGCCCGCAGGCACACGAATGAAGGTATGCAGCGCGTCCCAGACTGAATCCACGGCCGGGATTTTGTCGGCGATGAATTCCACCAGATACAGTCCTGCGGCCAGTCCAATAACCCACCAGTTGCCAAGGATGCCCAGTTCGCCGGGAAGCTTGACCAGTTGGTAACGTTGCAGCAATCCGAGCGTAACGACGGTGGCATAAAGATTTATGCCTGAAAGCCAGGCTGAGCCAGCGGCAGTACTGACGGTGGTAATCCAATCTGCGGTCATAAACGCCTTCCTTTCGTGGGGTGAGTTTTGCGGCGTGATTATAGCGATTGCGGCGTAAATTGATAGGTGGCAATTGCCGGGAATTGCGGGTATAGTTACCGGCCTGCTGCGTACATCTGTTCCCCGAATGTGATCTGCTGATGACCGCTTCTTTCGTTGCACGAATTCTGGCCCGTGACCTGCGCGCGGTAGCACGCGCGATCTCCAAAATCGAAAATGACGCGTCTGATGCCAGCGACATTCTGAAAGCCTTGTTTCCGCACACCGGACGTGGGCTGACCATCGGCATCACCGGCGCACCAGGAGCGGGCAAATCTTCTCTGGTAGACAAGCTGGCGGCGTATTACCGCACGCTGGAGAAAACCGTCGGCATCATCGCCGTGGATCCGTCCAGTCCGTTTTCGGGCGGTGCAATACTGGGAGACCGCATTCGTATGCAGGCGCTGGCCAATGACCCGCACGTCTTTATCCGTTCGATGGCGACGCGCGGCAATTTGGGCGGGTTGGCGCGTGCGACGGTTGATGTGGTTGCCGTTTTGGATGCTGCTGGCTACGATAGAACGCTGGTCGAAACCGTCGGCGTCGGACAAGACGAAGTAGACATTGTCAAAACTGCGGATGTTTCGATTGTGGTGCTGGTGCCGGGCATGGGCGACGACATCCAGGCGATCAAGGCCGGGATCATGGAAATCGGCGATATTTTCGTGATCAACAAAGCCGAGCGTGATGGCGTCGAACGTACCGAACGCGAATTGATCACCTTGCTGGAAATGTCCGAACGCAGTGATGGCTGGCGTCCTCCGATTGTGCGCACCGTCGCCACCCAGAACAAAGGTATTGCCGAATTTGTAGCTGCGATTGAACAATACGCGGCGTTTCGCCAGCAACAAACGGCCTCACTCGTTCGCCGCGCCAGCATCGCCGAAAATCGTCTGGTCGAATCTTTACGCGAACGGCTCTTGCGGCGCGTGCTCCACGAAGCGTTTGCCCCCGGACAATTACACGAACTCGCAATGGCAGTGGCGGCCCGGCAGCGCGACCCGTATTCCATCGTCGAAGACGTTGTGAGTCGCGTTCACATTGCCAAAAGCGAAGAGCAGGAACACTGAATGGAAACGAAAATCCAACATCTGGGCGTGGCGGTAAATTCACTGGACGACGCGCTCAATTTTTGGCGCGATGCACTTGGCCTGACGCTGCAAGAAGTCGAAGTTGTCGCAGATCAAGGCGTGCGCGTCGCCATGTTGCCCATCGGCGAAAGCCGCATCGAATTGCTGGAAGCGACCGGCGCTGAAACGCCCGTCGGAAAATTCCTCGCCAAACGCGGACCGGGCATTCATCACCTCTGTGTTGAGGTCGAAGACCTGGCGGCCAAACTGGCCGATTTGAAAGCGCGTGGCATTCGTCTGATTGACGAAGAGCCGCGTGTCGGTGCGGGCGGCGCACTGGTGGCGTTTGTCCATCCGGCCAGCACCGGCGGTGTCTTGCTTGAATTGACACAGCGTGGCACAGGCACACATTAGCAAGGCGGTTGAGCATTGCTGCCCGCCTGCTCACCGAATACCAACACTTAGACCAACAAGGAGACTTGTCTTGAAATTACGTCATCATCCTTTTATCGCCCTGCTGCTGGCCGCCAGTTTGTTTGCGGCGCAAGCGTGCAGCTTTTTTACCAAAAGCGACTTCCTGGAGCTGAAAGCGGCAGACCTGACCACCTATGTGGATGCCATGCCCGAAATGCAAAAACGCCAACTGGCGCAAAACCAGCAAATGCGTAAAGGCTTGATTGACCAGCTCAAAACGCCCTTTTCCCTGGCGCAGGCGGCTGAAGCCGAAGGGTTGCAGAAAACCGACTCTTACAAACAGGAACTGACCTTGGCCACCGCGCGCGTGCTGGCGACCGAATTCACCAAGCGCAATCCTGATCTGACCGTCGCCAAAGAAGAATGGGAAGGTTATTACAACGCGCACAAAGCCGCGTTTGACGCCGATTTTGCTGTGCTGACCAAAAACGCCAAACAGGCGCCCAGTAACGAAGACAAAGAATCTTTGCGCGCCCAATGGAGTGAATTGATGTTGCGCGCTGATCGTGGCCGTCAGGCGGGGTTGGAAAAAGACCCGTTGGTGATCGTGCAACTGAAATTTTACCGCGCCAACGTGCTGGCGAACGCCTATTCGCGCAAGCTCGAAGAACAGTTCAAGATGACCGAGACCGAAAAGCAAAAATACATTTCGGAGCACCCGGAAGCCGACGTGGACAAGCTCAAGCAAAAAGCGCAAACGTTGCTTGACCGCGTGAAAAAAGGCGAAAGCTTTGAAAAGGTTGCTGACGAATTCAACGAAGACGACACCAAGGGACGTGGTGGCGATCTGGAGTGGGGCGCCAAGGAAAAATGGGTGCCGGAATTTTCCAACGCTGCATTTGCGTTGCAACCGGGCCAGGTCAGCGAAGTTGTTAAATCTCCTTTCGGTTTGCACATCATCAAGGTAGACGAAAAACGCACCGTGACGCCGACGCCTTCGCCGACGCCCGCGGGCGGCCCGAATGTTGCGCCTGCGCAACCGCCCGCCGCCAAACCGGAGCCGCGCGAAGAAGTGCACGCGCGTCATATCTTCATCAGCACGGAAGCGGCGGACACCTTTGAGCAAACCGCGATGCAGGAAAAAGTCAAACGCGCGCTCGAAGACGCCACGCTGAAATATCCGGTCAAATTGCCTGCCGATTTTCAGGTCAATGTGGCGGGGTATGATCCGAACCGTATGCCCGGCTTGGGGGGCGGCCAAAGCGGTACGATGAAGGGGATTGATCCCAACGCGAACAAATAAACGGAACCAGGCAGGCGGAGGCAGCGCGTACGGCTGCGCTCCGCCTGCTACTTTTTGTTGAGAGGAATTCGAGAGGAATCGGATGGAAAAAGCTCAAATTGGCATCATCGGCGGCAGCGGGTTGTATCAAATGGAAGGCTTGACGGACGTGCGCGAAATTGGCGTGGATACGCCGTTTGGCGCACCGTCAGACAATTTCATCATCGGCACGCTGGAAGGGGTACGCGTCGCGTTTTTGGCGCGTCACGGACGCGGGCACCGCATTTTGCCAACGGAACTGAATTTTCGCGCCAACATTTACGCCATGAAGTTGCTGGGCGTGGAGCGTATTTTGTCGGCTTCCGCCGTCGGCTCGTTGCAGGAACAATATGCGCCGACCGATATCGTGATTCCTGACCAGTTTATTGACCGTACGCGCGGACGCATTTCGACGTTTTTTGGCGAAGGCATCGTCGGTCACATCACGTTTGCGCATCCGGTGTGCACCGCCGTCGGAAATGCGATGGCTGATGCCGGCGAAGCTATCGGCGTCAAATTGCATCGCGGCGGCACGTATTTGTGCATGGAAGGCCCGGCGTTTTCGACGCTGGCCGAATCGCGTTTGTATCGCAGTTGGGGCGCAGACGTGATCGGCATGACCAATCTGCAAGAAGCCAAACTCGCGCGCGAAGCCGAAATCTGTTACGCCACCATGGCGTTGGTCACCGATTACGATTGCTGGCACCCCGATCACGATGCCGTGACGGTCGAAATGGTGATCGAATATCTGAACAAGAACGCGGCCAACGCGCAGCAAATCATCCGCCGTTCGGTGCAGGCATTGGCCGCGCAAGACCGCACTTGCAAATGCGGCGCGGCGCTTAAACACGCGATTCTGACCCAACCCGGTGCGGTACCGGCAGAAACCAAGAAAAAGCTGTCGGCGATTCTCGGCAAATACTTCGGGGAGTAGGGCGCAGCCTGAAGGGGTGCAAAGCGGCATTCGCTGAACGTTCTTTCGCTGGCACGCGAATTTTCACTGGGAGAATGAATTATGAAATTGCGAAACAACACGTTGCTGCTGTTTTTGTTGGCGGCCCTCTTTGCCGCCGCGTCGGAACTGGCCGCCGGAGGTAGTGTTTGTTCGGTGGCTGCGCTGGCACAAGGACCGGGGCGCGGACCGATTACTGTTCCCCGCGACCCCGAAGCCGAAAAGCAGTCCTACAAGAGTCTGGACGCTGCCAAGTTCTACTTTTACAAACGCAAGCCGGGCAAAAACGACAAAGAGGGGATGGAACGGTCAAACAAAGCCGTCGAAGATCGTTTGCAGGAAATCCTCGACCTGAACCCGAATTTTGCCCGGATTGACGAAGTTTATTTCCTGCTCGGCGAGGTCGCACTGCGTCGGGGCGACAGCGAAAAAGCCGTTGAATACTGGAACAAAGTGCTGAAAGAAACTTCCGATGAGAAGTTGAAATCCGACGTGCAAAAGCGTCTGGATGAAAATAAAACTCCAAGCAAGAAGGGATAATCACCTGAGATGTCTGAACCCACTCCGTTGCTAGTCGTCGGCTCGGTTGCTATTGATTCGATCAAGACCCCATTCGGAGAACGCGAACGAAGCCTGGGCGGTTCCGCCACACACTTTTCCGTGTCCGCCTCATTTTTCACCGAAGTCGGTGTGGTCGCCGTGATCGGCGAAGATTTCACCGATGAAGACGAAGCGGTCTTTCACGAACGTCGTATCAACACATCGAACTTGCAACGCATCCCCGGCGGCAAGACGTTTCGGTGGGCGGGTGAATACGGATTCGATTTGAACACGGCGCATACGCTGGATACACAGCTGAATGTGTTTGCCGATTTCAATCCGAATCTGTCTGACACCGCGCGCAAATCGCCGTTTCTTTTTTTGGGAAACATCCAGCCCACGTTGCAACGCGAAGTGCGTGAACAGGTGGATGCGCGCTTTGTCGCGATGGACACGATGAATCTGTGGATTGACACCACGCGCGATGAACTGTTGAAAACCATTGCCGTGGTGGATGCGATCGTGATCAACGATGCCGAAGCTCGCCAGTTGGCCGAAGAGCCAAATCTGATTCGCGCGGCGCGCAAGATTTTGACCTGGGGGCCGAAATTGCTGGTCGTCAAACGTGGCGAATACGGCGCGGCGTTGTTTACGAAAGAGTCGTATTTCGCGACGCCCGCGTTTCCGCTCGAAAGCGTTTTTGACCCGACGGGCGCGGGCGACAGCTTCGCGGGCGGCTTTATGGGATATCTGGCGCAAGCCGACAAGATTGACGAAACGACGTTGCGCCGCGCCATCATTTACGGTTCGGTGATGGCGTCTTACAACGTCGAAGAATTCAGTTGCGACCGTTTGCGCAAACTGCAAGCTGAAGAAATCCGCGCGCGTTTTCATCAGTTCAAAGAATTCACCCATTTCGAAATCTAACCGGAAACGGATTTCTGTTTGTGTGGTGTCGCAAACAGAAATCCGTTTTTGTTTTTTGGCCAATGCATTTCTATAAATTCCAGGCCCTGGGCAATGACTTTCTGATCGCACGCGAGGCAGATTTGCGTGCGGTCACGGACGACTTTGAAACGCTGGCGCGTCAGCTTTGCGACCGTCATTTCGGCGCTGGCGCAGATGGGCTGGAAGTATTGCTGACAGCTCCGGCGACGGACGACGCGGATTTCCGCATTCGGTTGTACAACGCGGACGGCGGCGAAACACCGATTTCCGGCAACGGTACGCGTTGCGTGGCGGCGTATCTGTATTTGATTGAGCAATGGCCGCAGGCTTCGGTGCGCATTGCGACAGGCGCGGGAATCAAGACGCTGACACCGGTTGCGCGGCACAGCAACGGCTTCGTTTTTGAAACGGAAATGGGTGTGCCGCGCTTGCACAGCACCGCGGTCCCCGTGGTTTTGCCTGCGCCGCAAGAGCGTGTGATTCGCCAGCCGCTCGACGTGGATGGCACGCAAATCGAATTCACCGCTGTTTCAATGGGCAATCCGCATTGCAGTTTGTTGGTGGCCGATTTTGCTCAACTTGACTGGCGCGCGCTGGGGGCGAAGCTCGAAGTACATCCGGCTTTTCCCGAACGCACCAACGTCGAATTCATTCGTGTCCTGAACCGGCACGAAATCGAAGTGCGCTTTTGGGAGCGCGGTTGTGGTGAAACCCTGGCTTCAGGGACAGGCGCGTGCGGCGCTGCTTTGGCCGCGATGTTGAATGACTTGACCGAACGCAAAATCACCGTGCACACGATGGCGGGCGAACTGCTGGTGGAATGGCGCGCGGATGGTTCGGTGGTGCAAACTGGCGAAGCGCTGGCTGTGTATCGTGCTGAGTGGTTGTAGGAGAACACCGTATGAGCGAAGACAGAGACCTGAAATTTGTTCCGCTTGCGTATTTCGCCAGTGCGCCAGAAGCGCAAATGGCGCGCGAGTTGTTGGCCAACAACGGCATTGATGTGCTTTTGCAAGGCGCGAATTTTGGCGCGCTGGAGCCGTTGCCGATGACCGGCGGTTTTTCGGAAATTACCCTGTTGGTGCCGGAGGCTGAGAAAGCGCGCGCACAAGAGCTTTACGACGCGTTTTTTGCCAACGAAGACACTGCCCTGGCTGAAGGAGAAGAAGTCGTGGCGGAGGCAGGCGATGAATGAGGCGCTGGTCGTTTTGACGACCGTCGAAACCGCTGCCAGTAGTGAATTGCTTGCGCGCTTGCTGGTGGAACATCATCTGGCTGCCTGTGTGCAGATATTGCCGCCGATGACGTCAATCTATCGCTGGCAGAACAGGGTCGAAGAAGCGACCGAGCAACTGTTGTTAATCAAAACCGCGCGTGAGAGTTACGCGCAACTGGAAGCCACGCTCAAGGAACACCATCCATACCAGACGCCGGAAATCATTGCCCTGCCGGTGGTCGCCGGGTCGCCAGAGTATCTTTCCTGGTTGACCGAGGCCCTGCGAACAGAAGATTGATGCCCTTTGCCGCAAACGCCCAAGCCCGTAAACGCCCTATAGAATCAATGCTTGCCCTAGGCATCTGGTTTTGTGTAAAGTACATCTAACGATCCCCTAAGACTCAAAAGATCATTGCATAAAGGCAGCTCAGCCTTACTTCCACTTGGACTAGCGCGTGTCCTCAATTTGCCCTCTCGCGGTGCTTGGTCAGGTGTATCAGCTTCGGGAAGGCTGAGAAGAGCCAGCAATTGATTGCACACTATTCTTCAACAGGAATTTATAAGGAGCTGCAATGATGACTATGCGTGTGTTAGTTATCGAGGACGAGCAGAAGATGGCCGATCTTATCAAGCGTGGTCTTGAGGAAGAGGGGATGGAAGTTGAAACGGCCTATGATGGTGATTCCGGTGTGGAACTTGGCAAAACCGGACGCCACGATCTGATCATTCTCGATTTGGGATTACCGGGCCGCGATGGCTTGGCTGTTTCGCGTCATTTGCGCGATGCAGGGATCAAAACTCCCATCCTGATTCTCACGGCGCAAGACAGCACTGAGATGAAGGTGCGCGGCCTGGACAGTGGGGCCGACGATTATTTGACCAAACCATTCGCTTTTGCCGAAATGCTGGCGCGTTTGCGTGCATTATTGCGCCGCACGCAAACGGAAGACACCACGCGGTTACAGATTGGCGATTTGTCGCTCAACCTGATCAATCGCCGGGTCAGCCGCGGAGGCAGCGAAGCACAATTGACCAACAAAGAATTCGCGCTGCTTGAATTTTTCATGCGCCATCCTGATCAAATCCTTTCGCGCGAAACTCTCTCGGAAAAAGTTTGGGAAGAAACGTTCGATACGTTGACCAACGTGATTGATGTTTATATCAATTACTTGCGCAACAAAATTGACCGCCAATACGAACCGAAGTTGATCCATACCGTGCGCGGTATCGGATACATGTTCAAAACACCACAGATGCCTTCGCGCATGGTCGCTGAATCGAAGGCCTCCTAAATCACGGCGGGGGCGGCGGGGAACTGGGGCGAAAGCAGCTCCACACCCAGTCACCCCTCCGCCCCGCGCCCCGTCATGCTTTCATTACGCGTCAAGCTCACCCTTTATTACCTGGCCATTCTCTCCGCTGTGTTGCTGCTTTTCGGAGTAGCAATTTATGCCTACCTCTCGCACAGTCTGTTAATGACAATTGACGAATCCCTCGCCTATCAGGTTGAACGGATCGAACGCAGCATCAGCTTCAGTATGGGCGCAGAGCCTGCTGAACAAGGCGGCGAGGTTCAGGAAGAGTTATTGCCGCTTTCGCCGCACATCACCCAAATCATTGATGACGGCGGACGCGTGACCGACGAAATGGCTGTGTCGGCCAACGATCATCTTCCCGTACGCATTGAGGTCTTATCGCAACTGGCGGTTGGCAAGACGGTGTTTGATACAGTCAAACTCTCCAATGGCGAATCGTTGCGCGTGGCCACGCGACGCACAAAAGATCACGAAGGCAGCGGCACCTATTTCATTCGTTTGGGCCAGTCGTTACAGGCGTTGAGCGGCGCGCGTCGTCAGTTGTTGCTGGTGTTGGGCGTGGCGATTCCTATCGCGTTGTTGTTGGGAAGTTTTGGCGGATTGTTGTTGGCGCATCAGGCGCTGGCTCCTGTGGATCGCATCACCAGCGCCGCCGAACAAATTGCCAAAGGGGACCTGACCGAACGTGTGCCTGCGCCGGCGAAGATGGATGAAATCGGTCGGTTGGCGGCGACATTCAATCATATGATTTCGCGTTTGCAGGCGGCGTTTGAACGGCAAAAGCAGTTTACCTCCGATGCTTCGCATGAATTGCGCACGCCGTTGGCGGTGATGCGCGGCGACATCGAAATCACCTTGCGCCGCGAACGTACCGCCGAAGAATACCAACGCGTACTGTCGTCGAGTTTGGAAGAAATCGTGCGTCTGTCCCGCTTGATCGAAGATTTATTGATGCTCGCGCGCGCAGATGCTGGGCGAGTCGAGCTACGCTGCGAGCCGCTGGATTTGCAGGCGCTTTGTCAGCAGATGGTCGAATACATCGCGCCCCTGGCGGAACAGCGCGAACAGACATTGGTTTATAACGCGCCGGAACCGGCAAAGACGGACGATGGGGAAGAAGACGATCTGGTTATCATCAACGCCGACGTACAACGCATCAAACAATTGCTACTCAACCTGCTCGACAACGCGATCAAATACACCGAACCGCAAGGGAGCATCGCGCTTGGTCTAAAAGTCGAAGCCCAAACCGCTGTATTGACCGTGACGGACACCGGACGCGGAATTCCCGCCGAAGATTTGCCGCACATCTTTGAACGGTTCTTTCGCCGCTCGGCCAAAACCGCCGATCGTAGCGCCAGCGGATTCGGGTTGGGGCTTTCTATCGTGAAATGGATTGTGGACGCGCACGGCGGAAGCATCACCGCGCAGAGCGAAGTCGGGAAGGGCACAACCTTCACAGTTCGTTTTCCGTTGTTCACGGCTTAAGGGGACATGATGAAAAATCACTTCCTGGGATTTTGACGGTGTTGTTGTTGGGCGCGCTGGGGCCTGGGGCCGTTGCGGCTTGTGCGCCTTGACGAATCATAAAGTCTCAAGAAGTCGGTCAAGCGTGCTGACATACGACCGACTATCTGGCCCGCTGCTGCATTTGCCGTAAGCTTGCTTTCTTACCGGAGCAAATATTCGCCAGAGGTCGGCGGTTTGGCTGCAGCCTCTTCGGCTTCAACGGGCGGCAAACTGCGTCTGGGGCGCAAACTCAGTCTTCTGCCGGTAATCAACCGCGCGCCACGTTGATAGGTGAAATACGACCACGCCCAGTTGAACATCACGGCCAGCCGATTACGAAATCCGATCAAAAAGAAAATGTGAACCAGCAGCCAGGCCATCCAGGCGGGAAAACCGCTCAGCCGCAACTTGCCTAGTTCGGCGGTTGCTGCCTTGCGACCAATGGTCGCCATACTGCCTTTGTCAAAGTAATGGAACGGTTCGTAGGCTTTGCCCGCCAGATCCAGCTGGATGTTGTGTGCGACGTGCCGACCCATTTGCATTGCGACTGGACTGACGCCCGGCAGCGGTTTGCCGTCCTGTTCCAGTTGCGTCATGTCGCCGATGGCGAAAACGTTTTTCTGTCCGGGGACGGTCAAATCGGGCTGAATTTTGATGCGTCCGGCACGATCCAACGGCACGCCAAGCTGGCGCGTCAACGCCGTGGCTTGTACGCCTGCGCCCCAGATGACGGTAGCGGCGTTGATGCGCTCTGCGCCAAACAACACGCCTTTTTCGTCAATTTGCGTGACGTGCGAACCTGTGCGGACGGTGACGCCCAGCGCTGCCAATTGCCGCGCCGCGCTTTCAGATAACGCCGGGGCAAAACTCGGCAGAATCTTCGGCCCGCCTTCCAGCAAGAGAATTTCAGCGGCTTCCGGGTTGATCGTGCGAAAGTCGCGCGCCAGCACAAAGCGCGCCAATTCGGCGACTGCGCCTGCCAGTTCGACGCCGGTCGGCCCGCCGCCCACAACCACAAAGGTCAGCAATTCACGTCGCCGTTGCGGGTGGTCTTCTTTTTCTGCCGCTTCAAACGCCAACAAGACACGACGGCGGATTTCAACGGCGTCATCCAGGTCTTTCAAACCCGGCGCAAATTTTTCCCAGTCGTCGTGACCGAAATAGCTGGTGCGTCCGCCGGTTGCCAACACCAGATAGTCATAACGTAATTCTTCATCGTGGATGCCATCGTGCAATTGCACCGTCTGGTTTGCGAAATCCACTGCGGTGGCTTCCGCCAGCAACACAGAGGCGTTTTTTTGTTTGCGCAAGATAGAACGGATTGGCGCGGCAATATCCGCCGGCGAAAGTCCCGCCATCGCAACTTGATACAGCAACGGCTGGAACAAATGATGATTGGTGCGATCTACCACGGTGACTTTGACTGGGGCATTGTCGAGAGATTGCGCTGCCGTCAGTCCTCCAAAGCCTCCACCAATAATGACGACGTGGGGGTGTGCGGCCAGATGGTTCAATTTCGTCATGATGTCCTTCTCCTGTCTCCTTTCGGTGTTGCTACCGAAATCACGCAGCGGCGTAGGCAAAGGTTACGATGGCGGGAGGAAAAATGATTCAGCAGATTGGGGAAAACAGCGCGCTGATGTGACCCGATTGGCGCAGGATTTGGCCAAGTGGCAGCGCGGTTTTTAGTGACACTGCCACTTGGATTTATCCAGATACATTAGCTGGCGGACGCCGCCGTCGCGGCTGTTTGTGCGTCGCGGCGGCGCTTTTCTTCGGCGCTGACGACCTGATTGCCTGTTGTTGACGCAATCGTGATCAAGCCCAGGCCCAGCCCCGGCAATTTGTTGTGCCAGCGCAACTCACCATTGGCCGTATTCAGGCAGAAAATCTCGCCTTTGGTCGTGGCATAGAGGTTTTCGCCATCCAGCACAAGGTTCACGAAATCACCGCCCTTCAAGGAAAGCCGCCACAACTCTTCGCCGGTGCTGCGATTGAGCGCGACGACTGTGCCTTTGATGCCCAGAAAAATGACGTTCGCATTGGTTTTGGCCATGTCAGAAGCTCCTTTCAAATTAGATCAGGACGCGTAGTACTACGCCAATTTGCTTGGTTGTTGCTTGTGCGCTGATTTGTGTCAACGCCGCTTGCACCTGTTTTTCCTTCACGCGATGGGTCAGTAACACGATGGTTGCTGTGCCTTCGCTGTTGACGCCTTTTTGCGTGACGCTATGCAAACTGACGCCGTGTTCGCCAAAGGCGTGTCCCAGGGTGCCAATGACGCCCGGTGTGTCGTGCGTTTCCAGCCGTATGTAATAGGCGTTGGTGGTGTCGGCAATCGGGAAGATTTCGCAGGCCTCCGAACGGATCGGCAATTGAAAGTATTGCGCGAAATCCGGCAGCTTCAGGGCGCTGGCGATGTTGATGATGTCACCCACAACGGCGCTGGCGGTAGGGAAGCGTCCTGCGCCGGGGCCATAGAGCATGATTTCGCCGACGGCGCTGCCTTTGATGAAGATGGCGTTGTTGACGCCTTCGACGCTGGCCAGCGGATGGTGACGCGGCACCAGCATGGGATGCACGCGCACATCCAGTGCTTGTTCGTTGTCTTCGCCGGGTTGCGCCAGCCCGATCATTTTGATGCGGTAGCCGAATTCGTTGGCCAGTTTGATATCGAGGTCGGTGATTTGGGTGATGCCTTGCCGATAGATTTTTTCGACTTCGATGGGAACTTGAAACGCCAGCGAAGACAGAATCGAGATTTTATAAACGACATCGCGGCCTTCTACGTCGTCGGTCGGATCGGCTTCGGCATATCCGGCTGCCTGGGCTTCGCGCAGGGCATCGGCAAACGACTGTTGCTCGCGCTCCATCTTGGTGAGGATGTAATTGGTCGTGCCGTTGACGATGCCTGCGACGCGGGCAATGCGGTTGGCCTGCAAACCGCGTTGCAGCGTCGAAATCAGCGGGATGCCGCCACCGACTGCGGCCTCAAAAAAGATCGTGACTTTGTGTTCGTTGGCCAGGGCAAATAGCTCCGGGCCATGTTTGGCGATCAATTCCTTGTTGGCGGTGACGATATGTTTGCCATTGCTGATGGCGCGTTTGATGACTTCATAGGCCGGATCAATGCCGCCTGCGACTTCGACCAGCATTTCGATGTCAGGATGGTCCGCCAGTTTGAAAGGATCGTCAGTCAGTTCGATATTAGCGAGTTCGAGTTCGCGGGGTTTATGGCGATCGCGTATGGCAATCGCGCGAATTTCAAATTGCGGGTTGTCTCGTAACAGTGCGACAACGCCTGTGCCGACTGTGCCCAGACCAAAAATTCCGAGAGTTGTTTTTGCCATCATAAGAGTTCGGGAACGAGGTAAATCGTGAGTTGGTTTGTGCAAAGAAGGCGAAGCTTACCGGGCGCAGTTGTCTGATGCAATCGCAGAAGACGGAAAATGTCACGATTGGCTGGCCGGATAATTGCAAGAGAAGCGTCGCCAGGCCGTTCAGGGGGCGTGTTTGACAGTCGTACGGTTGTCCAGTACTTTGAGTGCGGCTGCCGGAGCAGCAAATAACGATCAAAATTGATAGAGGGTGATGATGAGAACACTGTTTGAAGATACAGAACTGCGGGCTGACCTGGAGGATGAAAATCGGGGCAAGGCGAGCAAACACTTGCTGTTGAGTTTGTGGTTTGTCGCGTTGGTTTTTTTGGCAGGAACCTGGGGCGTCTATCGTTGGGCGATGAGCCGTCCGGCGCCATTGCCGCCGCCGCCGCCGGTTTCGCTTGATGATTTGCGGCAAACTGGCGCTGCGTTCAGCGCCTTCAATACGTTAATACGCGAAGGTAAATGGACCGAAGCCGAAGCGATGCTTTCAACCGCTGCTCGCCAGCGATTGATGGATGAGAAAAAGACGCTGAGCGAAAGTTTGCTGGATAAATTCAAAGACCTGAAACTGGTCGAGACGGCTTCGACGCCCAGCATTGACCGCAGCATCCCAGGGCAATTTCGGCAGGATTTCGTGTATGTCTTAACGGATGAGCAAGCCACCAGAACAGAACAGAAAATCATTCCGTTGGTGCTGGTGATTGAGAACGGCAAGATCGTGTTGAATAGCTGGTGGGATGACAAACAACCGCCAGAGGGAGAGAAAAAGCCGGAAGAGCAAAAGAAAGCCTAGCCGGATTGTTTGATCGGGTTATCGCTATTTGAGTGTGTGCTTCTTGAACCTCGTTGGCACGATCAATCCGAGCCAACGAGGGGTCTTGGTGAGGCGAAAACAGGCCAGATTGTTGCTGTTTGAGATTGCTGCTGCTTTCTCGCACTCTCCAGAGTAGAGCTAAATCAGAACACGCGACATTGGTACACGACAAAGTCAGGGTGCCAATATTCATCCGAATGTTTAAGCGTCGCGTGTTCTGATGACGGCTGTTACGATTTAGACAAAGTGAAAGGGCGTAGCGAAGTTACTTCGCTACGCCCTTTCACTTTGTCTAGCTCTTGGAAACTGTTACGGACGTGACGGACCCGCCGGGCGACCGCCGCCGCCGGAATCCGAGCGAGTCGGAGCGGCTGCCGGAAGTGTGCTTGTCGCGGCAGGAGCTGCGGACGGCATCGCGACACTGCGCGATCCGCCGAATCCGCCAAACCCGCCATCCGGTGCGCCTGTCGGAGTGTCGGCAATACGACGTCCTTCGATTTCGCGCCGAACCGGAGCGCGGTCACTGCCCGTCACGATGCGGGCCGGAGGATTGGCAACGTTTCCGCCGCCGCCAGTGTTGCCCCAGCCACCTCCGGGATAGTAACCCCAGTAGCCATAACCGTACGGCCAGTAGTAAGCGTAATCCCGGTAGGAGCGGAAGAAACCGAACCCATATGGCGAATAGAAAATGCCACGGGACGGGATGAAGGTGTAGCAGTTGTAGAACGGATCATACAACCAACCAAACGTCATCGGGCTGATTGCACGCGAACGACGCAGCGCCGATCCGTTGGCAGCCATAAGGGTGTTGGCGCGGTCAAAGCACCAGCGGTCAAAATCGTCCGCCGCGTCTTTGTCCAATTTGGCCAATTCAGGTTTGGGGGTGCCGGTCAATTGGGCGACTTTGCCGCGTCCCACTTTGACGGCGCTCTTGTTGGCCAGATCGCTAGGCGAACCGATGAACAATTCGCCTTGCCGGACGGCCACCAAGGTCACAGAACCTTTCGCATCAATGCGGTGCAGACCTTCTTTGGCGATGGTTACTGTGCCGTTGGGCGTGACGATTTCAATCGGTGTTTTCTTGTCGAGCTCGCCCACTTCAATGTTGGCCGAACCTTTGAGCAGCTCAAACCGAACTTCGGTCAAGTTGGTGGAGATCGCGCGCACCGCAGAATTTTCGTTCAGGCGCAGATACGAGCCAGGATTGAGCAGCAGCTCTGCGCGGCTGTTGACGTCGGTGAAAATCCGGTCTCCGTCACGCATTTGCGTGCCCAACGAAGCGCGTCCCTTCTCGCCTTCTTCGCTGTCGTGACGCAGGATGAACACCTTGCCGTCGGCGCGGTTGATAAAACCTGCTTTACTGGAAATCAGATGTTGCGCTTGAGCAGCAACGCTCAACAACAGGGCCAGAGCAAGTGATGCGGTCTTGGCAAAGGACATTTTGCTGACTTTCATATCGGCCTCCTTGCGCGACATTGGCGATCATTTTGCGTCGCGCCCTAGATACTATCGTGGTTGATCCGCAATCCTGAAATTGCCCCCTCAGTCTACCTTTGCTTGAGGCGCGAGAAAAGCGTTCCGCGCAAAACTGTGAACTTTATTTTGCGGTCGAGACGGTTTGCTGGTAACGCCAAACTGTATGCAGATTAGGCTATGCCAGTGCGGCGACATGCGCCCGCACGGTTTGCCCCAGTGTTTGCAGGTTATAACCACCTTCCAGGCAAGAGACGACACGGCCTTGTCCGCTGTCGCGCGCCACTTCGCATAAACGTCTGGTCATTTGTTGATAGCTGTCATCCGTCAGTAGCATTTGTCCCAGTGGATCAGAGAGGTGTGCGTCAAATCCGGCTGAGATCAGGACCAAATCAGGAGCAAACGTTTTGCTGATGGCGGCCAGGCCCTCTTCAAATAAACGCAGATAATCTTCGGCGGAAGTCATGGCGTGAACAGGGATGTTGAGCGTATAGCCTTCGCCTTCGCGCACGCCACGTTCACTGGCACTGCCTGTGCCGGGATACCACGGATATTGATGCAAGCTGTAATAAAACACCGTGGGGTCATCGTAAAAGATGTCTTGTGTCCCGTTGCCGTGGTGCACATCGAAATCCATGATCAGGACACGTTTGATCTGTTCTGGATACGTTGTCTGGGCATAGCGGGCCGCGACCGCGACGTTGTTATAGAGGCAAAAGCCCATAGCCTGGCCGACCGTGGCGTGATGACCGGGGGGACGGCAAGCGACAAACGCGCTTTGCGCTTCTTGCTTGACGACCGCATCCACCGCACGACACGCACCGCCAGCCGCAAGGCGTGCCGCCAAATCGGAGTTCTCTGAAACCACCGTATCCGAATCGAGCGCGATGTGTTCAAACATCATGGCCTGCAGGCAGGCTTGTCCGACACGGGTGATGGCGCGTTCGGTATGACAGCGCAAAAGCTCTTCTGGCGTAGCCGGTCGTGGCGGAATTTTGGTCAGGTCCTGCCAGAAATCCTGATCGGCGAGCAATCCCTGCATTACAGCCTGGTATCGTTCGCGGCGTTCAGGATGATCGCCAGTGTCATGTTTGAGAAAATCTTCTGAGTGGATGATTGCCGTAGTCATGGCCGGGATACTACGCGCGGCTGTCTGAATTGGCAACGAATTGACCGGAACGCGTGTTTTCTGACGTTCGACGAGGATTTTGCCGTCAGTTTCTGGACTGGCACCGGGTTTGCTCAGTAAGATGACAGCAATTCATTTGTTTACCCAGAATTTGGTTCAATTACCGGTAAGGAGAGCGCTTGACGAAGCAAACTACAGTTGTCGTGATTTTTCTCGCGGCCCTGACGTTCGCTGGCTTCGTCATTGTGTCCAACCTGGTCAGCCCTCCGAATCCGAAACCGGTACTGCCCAAATCAGCCACGGCGCTTCCATCACCGACGAGCACGCCGCCTGTCGCGAGTGTGCCGCCCGCACAGGGCAAAAGCACTCCCTCTGATGGCGTTTGGCGTGCGGAGTTGGGAGAGGCCCAAAACCTGCTCGAACGGCTTCACAAAGAAGTGACCGACAACGATTGGCAGAACGCGCAAACGCATTTCGCTGAATTTGAGCGCAAGACCCAGCAACTGCCTGCGCCACAACTGAATCATCCAGATATTTCGCCGGTGTTACAGGATTTTCTGGCCTTGTACCGCGTGCAACTATCACGGGCGTTAAACGAACGCGACAGCGCCAAAGGGCGTTTTGCCGTTAATCAGCTTTACGGCATTGTCAGCGAACAACGCGCGCGGTTCGGGACCAGAGGGCTGCCGCTCGAATATCAGCGCATACGGTTTTTGTTGCGTGAAGTCGAGATGTGGAACGAAACCGGTGACGACGAGATGTTGCGAGTGCGCAAGGCCGCGTTGCAAGATGCCTGGAAAGACATGCGGCCTGTTGTGCTTGCCCGTCGTAATGGCGGCGAACAGGTCAAAAACCTGGATGGTTTGTTGGAAAAGCTTGCGCGCGCCAGCCAAGCCAGTGAAATCACACAACTGTTGCCGGAATTCGACAAAGAACTAGACCTGGTCAACAACCTCTTTCAACGCCAGGCGCGTTCCGGCGGAACCCTCAACGGTTCTGCCAAAACGACAGAAGACGACGAATAGCGTCGCGGCTATCCATTCGCTCTCGGCAAATCCAAAGGACATTTACAGGAACTTGGCTTACCTATTCATGCGGTACTGCGCACACCTGTCGCGGTGCACATCTCGCGTGTCGGGAGCTGCCAAACTTTGGACAATGTTTCCAAAATATCAGCCGTGGCGGATGTGTCGTGTGTGCGCCAAAAGCGCCACAGTTCAGGCAGGAAAAGCGGCTTTCAGTCAGCCGAACCGCCACAAAATGGCAACAAGTTCTTTCAATCCAGCCGAAATCGAAGTCACAACCACAGCCAAACGCAAACAATTTTGTTGGCACATCGGTTGCACAAGTGAGCGTGGAAGCAAAACGTGGCACACGCCACACTATATGTGTTTCCTTTTTGAACCTTACATTTCAACGACTTTTCAAGGAGAACCTTATGAAGAAACTGATCGCTGCTGTGCTGATGGTTGGCTTGTTGACGATGGGTGCTTTCGCGCAAGACAAACCGGCTGACAAACCCGCCGAAAAGAAAGCGATGGCCAAGAAGGCTGCTCCGGCGAAGAAAGAAGAAGCCGCTGCTGCTACCACGGAAGAGGCTGGCAAAGGAAAGAAGAAAGCTGCCAAGAAAAAAGCTGCTAAGAAAGAAGACGCCAAGAAAGAAGAAGGCGCTGCTCCTGCCAAGAAAAACTAGCTTTGGTTTTCAGGCAAGCGTGTTATCTAAAATCAGCTTTCGTGGCGGCCAAGCCGCTGGCGAAAGCTGATTTTTTATTGGGCGGTTACTCGCCGTCCAAATTGATTTTGAACCGTTCCGCCATGCGGTATAGCGTGCGCCGGTCAATTTGCAGCACTTCTGCCGCGCGGGTGCGGTTGCCATTGACGGATTCGAGCACGTGCAGCAAATAGCGGCGCTCCATTTCTTCCAGCGAAGGCAAGTCCGCAAACGTTCTGGCTTGCCACGACGAATCGCCTTCCTTTCGTTTGCGCAACCGCACAGGCAAATCCGCTTCTGTAATAACTTGTCCGCGCGAATGCAGGACGGCGTGCTCAATCGAATTTTCCAGTTCCCGCACGTTGCCGCTCCAATCGTAATCATAGAGCGCTTTTAACGCCTGTTCTGACAGCGTCACCTGCTTGCCGGTTTCGGCACAGGTGCGGCGCAAAAAATGATGCGCCAGCAGCGGAATGTCTTCGCGGCGTTCGCGCAACGGCGGAACAAGAAGCGTGATGACACTCAACCGGTAATACAAATCTTCGCGAAAGCGTCCGGCTTTGACTTCCTGTTCCAGATTGCGATTTGTAGCGGCAATGACGCGCACATCAATTTTTGTCGCTTTGGTCGCACCGACACGACGGATTTCGCTTTCCTGCAGTGCACGCAGCAATTTGACCTGTAACGCAGCGCTCGTCTCGCCGATTTCGTCCAGAAAAATCGTTCCGCCTTCAGCTTCCTCAAACAATCCTTTTTTGTCAGAGATTGCGCCGGTAAAACTTCCGCGCACATGGCCAAACAGCTCGGCTTCGAGCAAGGTTTCGGTCAGCGCGCCGCAATTGACGGCAATGAACGGATGCGCCACGCGCGGACTGTGTTGGTGAATGGCGCGCGCAACCAGTTCTTTGCCTGTGCCGGATTCGCCAATGATCAGGACGGTAGAGCGATACGCCGCTACCCGCGCGATTTCCATGTATAGTTCGATCATCTGGCGGCTGTGTCCGACCAAACCCGATGACGCATAACGGGCCGAAAGTTCCTTGAGCGTTTCGGGTTCGGGGGGCGTCGCTTCTTCGGCTAGCTGCAAGGCGCGGCGCGCTGTGGCGACGACTTCCTGCACATTGAATGGTTTGCTAATGAAATCGAACGCGCCTTCGCGCACGGCTTCGATGGCGGTTTCGAGCGTGCCAAATCCGCTGATCAAAATCACCTGGGCTTGCGGCGCGATCTGGCGAAAGTGTTTGAGCAATTCGATGCCGTTCCACTGTTCGTTCAGATTGATGTCGCTGACAATCAAATGAAACTGTTCGGTTTGTACAGCGGCCAGGGCCATCGCCGTATTGAGCGCCGCGCTGACGCGCCAGCCTTCTTCTTCAAACAGCTCGCGCAGAAAGTCGCAGGTCGCTGCATCATCGTCTATGACCAGAATGTGTTTTTTGTTGTTTGTCATCGGTGCCGAAAACTGAAAGACGCCAGCGCGAATTTGCCTTGTGACAAAAGCGTTGCCGTCGGCTTCAAACTTTTTGTTGCGCTGTGTTGGCACGCTCTTCGGCGATGGGCAAGCGCAACTGGAATTCCGCGCCCGCGCCGGGCGTACTGGCGACGGTGATGTTGCCGCCGTGTTCGCGCAAAATCTGCTGCACGACCGACAAACCCAAACCGCTGCCGCGTCCGGCGGGTTTAGTCGTAAACAGCGGGTCGAAAATGCGGGCTTTGATTTCGTCTTTGATGCCCTCGCCGGTGTCGCGGCAATGCACGGCCACAAAGCCATTGGCGGCGGCGGTCGAAAAGTGCAACTGGCCGCCTGCGGGCATCGCGTCCAGACTGTTGTTGATCAAATTGATGAACACCTGTTGCAACTGTTCACCGTCACCGGAAATGAGCGGCAAGCCGGGCGCAAAATCCGTCTGAAGTTCGACCTGGTGTGCAGCCAGCGTCGGGGCCGTGACTTCAAAAATACGGCGCAGCAGCAGATTCAGATCGAGTGGTTCCAGTTGTGGTTGGGGACGGCGTGTGGCGTCAAGCATGTTGCGAACGATGCGTTCGATGCGAGCGATTTGCGCGCTGATCAGTTCCAGCCGTTCACAAGTTTTGGCATCGGTCGTACGCGCGGTCAGCAATTGCACGTGCCCGGAAATTAGGTTGAGCGGCGTGCCGACTTCGTGGGCGAATTGCGCCGCCAATTGCCCCGCCGCTGCCAGCCGTTCAAACTTGGTCAGTTCGCGCTGATACTCAAAAAGCGTCGTGTTGGCTTCTTCGAGCTGGGTGTTGCGTTCAGCCAGTGCCAGCGTGGCTTCTTGCACGCGACCTTCCAGTTGTTTTTGGTAGGCTTCACGTTCGCTGGTCATCGCGCGCAAGCGGGCGATCATGTGATTAAACGAAACCGCCAATTGCCCGAATTCGTCGCGTACGCGCACCGGCGCCGCGGCTTCAAGGTTGCCCGCGCGCACGGCGGACATCGTGCGCAGCAAATCTTCCACCGGTTTGTAGAGCACCTGGCTGAAAAGCACGTAAAACAATCCGGTGATGACAAGCACCGCAAAAGCGAGCAGGGCGATGGCAATGCTGGTGATGCGCTGTGGCAAATCTGAAAATTCGACGGCGGTTGTGGTTAAACTGACGGCGCCGCGAAAATCGTTGTTTTCAAAAATCGGCGCGGCGGCATAAATCACAGATGCAGTGCCGGTGTCAGTGGTTCTGACGCGCAAATGGGCAACCGGTTCGCCGCGTTTCAACGGCACCAGATCGGCGGCGGCGATGACTTCGCGTTCGTCTTGTTCCAGGCGAATGACTTCGGTCAGTCCTTTGTTGGTCTGGCCGTAAATGCGAATTTGCTGGATTTGCCCTTCGCGGTCGTCCTTGAATTTCCAGGCGCGCGCCTGCAATTCGCTGGTCGTGAGCGAAGAGCCGTAGGTCAGCACGTTGGCCAGTTGGGTGGCCCAGATCATCGCGCGTTGTTCCTGATCCTGCAGCTCCAGGCTTTTGACCTTGGTCGCAAAGAAATAGACGAACAGCAACAGCACCAGTGTGAGCACAACGGCTGTCCATAATGTCATGCGCGTGTAAAGCTTGAGCGGTTTCATACAATCTCTGCCGGGTATTATACCTATGGCGTAATGACCTTGGCTCGTCTCGCAGCCGTTTTCTCATCAGTCGCAGGCGGTGAAACAGGCGACAGGTCATTGTGTTGACTTGGCGCGCGGTGTAATGGTCTAATGCGCGTCCTGAATTGACAAACGACCTACGTGAGCAAGCCTGCAAGCGCTTGTTATCGGCGCTGTCAGCGACTTCACACCGACCTAATTGCCCCCAAAACACAAATCCCCATGAAGGCCTCCCTTACGACGGTTGATATGCTGGCTTCTTACTCTTTCTGGCGCGTTCCGCGCACCGTTTCGCCATTATCCGACCGCAATAATTGGGCCACGGAAACTTGTCCGCAGGAGAATGTACGATGACTGCTCCCAAGTCTTGGCTAGGTAACCTGATTCCCCTACGACCGGCCCACAAACCGGTGCTTGCGCTGGGATTGCTGCTGTTGTTTGGTTTGTGTTTGAGCTTGCGCAGGCCATTGGCACCGACGGTGGCTGCGCAAGAACCCCGTACGCGCGCCGTGACCGATACGACGATTTCAACATTGGCAGGCGGCGGTTTTGGCTCAAACGTGCTGGCCAAACAAGCGCCGATGGTGTTGCCCACTGCGGTGGCACTCGATCCGTTAGGACGTGGTTTGTATGTCGTAGATGAAGTGGATGGCACCAGTTTGTTGCGCTTCATCAATACCTCGACCGCCAACGTGACACTGGGCGGCATGACCATTCTTCCCAACAACATAAATCTGATCGCAGGCGGCGGCACACAAACGACCGATGGCGTGTTGCCGATTGATGCCGATCTGGCGCAAGTCACGGGGATGGCCATTGATCCGTCGGGCAACGCGGTATTTTTGAGCAGCCCATCGTTTTCCTCGATTCGCGTGATCAACGTGAGCGCACAGAATTTCACTGTGCTGGGCAAAACGATCACGCCGAATTCCATCGGGACGGTGGCGACCATTGATCAAGCCACGTTCCGGGCATTGGCGATTCAACCCGCGACACGCGAGCTGTATTACATTGCGGGACGGCAGGTGTTTCGGCTGAACAGCTCTGGCGCTCCTGTCGTTGTGGCGGGTGGCGGCAATCCAGCCACAGGCAATGGCGACGGCGGGCAGGCAACACAAGCGCGTTTGACCACGCCCACCGGCATCGCATTCGACAACAACAACAACTTGTTGATTGCTGACGGCGGAGACGCCCGCACCGTGTTGGGCAGTGTGCGCCGCATCAATGCGCAAGGCGTGATTTCCACCCTGGCCGGCAGTCTGGATTTTCCCACGGGCATTTGCACCTCGGCTGCGGGCGATGCGTTTGTTGCGCTGGGCAATGCCCAGCAAGTGATGCGCGTGACGCCTGCCGGAACGCGCACGATCATCTGCGGCAACCAAAACCAATTGATCTGCGATACAAATACAAATCCGAATTGTGGCGACGGCGGCACTGCCACACAGGCATTTTTGAGCATTCCCGACAGTACGGCGAACACGACATTGACGATGGCGGCGGATGCGCGCGGATTGTTTCTGCCGGATTTCCGTTACAAACGTGTGCGTTTCGTCAATTTGAGCGGACAGCCGACCACCATCGCGGGCACGGCGATCAATCCGCAAACGATCAACACCATCGCCGGCAGCGGCTTGTCTTCGCCGTATGACGGCACGCTGGCGACCAGTTCAGAGTTGTTTGTGCCGACGGGCGTAACCGTGGATGCGTTGGGCAATTTGTTTATCGCCGACACCGGCAATAACCGGTTGCGGTTTGTGAATCGCACCGGATCGCCCATCACGCTGTTTGTGACGACGCCTTTTGCGACAACGGTGCAACCGGGCCAGATCGTCACGCTGAATCGCGACGCCGGTGATCCGCAAACGGATGACCGCATTACGACCGCTTTATTTTTAACGCCGCAAGGATTGGTCGCGACGCCCAGCGGCATTTTGATCGTGGATTCGCAGGCAGGCGCGCTGATCAAAATTCCGCCGACGTCGGTGTCAGGACGCCGTAGCGGTGTTTTGCGTTTTTTGAATACGAGCAACAGCGACGTCACCTTTTTTCCAAACAGCAGCGATGCACGCGTCGTGGTTCCGCCCGGACAGATCAAAGACATCGCGGGCGTGCGTCCGCCCAATAATCCGCAAGTCATCGGCGACGGATTATCGGCCAACCGCGTGGCGTTTTTCCCGACGGACGTGGCGGTTGATCGTGCCGGAAATATCCTTCTGGCGGATCAAGGCAACAATCGCATTCGCCGCATTGATGCCGCGACAGGCGTGGTCAGCACTGTGTATGGTGACGGCACATTGACGGTGTTGGGCGCGGCGACGGGCATTTCGTTCGACAACGAAGGCCGTTTGTACATCGCCGACACGCGCAACAACCGCATCTTGCGGCAGGATACCCCGGGCGGGTCGAATTTTTCGGCGATTGCCGACGCCAGCAAAAACATTCGTCGTCCGCGTGATCTGGTGGTAGATAGCAAAGGCAAGATTTTTATCACCAACGCGGGCACGCATCAGGTGCTTGATCTGGAAGCGCCCGGCAGCGGTTTGGGGACGACCAGTGTCGTCGCTGGCAATGGCAACGCGGGCTTTTCAGGTGACGGCGGCCCCGGTGCGCAAGCGCGGCTTTCGCTGCCCAATCCTGGCACGGCGACCAACGACATTCAGGTCACGACAGGTATTATTGCGCTGCCCAACGATGATTTGCTTTTTACCGACACGATTAACAACCGCGTGCGTTTGCTGAAACGCAATGCCAGCACGCCGCCGGTGGCCAGTGTTTCGGCAGCCAGTTACGCCGGGGCTGAACTCGCCAGCGAAGCCATCACCGCCGCGTTTGGCGACAAACTGGCGACTGAGGTCAGAGTCGCGTCAACCACGCCGTTGCCGACAACGCTCGCAGGCACGACCGTGCGCGTGCGCGACAGCGCGGGTGATGAGCGATTTGCGCCGTTGTTTTTCGTCGCGCCGACACAGATCAACTATCAGGTTCCGCAGGGCAGCACGAGCGGTCCTGCGACAATCACGGTCAACAGCAGCGACGGAACGGTTTCCACCGGTACGCTCAATATCGCCACGGTCGCGCCCGGACTTTTTGCCGCCAACGCCAACGGACGCGGCGTCGCGGCGGCGGTCGTGTTGCGCGTCAAAGAAAACGGCGCACAAACTTTTGAAGCCATCTCGCGTTTCGACGCGGCGCAGAACGGCTTTGTCACGGTGCCGATTGATCTGGGCCCGGCGACCGATCAACTGTTTCTGATTTTGTTTGGCACGGGCACGCGGTTTCGTTCCGGGTTGTCAGGCGTCAGCGCCACCATCGGCGGGGCAAATTCCGAAGTGTTGTATGTCGGCCCGGCAGAAGGATACGTCGGTTTGGATCAGATCAACTTGCGCATTCCGCGCAGTCTGGGCGGACGCGGGGTGGTGACTGTGGCGATGATCTTTGATGGGAAAGCCGCCAACAATACCACTATGGAAATCAAATAACGCGGCTGCCTGGCTGTACAAGAAAATGGGCAGAAACAAGAGACATTCTCTTGTTTCTGCCCATTTTCTTGTTGATTGGTTGTTGCCGATTACGGTTGTTTAACGAACTTCAGCGACGCGGAATTAATGCAGTAACGCAACCCGGTGGGTTCCGGCCCGTCGTCAAACACGTGGCCCAAGTGCGCATTGCAGCGGCTGCAATGGACTTCAGTGCGGCGCATTCCCAGCGAGACATCGGTTTCTGTCCCTACGTTTTTGCGTTCGAGAGGCTTCCAGAAACTGGGCCAGCCAGTGCCCGAATCGAATTTGTGTTTTGAGCTGAACAGTTCTTGTTCACAGCACACGCATACATACGTGCCGTTTTCGTGGTGATCCCAGAATGCGCCGGTGAAGGCTTGCTCAGTGCCTTTTTTGCGCGTGACGTAAAACTGAATTTCCGTCAGCATCTGCTTCCACTCGGCGTCGGTTTTGACGACCTTTTCTCGTTGCGCAGTTTCTTTTTTGGGTTTGGCGGGCGGCGATTGTTTGGTGGCTTGCGCCAGACCATACCCACCGGCAATTGCCAAGACGATAAAGCAAATCACTGCTTTCATATGACATCTCTCCTTTGGTTGGCTTTTGCAGTTTTCCTGACAGGTTGCTCGCGTCAGGCGCGCTGCAAGCATACGCGAGAGAGAATAGATCATGAAATCCACCGGTGAACTGTGGCTGACAATACAAACCGGTTGCGGACGGCGTTATTGCGCGATGCTGATTTGTACGGTGTTGGCGGCGCGGCCATCCACGGTCACCACAACATCTACCACACCGCGCCCGCGCACTTCTTGGGGCAATTTGACGTTGAGCTGATCCAGACCGGCAAAGCGCGAATGTGCGCCCAGAAAGGCGACTTCGGCGTTGACGCCGCCGATCGTGACGCGCACGTTTGCCATATTGCTGCGGCGTCGCAGCCCCGTGCCATACAGCACCAGATAGTTCGGACGACTGGCAGTTCCCACGTTCAACGGGCGAATGGACCCGTCGGTATAGGCGACCGATTGATACGTGACGCCGTCATAGGTGGTTTGTGCCGCAGGCGTGCCTTTGCCGCTGGCAAAAAACGTGAAGATGCTGGGGCTGACGTTTTCCACGCTCATGCTGCCGGTCGCCACAACACCGCTATTGGTCATGACCTTGACCACGGCTGTGCCCGGATCAATGTTGATTGGAACCAGATAATTGATTTGCGTGGGCGACACATACAGCAACGAAGCCGGGATGCCGTTGACCGTGACGGTGACGCCCGCCAATGACAACGGCAACGGAAAGGCGGTTGCGGCTGTGGTGCTGGTTGCGAGTTGATTGCCAAAGGCGGCGGCAATCGCGTCTGGCGCGGTGCTTGGTTGATAACTGGCAGCGTTGACCGAACGCACAAGCTGCGAGGTTTCGCCGCCAGATTCCAGCGTCGCATCCACATAGCTGCCAAAATCCGTAATCCAATACCAGCGATACAACGAAGAGGCAGAATAGCTGCGGCTGATGCCGATCACATTGAAGCCGGAGTTCAACATGGCGGTGTTGTGATTGGGCGAGGTTTTCCATTGATTGAACGTGCGCGCCGCATCGGCATAACCAGCGGCAGCGTTTTCGCCGCGCAGCCCCGGATAGTTATAGCCAAACGCCGTCATACGTGCGAATGGATCGCGGCCCAGACTGTCTGTATGACTGAAATAGTTTTTGGCCGCCATATCCGCCGTCATCCAGTCGGCGGCCCGCGTCAGCGACAGCGAAACGCGCAACGGTGTCAACCCTTGTTGCGCGCGATAATCGTTGATCAGTTTGAGTATGGTTTGCTCTTCGACGTCGAGCGTCGGCGTTTGCGCCCAGAGCGGACAGGCAAACGCCAGCAGCAAACAGCAGATTCCCAGCCAGTGAATGCGCGCGCGCGCCGCAACAGAAAAACACACGACCTTTGGCACCATAAAACTTTGCTCCATCTTCAAAACTTGATTGCACGGGCAGGCACACGTATCCCGGCCTGCGCCAGCAGACGTTGTTAGGGATGCAGTGGAAGTGGTTGCGTGCTCAGGGTGAGAAGACTGCCAAACGCAGAGTCTGAAAACGCGAAATGAATTGAGGCACGGGGTGCGGCTAAGGCGGTTTACCTCAGCGCAAGAAAAGAACAGGGCGACAACGAAATTTTATAAGGGGAACACGAAGCAAGTGGGTCGGCGGCTTCGCGAAATCTTTACCGTAGAAAGAAAGCTAGCAAAGGCGGGCACGGATGGTCTTTTAACACAAGCCGCGCGACAGAGTAAACCTACGATTTCGTTGAATCTGACAAGATGAGAGACGGCTGCCAATTTGAGCGAAAAGACTCTCTGTTTGAGCGGGCTTTTTCCTCGGGGTGTCGCGTCGGGCTGATTTTCCAGGCGTGGCGTGTATAATTCGCGCTTGATTCCCATCACGCACAAATCACCGGAGGCATCATCCATCCATGACCGAACAAGTCAAACGAGTGGCCCTGGCATATTCGGGCGGACTCGACACCTCAATCATCATTCCCTGGCTCAAGGAAAACTATAACTGCGAAGTCGTCGCCATCGCGGGCGATGTCGGCCAAGCGGAAGAGCTGGACGGCCTGACCGAAAAAGCCATCAAGACCGGCGCGGTCGAATGTTACGTCGAAGACCTGCGTCAGGAATTCATCACTGAATACATCTGGCCGACGCTCAAGGCCGGAGCCGTCTACGAACACAAATATTTGCTGGGCACTTCGTTTGCGCGGCCCGTGATTGCCAAACGTCAGGTCGAAATCGCCAAACAAACTGGTTGCACGGCGCTGGCGCACGGTTGTACCGGCAAAGGCAACGATCAGGTTCGCTTCGAACTGACTTTCAAAGCACTCGCGCCTGAAATGGAAGTCATCGCACCTTGGCGCGAATGGGACATTGTTTCGCGCGAAGACGCGATTGATTACGCCACCGAACGCCAGATTCCCATCACCGCCAGCCGCGAAAAGATTTACTCACACGATCGCAACATTTGGCATTTGTCGCACGAAGGCGGCATTTTGGAAGACCCCGCCAACGAACCCGAAGAATCCATGTTCGAGCTGACGGTTGCGCCGGAAAAAGCGCCCGACACGCCCGAATATGTCGAGATCGGATTCGAAAGCGGCATTCCGGTTTCGGTCAACGGTGAACACCTTGATCCGATTCCGTTGCTCGAAAAGCTGAACGAAATCGGCGGACGCAATGGCTGCGGTCGCGTTGATCTGGTCGAAAATCGCCTGGTCGGTATGAAATCGCGTGGCGTCTATGAAACGCCCGGCGGCACGTTGTTGCTGGCGGCGCTGCGCGAACTCGAATCGCTTTGCCTGGATCGCGAATCAGCCCATTACAAGGAAATCATCGCGCACAAATATTCCGAGATGGTGTATTTCGGGCAATGGTTCACGCCCTTGCGCGAAGCGATTGACGCGTTCGTCAACACGCTGATGGCGCCGGTCAGCGGTTCGTGCAAACTGAAACTCTACAAAGGCAATGTGATCGTCGCCGGACGCACTTCGCCGAATACGTTGTATCGGCCCGATCTGGCTTCGTTCACGATGGGCGCCAGCTACGACCAAAAAGACGCTGCAGGCTTCATCAACATTTTGGGCTTGCCGCTGAAGGTCAAAGCGCTGACCCAGAAGTAAGACTTCGACTTCAAATTTCAGATGTTCGGCAGGTTGCTGCGTAGCCCGTTCAACCTGCCGAATACATCCTCATTAGATCATTTTTCAATTTGCTTTACGGATTGGCCACAGAGCCACGGAGGCTCAGAGAAATACTTAGAAACCTCTGTGCCTCTGTGGCAAAACCCTTACGCCAAAATGAAATCTGATCTAATCAGAACACGTGACATTGGTACACGACAAAGTCAGGACGCCAAGATTCATCGGAATGTTTAAGCGTCGCGTGTTCTGATGACGGCTGTTACGATTTAGTCATTGAATCGTCAGCACCAAACAAGGAGATGCAATGCTTCGATTGGCAGTTTTTCGCCCCCAATCGCCCCGCCTGATCCACTTGTTTTCCATCTTTGTCTCATTGCTTTTGGCTGCGGCTTGCAGCAGCAAACAACCTTCTGCTTCCGACCCTGCTCCTGCCAGCGCCAGCGCACCGGCGACGACTGCCTCTTCATCCGGGCAGAACAATTTTGAAGGCTCCATTACGGCCAAATTGTTTGCGGGTGCACAGCCGATGGAACTGAAATACGCCATCAAAGGCACGCGCAGCCGCATTGAAACCCAACTTGCCCAGGGCAGTTTGGCAACGGGCGTGATGCTGCTCGATTGGTCGTCTGGTTCGCAATTTATGCTTATTCCGCAAACCAAGACCTATATGTCCGTGAATCTGGCGGGCGCAGACAACAAGGCGCAGGAACTGGCCGACAGTCTGAGCAAGGAACTCGGGCAGGCCCCATCTAACAGTTTCAAGGCGACGGCCACCGGCAAAAGCGAGACCATCGCCGGACATACCTGTCAGCATTGGTTGATGGGCGACAAACAGGACACCGATGTTTGTCTGGCAAATGGCCTGGGCTTTTTTGGCGGCGGTCAATCGGGCAGCATTTTCGAGAAATTGAAAACGCTGGGCTTGGGCGACAAGGCAAAAGCCCAACTCGCGGCCAACCCCGAATTCGCCAAGTTTGTCGAAGGCGGCGCATTTCCCCTGAAGATTTCCCAGCTCGAAAATGGACAGAGCAAAACCATTCTGGAAGTCACCAGCGTCGAACGAAAACCGCTGGATGATTCGCTGTTCAGCGTGCCCGCCGATTATAAGAAGATGGACATTCCGGGATTGCCTGGGACCAAGTGATTGTCTTATCCGCACAGAAAAGAGGAACAACAATGAACCGCAGAGAATTCGTGCAACATACCGTGCTTGCCACGGCTGCTATGGCAACCGGGGAATTCACCGCTGAAGCCAAGGTCAAGTGGCCGGTTGGCTGTTTCAACCGTGCGTGGACGAAATGGTCGTTTGACGAAGCGCTGAAGCAGATCAAAGCGGCTGGCTACAAAACCACCGGCTTGCTCAGTCGCACCAAGGAAGAGCAATTCATCGCCGCCGAGGTGACGCCGGAATATCTGGCAGGTTTGAAAAAACGGCTTGCCGCCAGCGGCTTGAAAGCCAATATGGGCGCGCTGGATTCGCGTCATAACATCGCGCTGGAAGATTCGATCAAGCAGGTGCGCAAGCAGATAGACAACGCTAAATTTCTGGGATTGCAGTTTGTGCTCAGTTTCGGCGTGAACAAACCGGAAGAGTACGCGCACTTTTACAAAGTCATGAGCGACGCGGCGGCCTATGCCGACGAACGGAAAATCAAACTGGTGATGAAACCGCACGGCGGCGGCAGTGGTGCTTCAGAAGAAATCCTGCGCGCCATCAAGGAAATCAATCACCGCAACTTCAAAATCTGGTATGACGCCGGCAACATCATTTACTACACCGGCAAAGACCCGATTGAAGAGTTGAAACCCATCGCCCAGCACATCACGGGCTTTTGCGCCAAAGACTGCCCGGCGGTAAGAGGCGAAGTCATGTCTCAGTTCGGCACGGGCAAAGTGGATTTCGCAGGCGTTTTCAAGGCGATGAAAGCCGCCGGATTCAACGGCCCCATCATGGTCGAAGGCATCAAGGTCGGCGCAACGCCCGAAGACACCGCCGCCAACGCCAAAGCCAACCGCGAATTCCTGGAAAAAATACTGGCTACAGTCTGAAGCCACAGAGCACACAGAGGACACAGAGAGTTTGAAAGCTCCTCTGTGCTCTCTGTGACTTTGTGGCTAACGTGCTTCACCTATGCTGATCGTCAATCGCCGCGAGGCAAAAATCCTTCACACGCCGCACGGGTCAGAAATCCGCCCGCTGATTGACCGCACGACGTCGCCGATTACGCAATGCAGCCTGGCTGAAGAATTGCTCCCCCCTGGTAAAAGCGTTACTCCGCATCATCACGAAGTGCTGGAAGAGGTCTATTACATCCTCGCTGGCGCGGGCGAGATGACCATCGGCGAGGAAACTCGTCCGGTGAGCGCCGGAGACGCGATCTATATTCCGAAACATCATCGCCATACGCTGACCAACACCGGCGCTGAACCGATGCGCCTTTTGCTGGTTTGCGGCCCGGCGTTTTATTTCGAAGATCATCGTCTGGCAGAAACCAAATGAGGGAGCAAGATGAGAGGTTGTTTCTTGCTGATGTGTTTGTGTTTGTTGGGGACGGGAACCGCTCTGGCACAGACGGCCCCGGTCGCCAATGAGGAACCGGTCAATGTTCCGGTTTTGATCGAAAACGCGCTCGGGAATGGCAAAGGCAGCAAGCTGCTCTCTGAATACACCTATACGTTGCGTATGATGTGGCGAAAGCCTGACAAGCAAGGCCGTATCATCGAAGAGTCAGAAACATACGAAGCGTATTTTCCCAGTTTGAAAAACAAGGGCCTGACCAAATTCGTCATGCTCAAGACAAAAGAAAATGATCGCCCTGTCGCGCCGGACAAGCTCGACAAAGAACGGCAAAAGGCTGCCGCGCGCTTGTTGAAGGCCGAAGAAGACGCGCAAAAGAGCAACCAGCGCAATGCCGAAGTCGAACGCGACAATGGCAGCAAGGCGCTGGGCGCATATTTCAAGATGAGTTTCAGCACGCTGTTTAGCAAACTCAGTCTGGATGTCAGCACCTTGCTCGAAAGCTGTGATTTTACGCGACCGCGCCGCGAACGGCTGGACGGACGCGAGGTGATTGCGCTGGATTTTCGTCCCAAAGCAGGCGCGGAATTCAGTCGGGAAGAGCAGTATCTGGCGCAAAGCGCAGGCACGATCTGGATTGATGCCGCAGAAAAAGTCTTGCTGCGAGTGGAAGGCTGGCCGCGCAACCTGGCGACGCGCGCGGGCAATCCGGCGTTTGTGTATGAACAGATGCGTTTGCCCGAAGGATATTGGTTGCCCCGCGTGGGCAGAATGAATGGCATGTCGCACCCGTCGCTGTTTGGCCGCGGCGCGACCGATTACGTTTTCGAATTTAGCAATTACCAGCGGTTTGGCGCCGAGATCAAAGACGTAAAGATCAAACCGCCACGTGAACAAAACTGAAACAGCTTGGGCAGCACAGGATGAAGGACGAAGAGATTCTGGATGTGATTGTGATCGGCGGCGGCCCCGCCGGACTGGCGACGGCGATCGAAGTGCAACGCGCGGGATTCAGCCACCTTGTGTTGGAAAAAGGCTGCGTGGTCAATTCGCTGTTTCATTACCCGACGCAGCTCGTCTTTTTTACGACGCCAGAGTTGCTGGAAATTGGCGATCTGCCGTTTGTCTGTGAGCGCGAAAAGCCCAACCGCAACGAAGCGCTCAAGTATTACCGCCGCGTGGCTGACGCCTACAAACTGCGCATTCACCAGTATGAACAGGTTGAGCGAGTGTCTGGCGCGGACGGCGATTTCCGGGTTGCGACCAGCTTGGTGGCGACGGGCGAACGCCGCAGCTATCGCGCCAAAAAAGTGGTGATCGCCATCGGCTATTTCGACAAACCCAACCCGATGGGCATTCCAGGCGAAGACCTGCCCAAGGTTTCGCACTATTACAAAGACGCGCATCCGTATTACGACTGTGAAGTCGCCATCATCGGCGGCGCAAATTCTGCGGCGATCAACGCATTGGACCTTTACCGGCACGGCGTACGCGTCACGATGATTCACCGTCAGGCGGCGCTGCGCCCGACCATCAAATACTGGATTTTGCCCGACATCGAAAACCGCATCAAAAACGGCGAAATCAAAGCCCTGTTCAACACCATCGTCACCGAAATCAAGCCGCATTCCATCCGTGTGCAGAATCTGGAAACCGGCGTTACGTCGGAATTGCCCAACGATTTTGTTTTTGCCATGACGGGTTATCACGCAGACGATGATTTTTTGCGCGAAGTGGGCATCGAGATTGATCCCGAAACGCGCAAGCCGAAATTCGATGCTGACACAATGGAATCCAATGTGCCGGGCGTTTATCTGGCGGGGGTGGTGATCGCAGGCAAGGAAACGGGCAAGATCTTTATTGAAAACGGGCGCTTTCACGGCGGGCAAATTGCCCGGGCGTTGCAAGCCACACGGTAGCGAAACTCGCTATTTGTTATCGCATCTGAGCGCAAAAAGCGGTACGCGGAAGGTGATGGTTTCGGCAAAGCTTACTTTGTGCAAATTGCGCGCGCCGTTGAAGGCGTTGGGCAAAAACTGATCGTCGGGATTGAACTGCAACACCGTGCCCAGCAAACCAATGCCAGGTTCAGGCGAAATCTTCAGCCAGCCGCTATGACCACTGGGCACGACCTGCGGAAAGCGCGGCGTCGTGCGCGGAAAACTGGCGCTTAACGATTGCCGCAATTGACAGCCCGCCGTCGTCATAAAGCTGAAGCCATTTTCCATATCGTCAAACAGTAACCCGCTCAGCACGCCAATCGGGTCGCCAGCAGTGGTTAAATCTCCGCCGACGCGATTGAGCACCAGCAAGGTCGAATTGTTGTCTGCCAGACTCGGCACATTGCTTATGCTGAGTGTGTGCGGCGCCTGGTTATAGGCAATGCCATCCAGCGAAATTTCTGCCGTGGTCATTGTGTCGTCGCATAAACAGGGTTCTTCCAGCAGCGTGGCAAACGCCTCCGCCCCCAGATTGCCGTGTTGCCCGCTGGACAATTTCACATATTCATCGCCAATCAGGTAATTGAAATTGATTGGGCAGCCGGTCGCGCTGTCTACCGCCAGCGCAATGAGGTATCCCGTCACATCCGGGTCCAGGTCCGACACCAAGAAGCTGGCGGTTTGATTGGGCGACAGGCAAAGATAGGTGTCGCTGATTTCGCAACTTTCACCGGCAACGAAAAACAAATGGACATAGGCCGGGTTTGAATCCGCCGTGTTGGTGATGTTGATGCGCGTGTTGCTTTGTTCGGGAGACGCGCTGGATGAGCTATAGAAATTGAAAAACAACAGCGACCCGGCTTTTTGGTCGCTGACGGGAGTTGTCGGCGGCAGCCGATTTTCAAGCGGTTCGCCCGTGCTGCAATGGTATTCGGCACAATCTTCGCGGGTCAGCGATGATTCGTTGACGCCGTCGTTGTCTCCGTCAAAGAACACGGTTGAGGTAATGCAAAACGGGATTGGCGGCGGTGGCGTGCTTAATACCTGCACATAATAAGTGATCGTGACTTCTTCTTGCGGTTCGATTTCGCCATCCCAACGCACGGCTTCACTGCCGCTATTGCCACGACAACGTCCTTTGCTGGCGGAACAAGAGCCAGAATAAACCGCTTCAGGGGAAAACCGCGCGAGAAACTCTGCGTCGCGCGTATCCGGTTGTTTTAGCTCGCCGAGGTTTCTCAATCTGACTTCGACTGCGAACGATGTGCTGCACTGACTGTCATTGGTGATCGTCATTTCGACAAACTCTGATGTGAAGAGTGCGCCGCTGGTGACAAACACATCAAACAGCGACGTGTTGTTGCCGGTATGAGGATCAAACGTATCTGCATTGGCGACCGCGCGCGCCTGATACTTTCCCATCACAGTGGGAGCTTGTGCCGAGAACGTGAAAATGGCGTGCGTGCTGGGCGGCAGTTGCGGAATGATCGGCCAGGTAATGCTGTTGCCAATGACCTGACCGTTATTTTCCGGGACAAGCTTGCTGAATCCGTCTGGCAGATTTTCAGTGACGACGACGTTGGTGGCGGTGTCGGGGCCAGCGTTATAGACATCAATTAGCAACGCCACAGCGCCACGCGGAGCCGCCGTCGCTCCGGAACTTTGCGTCGTGATGGCGCGTTTGCGTTCGGCGAAAGGGAACCGCGCCATGCTTGCGCCGCTGGTTTGTGTCGTGACGATTAAATCCGCGCGCGCTGTGCTGGCGGCCTGACAACGGTTGAGCGTTGACGCGCTGTTGCGCGGCATTGGTTGGTCCAACACGAAATCAGCGCGGTTCTGATTGGTATCCTGACACCCGTCATTGCGTCGCAAAAACGCCTGACTGTTGTTGGCGGGCAGGATGGGAGTGCCCTCGGCACAACTGGCGGCATTGCCATATCCGACGAAATCCACGATTCCGGCGCTGGCGAAATTGGTCGGGCAGGTCGTTTTGCCGAGTGTGGTTGCGTGACGGACTAACGCAAGCTTGCCACCGGCAACGCTCAATTTCTGAGAGCCGCGAGCGTCTGGCGCGGGCAATTTCTTTCCATCATCGGGGGCAGACGCCAGTTCGATCAGATAGTACCCGCCCGGCGGCAAAGAACCTGACAACACAGTTTTTTCCCAGGCGTTGCCTGCGGCAGTTGCGTATTGCAACGTCCAACCGGTCAGGTTCACCGCGGTTGTTCCGCGATTGAATAATTCAACAAAGTCACTGCGAAAAGTATTTGGGTTGCTGCCGCCACCGGTGAAAACCTGGCTGATGACAAGAGAAGGAAGGGATGCGGCTTGAGGAAGTGACGTCAACGAGAACGATGCGCGCACAACGAATGTCAGATACCCGATACAGGCACACAGCAACACCACAAAAGCCGCCATTGAACTGCGACGTGACAAACTGATTCGGAAAGAGGAGTGAGGAGTGTGCGTCGTCATCTTTCTCTGACAAACAACAGAAAGGGTCGTGTTCGGCTTGATGGCCGAAAACGGCGCGCATCATAACGAAGCTGCTGTCAGTCGCGCAACGCACAAATGAGCGGGGCCGGGAAAGCGGTGGTTTTTCGCTCAGGGCGGTGTGATAAGATGCGACCTCACAATGGGTCGGAGACGTACACCACGATGATCAACAACGAGCGATTAGTACGGGCTTGTCGGCGTCAGGAAGTCGATCGTGCGCCGGTTTGGTTGTTAGGACAGGCCGGGCCGTATTTGCCCGCGCACCAGGATTTGTGCGCCAGACGCGGTGTGTTGGCCACGCTCAAAACACCGGCGGAGGCGGTTGAATTGGCCTTGCAGCCTTATGAAGCGCTCGGTGTGGATGCGGTTGCGCTTTTTGCTCCCGGTTTGTTGTTCGCAACTGCTCTGGGCTTGTCGTTGACAGAAGACGACCAGCAACAATTGCGCCTGGTTGAGCCGCTGCGACACGAAGCGCAGGTTGCCGCACTGACGATTGCTGATCCCGGCGACGCATTGCCATTTGTGCTGGAAACGATCGGGCAATTGCGTCATTTCGTGCGCCACGATGTGCCCGTGATCGGCAGCGCGGCGGCTCCGTTTACGTTGGCGGCGTATCTGACAGCCGGGCAGGAAGCGGCAGATTGCCTGGCCGTCAAACAAATGTTGTATGGCGATCCGGCGCTGTTGCATTCGCTGCTCGACAAACTGGCCAATGCCACGGTGTTGTACCTCAACGCGCAAATCGAAGCCGGGGCGCAAGTCGTATTCCTGGATGATCGGTTGGCGGGCGAATTGTCCCTGGCAGATTACGAAGAATTCGCCTTGCCTTACACGCAAACCGTCCTGGCGCATTTGCATCGCGGGCCCAAAGGCTTGAGCGTTCCCGCCATGTTGTCGGTCAACAATGCGGGCGTGTTGCTGGAAAAACTGGCGGAAACCGATGCCAACGTCTTGAGCCTGGATTGGCGATTGAACCTGACCGACGCGCGCCGCCGTCTGGATGCCGCCGGATTTTCGCACGTGGCATTGCAAGGCAACCTTGACCCGGCGGCATTGCTCGGCACGCCAGACAGCATACAAACCGCAGCCGAAGAATTGCTGCGCGACATTGAACCTATCGGACACGTTTTAAATCTCGGCGGTGCAGTTTTGCGGCAGACGCCCGTTGCAAACGCGCTCGCTTTTGTCGAAGCGGCAAAATCCGGCGTCAAAGACGTCGCTTAAAAAGCAACAGACAGTTTCATTTATGTTTACCAAAATCACCGAATACGAAGGCATTACCGAATACAAACTCGACGCCAACGACTTGAAAGTGTTGCTGGCCCCGCGCCGCGCCGCGCCTGTGGTGGCATTTATGGTTGTGTATCGCGTCGGTTCGCGCAACGAAGCCGTCGGTCATACCGGCTCGACGCATTTGCTCGAACACATGCTGTTCAAAGGGACGCCCACCTATAACAAGCAAAATGGCACCCAGGTCGCTGCCGTATTGCAAAAACAAGGCGCAGTGTTTAACGCCGACACCTGGTTTGATCGTACGCGCTATTACGAAATGCTGCCCAACGATCAATTGGAACTAGCCATTCATCTGGAAGCCGACCGCATGCGCAATTCGTTTATTGCCGACAGCGACCGGCAGTCTGAGATGACCGTGGTGCGCAACGAACTGGAACGCGGCGAAAACGACCCGGCGCGCATTTTAGACGAACGTGTCTGGGCGTTGGCTTTTCGCGAACATCCGTATCATCACCCGACCATCGGTTGGCGTTCAGATGTGGAAGGCGTGCCGACCGAGCGGCTGAAAGAGTTCTATGACACGTATTACCATCCGAACAACGCCACGGCGGTGCTGGTGGGAGATTTTGACGAACAGACGGCGCTCGACCTGATTGCCAAACATTTCGGCGGCCATCCGCGTTCGCCCCAGCCGATTCCGCCGATGTACACGACCGAACCGCAGCAGGAAGGCGAAATTCGTTTCAAGCTGCGCCGGTCCGGGCAATTGGGCGTGGTCGAAATCGGCTGGCACATTCCCGAAGCGAGGCATCCTGATACGCCGGTGTTGACGGTGCTCGACCACGTGTTGTCTGCGGGCGTGACGGCGCGGCTTTATCAAGCCTTGGTCGAAACACAGTTGGCTGTGGATGAACACGCCAGCTCTTCGCAATTTATTGATCCGGGGTTGTTCACGATTGACGCGACGTTGAATCAGGGTGTTGCGCACGAAACCGTTGAACAGGCGATTTATGCCGTGCTGGATCAATTGAGAACTGAAGACGTGACAGACGCGGAATTGGCCAAAGCCAAAAACCTGATCCTGACGCAGATGATCTATTTGCGTGACAGTCCGTTTGGCGTGGTCAACGCCATCGGCGAGGCCGAAGCCATTGCCGATTGGAAGTTCTATGTGGATTTGCCCAAACAAGTGGAAGCGGTGACGGCTGCCGACATTCGGCGCGTCATCAATACCTATTTCACCGAAGACAATCGCACGGTCGGGTATTTCATTCCGAAGGAAGAACAGCTCTGATTTATGAGTAACCATACGTTTGCCGCGCGTACGCGGCGTTTTGCTCTCGACAACGGCATCACTTTGCTGGTGCTGGAAAATCGCGTCAACCCGACGGTGTCGCTTGCCGGCTATTTGCGCGCAGGCGCGTTTTTCAACCCGCAAGGAAAAGAAGGACTGGCCAGCGTCACGACCAGCATGCTCAACAAAGGCACCGCCAAACGCAGCAAGCTGGAAATTGCCGACGCATTGGAATCAACCGGCGCACGGGTGGGCGTTTCTTCCAACACCTTTACCAGTTCGATCAACGGACAATCGCTGAGCAAAGATTTGCCGTTGATCATCAGCACGCTGGCCGAAGAGTTGCGCGAACCGACCTTTCCCGCCGAAGAGCTGGAAAAACTGAAGCAGCGCATCGTTGCCAGCATTCGCGAAGACCTGGACGACACGCGTTCACGCGCCTACGAGCGGATGTCGCAACTGATCTTTCCGCAGCACAGTCCGTTTTACCGGATTTCGGCGGAAGCGTTGATTCAACAAGTTGAACAACTGACCGCAGACGACATTCGCGGTTTTCACCAGCAGTATTTCGGCGCGCCGGGCATGATTCTGACCCTGGTCGGAGACGTAGACGCCGATGAGGTGCGTGCGTTGATCGAACGCGAACTCGGTTCCTGGCAAGGGGCTGTTGCGCCGCAAATAGATGTCGCCGAAACGCCGTTGCAAGCCGCGCCGCACCGCGAAATCGTGGCGATGAAAGACAAGGCGAATTGCGATGTGATTCTGGCGCACGCGTCACGATTGCGGCGGCTGAACCCCGATTATCTGGCGGCGATGATCGCCAATCGTGCGTTGGGACAATCCACGTTGTCTTCGCGGCTGGGGTTGAAAGTGCGCGACGAAATGGGATTGACCTATGGCATCAATTCTTCGTTTAGCGAATCTGGCATCGCCGACGGGCCATTCACGATCAGCGTCACCGTTGCGCAGCAAAATATTGACCTGGCGATAGACACCACGCTCGAACTCGTGCGCGAATACCGCACGGATGGCATTCGCCCCGATGAGTTACAGGACGAGCAATCGTCGGTCACCGGTTCTTTCAAAATCGGATTGGCGACCAACGGCGGAATGGCCGGACAAATTGCCAGCGCTGAACTGTTCGGCCTTGGCGTTGGCTATCTGGACGAATACCCCTCGTTGATTCGCGCACTGACCAAAGACGAGATTGATGCCGCGATTCGCAAGTATCTGCATCCTGATGTGATGACCGCCGTCATCGCCGGAACGGTGGATTAACGACAGAAGGGATGAGAGATGGTGTGGTTGAGTTCCGCATCCGATCTCTCATCCCTACAGCCAGGTGAGAACCGAGCAGGCTTTCCTGCTTGTTTCGCTGCTGTGGATTCCCACAATCAAACGCGCGGTTGCGCCCAGCTTCAGCCGTTGGCACACGCCTAACCCTTCCTTCCCGATAAACCGATAATCCCGTCGCTGACAACAATTCATTTCCTGGAGGGATTATGCTCGTACGAATGGCAGCCATCGTGTTTATTTTTGTGTGTACGTCCGTGGCCTGGGCGATTCTGGGCACGACCGTGACCACGCGCACCGCCACGCAAGATAACAATCTGAAAAGCGCCGTTGGCCAGCTTTGGGGCACGCCGCAACATCAGCTTGCGCCACAACTTCATTATGAAACCGTCGCAGAGCACAAGGTCAGCGGCGTCGAGAATGGCAAACTGACGACCGTCGTCAATCGAGAAGTCCTGAAACATCCGCTGTTGCTCGATGGCAGCGACCTCAACGTCAATTTGCAACTGGAACACCGGCAAAAAGGATTGCTCTGGTATTCGACGTACCGCGTGCAATTCAATGGCAAATACCGTGTGACCAATTACACCGACGCCGAACGTGACGTGGTCTTTACGTTTGCGTTGCCGACAAAAGAAAGCGTGTATGACAACTTCCGGCTAGCCGTCGGCGCGCGCGAAGTCGGCAATCTGCAATTCAATGCCGGAGCCGTGCAAGAAACGGTAAAACTGAAACCCGGACAATCTGAAACCGTCGAAGTCGCCTATGGCACACAGGGGCTGGATGATTGGTGGTATGACTTTGGCGCAGACGTGAATCAGGTCAAAAACTTCTCGTTGGTGATGCGCACCGATTTCGGCGAAATTGATTTTCCGCCCAGCAGCATTTCGCCGACGCAGAAAGTTGCGACAGGCAATGGCTGGGAATTGCGCTGGCAATATGCCAGTCTGCTTTCGGGCGTGAAAATCGGCATGGTGATGCCGCACAAACTGAATCCGGGGCCGTGGGTCAGCGATGTCAGTTTTTCCGCGCCGGTTTCCTTGTTTCTCTTTTTCTTCGTGCTGTTTTTGCTGACCACCGTCAAAAAAGTGAAATTGCATCCGATGAATTACTTTTTCATCGGCACGGCGTTTTTCAGCTTTCATTTGTTGCTGGCGTACCTGGTGGATCACATTTCAATTCACGCGGCGTTTTTGCTTTGCTCGCTGGTTTCGATCTTTTTGACGGTGTCGTATTTGCGCCTGGTGGTGGGCAATCGTTTCGCGTTTGTCGAAGCGGGCGTGCTGCAATTTGTCTATCTGGTGTTGTTTTCCTACACGTTCTTTTTTGAACGCTACACGGGATTGGCCATCACCATTCTTTGCATCCTGACGCTGTTCATCGTGATGCAATTTACCGGGCGCGTGGATTGGGATACTCTGTTTCGCAAGGGCGAATCGCCCACCATTGCTCCGGCAGAAACTACCGTCTAAAGGAAACCGATGAGCGCAATTTCAATCTGTCTTTTGTTTTGGGCGGCAAGTGGTTGGCTGGCAACCGTCACGGAACAAAACGCCGACGTGCAATACCGGCTGCTGATCAAAAAAGCCGAGCGCAAGCTGTATGTGTATCGCCGCCAGGGCGGCAAGGAAGCTTTGTGGAAAACATACGGCATCGCGCTTGGCGGCAATCCGGTCGGACACAAACAAAAACAGGGAGACAGCGCAACACCCGAAGGCGACTATTACATCACGCACAAAAATCCGAAGAGCAATTACTATCTTTCGCTCGGCATCAGTTATCCGAATGCAAAGGATGCTGATGCCGGGTTGAAAGCCGGGCTGATTACCAAAGCGCAACATCAACAAATCGTAAGCGCGCTGGCACGCCAGGAAAAACCGCTGCAAAACACGCGGTTGGGCGGCGACATCTTCATCCACGGTGGAGGCGTTGACCGTGACTGGACGCTGGGTTGCATCGCGCTCGTCAACGAAGAAATAAAGGAGTTGTTTGATCTGCTGCCGGTCAAAACGCCGCTGCGGATCGTGCCTTGACGCTATGCGGACTTTATATTTGGACTGTTTTGCGGGCGCCAGCGGCGACATGCTGCTTGGCGCATTGCTGGATTTGGGGCTCGATTTCGCCTTTCTGAAAGCAGAACTGGCGAAGCTGGGTGTGCCCGGGTATGAACTGAGCCTGACGCGCGTGGATCGCAGCGGCATTTCGGCGGCCAAGTTCGACGTGCATTTGCAGCGCGAAGCTCACCATCATCACGATCACGATCACGGGCATCACGATCATGATCACGATCACGATCACGGGCATCATCACCACGAGCACGACCACGGGCATCACCATCACGATCACGGGCATCACGATCACGATCACGATCACGGGCATCACCACCACGAGCACGAACACCATCATCACGAACATGAGCACGAGCATCATCATCGTGGGCTGACTGAAATCAAACGGCTGATTTCGGCGGCCTCGCTGTCTGATTCGGTGAAAGCGCGTGCGCAAGCCATCTTTCAGCGGATTGGCGAAGCCGAAGCGAAAATTCACGGGATGCCGATAGAGGCCGTACACTTTCACGAAGTCGGGGCGATTGATTCCATCGTGGATATTGTCGGCGCTTGCATCGGGCTGGAAGCGCTCGGCATCGGGCGCATCATTTCGTCACCGTTGCACGTCGGTTCGGGAACGTTCAAATGCGCGCACGGCATCTATCCGGTGCCGGGACCGGCGACAACAGAATTGCTCAAAGGCGTTCCGCTGTATGCCAAAGACATTCAAGGAGAGTTGGTAACGCCGACCGGCGCGGCGATCATCGCGACTTTGGCGGAACGTTTCGCGCCGATGCCGTTGATGCGTGTGGAAAAAATCGGTTATGGCGCAGGCACGCGCACCTATCCGAATTTCCCCAACGTGTTGCGCGCAGTGCTCGGCCAACTGGCCGAAGACGCTGACGCCACGCCTGGAACCGTCACGGTCATCGAAGCGCAGATTGACGATCTGAACCCGCAAGTGTTCGGGCATTTGATGGAACAGGCATTGGCGGCGGGCGCGCTGGATTTGTTTTACACGCCCGTGCAGATGAAGAAAAACCGGCCCGGTGTGTTGCTGACACTGCTTTGCAAACCGGAAGACCGCGTGCCGATGTGCGATATGCTGTTTCGTGAAACGACCACGCTCGGCGTTCGCTATCGGCAGGAAGAGCGCGAGATTTTGCAGCGGGATTTCACCACGGCAGAAACGCCATACGGCCCGATTCGGCTGAAAATCGCCCGGCGTCAAAACGGCGAGGTGATGAATGTTTCACCGGAATTTGAAGACTGCCACGCTGCTGCCGCGCAACACGGTGTCAGCTTGCGCGAAGTGCAGTTGGCGGCGTTGACCGCTGCTTCTCGCCAGTAAGGGCAAAACTCAGCGGCGCAAAAATGAAAAGAGCGCGCAGAGGACAAGCCTCCTCTGCGCGCTCTTTTCATTTTGCTCGGTGTCGTTATTCGATCACGACACGGTCGCTGGCCGAACGCCCGAAGGTTTCCGGGTGGTACATCTCTTCGGCCTTGGTCGGCGGCACGACGAAGTTGCCGGGCGTGGTCGCACGTGCAACGTAGGAATAGTTGTACACGCCTTCCCACAACAGCGAGGTGAAAGCTTCGACGCGTTCGTCGCGCATGTTTTGGTGTTCGAACCATTGCCACCAGCGCCACCACCAATTGCCGGATGTCTGGTCTTTGGGGTCTTGAGGCAAACGGCCCGTGATGGCCAGCTCAGGATTCAGCGCTTCCAATCCCGCCGGAAGCGGGTCTACCAACGCGACGTGATACCGGCGCGCTGTCGCGATCAGCGACAAGCGCACGCGAACTTTTGCGCCCGCCTTGATGCGCCAGGTGCCGTCTTCCAAACGGCGCACGTCGTTCGGATCATCAATCGCTTCATAGACGCGCAAAACCGTGAATCCGTAATCGGCGGGTTTCAGCGTCAAACTGGTGGGCGCGTAATTCATGCCAATGCGGTAATACAAACGGCCTGCGCCTTCTTTGCTCAACGTCAGATTTTGCGCGCTGCTGGCGTTGGACATCAGATAGCTCATCGGCACGTTGAGCTGGCTGCGGTCGGTGGAACGGCCACGGAATTCGTGACTGCCCGCAAAGGCGTCACCCAACCAGGCGCGTGCGATGAAATCCGGCGTCGTTTTTTCGTAGGTGTTGAAATAGCGATCCAGCGCCAGCAACACAAACGCGTTTTCCTGGGTGTTTTCCCAACGCCCGGCTTTGCGATGGGCCAGCAAACCGCGCACGATTTTGGGGATCAAATCGTTTTTCGGATCGTCACCGATCAGGCTATCGAGAATGATGCCGTCGGCGCGGCGGCTGGAATGCAGCATCACTTGTGCGCCGTCGCTGTAACTGGTGGTGAAATGCGCTGCGCCTGCCGTTTCTTCGGCGCGGTTGAGCAGGTGACGGCGAATGGCCGCCGTGTCGGCGTCAGTGCCGGGCGCGCCGGTAAAGACAGGCAACAACCAGCCGACGGCTTCGAGCGGCAAATTATTGAGCGTGCCGGCTTCGTCGATCAGCCGCCGCGCGCGCGCCAGGTCGCGGTCGCCCATGCGCGTGCGCACATTGAGCGCAAACGCAATCAATGCGCGGCGCGATTCCAGGCTGTACCAGCCCGGAATGTGCTGTTCGACGGTGCGCAGGTACTGTTGTGACCGTGTGAGCATGTCACCCGGAACGTCGAACTTCTTATCTTTGGCGCGCTGCAACGCCAGCGCGACGTGGATGCTCAGATACGGCCATGATTCATCATTGCGCCGCCAGAACCCGAACCCGCCATCCACGTTTTGCAGACCCTGCAACCGTTTCAGATCGCGTTCAACCGAAGCCAACAGTTGATCGGCAGGCGGCAACCCTGCGGCGTCAAATGCCGCCAGCACATCGCGCAACGAAGCAATCGCAAGCAAGCGAGACGCAACCTGTTCGGCGCAGTCATACGGATAGGTCGTCAGGTACAGCACGGCGTCTGTCAGCGCTTGCAGTTGCGTGGAAGAGGTCGTGATTTCCAATCCGCCGAATTGTTTGAACGCGTCCGAGGGCGCTTTGATTGGTTGCGCGATTGCGCCCGCGTCAATTTCACCGTAAGTGGCAAAGGCTTCTGTGGTCGCGGGCGTCCACACGGGCAAAGAGATTTCGGCGGCGTCTGCCCATTTGCCGCTGGTTGCCGCAAATTGGAAACGCGCCGTGCCTGGTTTGAGCGTCGTGGTCGGAAAACGGACTTCGACGCGGTCGTTGGCGGGAACCGTGATGCGACGGCCTTGTCCGGCGGTCAATTGCGCATTGCTGGCGCGCACCGCCAACGACACATCCAACGGATTGTCCGTCTGGTTTTGGATGACGACCGGCATTTCAAAACGGTCGCCGAAATTCAGGAAGCGCGGCGCGCTGGGCCGCACCATCAACGGCAAGCGCGCCGTGATGGCTGATTCACCTGTGCCAAACTGTTTGCTGCCCGCAGCAGCAACGGCCATCACGCGATAACGCGTCAGGTTGTCTGGCAATTTCACCTGCACGGTGGCGCGTCCTTGTTCGTCGGTTGGCAGAGAACCCGCGAAAAAGGCCAGCGCATTGAAATCCAGACGCGCACGGATTGGCGTGTCGGGTTCTCCGGCGCTGGCGTCAGCGGCCATCGCCATTCTGGCTCGCGGAGCCGCTGGGGCAGCCATTTCCAGCGCGACGCTTTTTAGTGCTGCACCAGCCACACCACCACCGCCGCCTTGTTTCATCTGACTGATCAACATCGCGGGGTCGCTCAATTCCACTTTTTTGCGCAGATGGAAATCGGCGACGTCAGGGCCACGCTGGTAATAGAAGCTATTGAGCGGATCGGCCAGTTGGTAATTGCTCAGCGCCAGCACGGCTTCATCCACCACGACCACTGCCACTTCGCTGCCACTGACCGGACGGCCCTGCGTGTCTTTGACCTGAAGTGTGACCGCCGTTTCGCCGCCGGGTTCCAGCGCTTTGTCGCGCGGCGTCGCGGCGACGGTCAGTTTACGTTGTGACAGGGAGACGCCCAGATTCAATTCGCCAGCGGCAAAGGCCGGACGTTTGGGCAATTTCGGATCGGCTTTGCCTTCGTTGTCGGTACGCGTGGCGGCTCCGACCAGATCAACCTGTACGTGCAGGTTGGGCACGTATTCGTCGAGCAGCAGAATTTTCAGCGTATGAGACGCTGACGTCATCGTGAACCGTTCGCTGGATACCAGACCTTCGCGACGCAACGTCAGCACGCCTTCGGCGGGGAAGAACGGCGCTTGCACCAGAATTTCCGCTGTTTGGCCGGGTTGATATTCTTTCAGGTTCGGAATCAGTTCGACCTTTTCCTGTGACAGATCACGTTGCGGCAATTGTTTTCCGCCCGCCACCCACAACATCAGCTCGCTTTCGTTCAGGCGTTCGCGGTCGTCATAAATCGAAGCCAGAATGCGATAGCGCCCGCCTTCTTTGGTTTCAAACCGACAGGTGGCGGCTTTGTCGCCCGATTTCACCACACACTCTTGCAGGTTGGTTTCGCGTTCGCGCCATTGGCCTTTGTCAAACACCCAGTCGAGCAAGAGGGCACGGATGCGGATTTCGCGGTTGGCAATCAGTTTGCCGTCAATGTCGCTGGCGATGGTTTCGACGATGAGCGGTTCGCCTTGTTGCACAAAGTTGCGCGGGCTGCGCAACCCGACATACAGGTCTGAAGGATGCACCAGCAGCGTCGTCGCAGCCGAGAGCATCTGGCGATTGACGTCCTGCACGTTGACGCTGGCCGACACGCTGGCCGGTTGCGCCGGGCTCACGGAGTCGAAATCAATGCGCAAGTGGTGCTTTCCGGCGGCGTCCGTGCGCGCGGCAAACGATTTGGTCGCGCCACCCGTGTAGTCGTTGTAAGGCATCCACCAGGCCGTCCATTTGCCGAAACTGAAATCTGCGCGATTGGGCGGCGTGTACCGGGTCGGGGTTGCCGTGACGTTCCAATGCACTTCTGCGTTGGGCAACGCGCCGCCCGCGTAATAGTTGGCCGTGGCGGTCAAAATGGCGTGCTGTCCGATGAAATGCGGCCCTTCGCTGGCTTGCGCTTTGACTTCAAATTCAGGGCGGCGGAATTCCTGCACGCGCAGGTAATGTTGCGTTTGCGAGCCAGCCGCGTTCGACATGCCTGGCACACGCAATTCGACCACGCTCATGCCCAAGTTCATGTTCGGCGGCAATTTGAGCGATGTGTCGAATCCGCCCAGGGCATTGACACGCGCCGCGCCTTTCAGCACTTCGTTGCCGCGCGAATCGCGCAAGACATAGCCGACCAGATTCAGGTTGGGAACAAGGCTGACATCGCCGCGCGGGCCTGTGCCGATGCGGCGCACCCAGCCTTTGAGGCGCGCTTCTTCGCCCGGACGATACATGCCGCGATCATCAAAAATATGCCAACGCAGCATGCCATCGCCTAAGGCGCGTTTGCTCCAACTGTCGTTGCCGCCCCACCAGGAATCACTTTCGGGCAAAAAGGCCAGGTCATTGCCTTTGCGAGCGATCAGCAATTTGGTTTTTGACGAAGCAGGCAAGGCCAGACGCGCCGTGCCATCTGCCGCTGTTTTGCCCAGGCTTTCCGCTGTTTTGCCGCTGTTGATGCTCAGTTGCACATCATTCAGCGGTTTGCCGTCTTTCAACGACGTGGCCCACGCCAGCATCTGGCTGTGATCGGTAAACGCATCCAGGCCAATGCCTGTCACCTGCACCCAGGTTGCCGTCCAGCGCCGTTCCCAATCGCTGCGCGCTGGTTGCACGGCTTCGGCGATGACGATGACGTGGCCCAGGTTGTTGCTGAGCGCAGGTTTCAATTCGACCTGCGTATCGGCCAGCGCATCGGGTTGCGCTTTGACGTTGACGATTTGCGACGACACCTGACGGCCAAACGGCAGCGAAGCAATCGTCGGACGACCGCCACGCCGCACCCAACCGCGTCCTTCTTCGCGCATAAAGGTCGTGAACGCTTCCCAGTCGTCGGGCGTCACGGCATACAAACTGATTTTGAGTTGTTGGTGATTGATGCTGTAGACCGAAAAGCGCGCCGCACCATACGGATCAAGCACGGTCATGCCTTCGTCCGTCGTGGCCAGATTCGGTTGCGCAGAACCGACATTGACGGTGACGGTTTTTTCCTGCCCCAAGGTTTGTCCAAAGGTGTCTTTGACGTTGGCGGCGATGGTGACGCGATAGGTGGTGCGGCCTTTGGTCGCGCCCATAATTTGGATCGCATTGTAATTGGCGCTGATTTTCGCGCCGGACACTGCCGGTTCGATGCGCACCCAGTTTTCTTCAAACGCATTCACGTCCAGCGGATTGTTGAATTGCAACGCCCAGTCTGTGCCGGGTTCGCATTTGCCGTCGTATCCGCAGCGGTGTTCGGTCAATGCCAGCGGCGCGTACGTGGAAAAGTTATATGTCTGCGCCGCGTTGGTTGTGCGCGGGCCTTCGGCAGAGGGTGCGCCGCGTTCGATTGAAATGACGAAATTCGTTGCGCCGGGCAACGGGTTGGTTTCGTTGGCCGCCGCCGCAACGCGAAACGCCAGCCAACGCCCGGCTTCGGTTTCTTTGGCCATCTGTCTGGTGCTGCTGTCAGCGGCAATTTCTTCGGCGGTTGCCAGACGCAGCGGCCAGGTACGCCCCGCGCCGGTCAGGTTGATGTGTTTCAGCAATTCCGCCGGTTCGATGTTTTGATCAAAGGCGGCAAAAAACAACGGATGGCGTTTGTGTGGGCCGCCTTGGGGAGAAAACTGCGTAACTTTTAGCGGCGGTGTGGCAAACGTCCAGCGCACGGTTTGCGCCAATGCGCCGCCCGTGGCGGATTTGGTACCCGCCGGAATTTCCACCTGGAAGTTCGTTGCCATCGGAAAGCGCACCGTCGGCGCAAACAACAACGTTTTCGTGCCCAGCCAGCGCCATTTGCCGGGCGGTTGCGGCGTCAAACGCACGGGCACTTGAGCAGCTTCCAAATCCTGCACGGAAGTCACGGCGACCATCGGTTGCGAAAACGTGACACTCAAATGTGGCGCAAGCGGCACTTCGCCTTCGGGAGAAAAGCGCAACACCGCGAGCGGGCCGGAAGTGGTTTCGACCGCCGCCGCAGCGCTGGCGGGCGGAAATGATTCGGTGATGGTTTGGCCGGTGCGCGGCACGGGCAGGGAACGATCGCGCAAGGCGAATTCTTTTTGGTCTTCGCCGTCGGTTTTCAGCGCGGGCAAGCGGTTTAACAGCGCCTGAGTGGCGGCGTCGGGCAACGATTTGGCTGAGGGCGTCGCCACGCGCGCACTTTGCGTGCTTTCTTCTTTTCCTTCGCTTAGACGGAACTGCATACCTTGGGCCTCATTGGTGTTGTTGCGTACGGGAATGCGGCGGCCCTGCCCACTGGCGCCTGACTGAATGGCAAACGGCGCCAATACGGCCAGCAACGCGATCAGCAAAAGCCAGCGCGGCTGAGATTTTTTCCTGCTGAGTGACTGAAACAACGACATCAAAAACATGACTTCTCCTCGATTGGTAATGGCCCGCGATTTTCAACAACGCCAGGGGGGAAGCTCTCTTGGGGGCTGAGCGATGACCTCGCTGCCTAGAACGCAGACCAATGCAATCTTTGCCAACTTTTTCGTTTTTTGACCGTCGTCATTCTATCACTACCCGGTCGCTGGCTCCTCGTCCGAAGGTTTCCGGGTGATACATCTCTTCGGCTTTAGGCGGCGGAACGATGAACGTGCCGGGCGTGGTGGCTTTGGCGACATAGGAATAGGTATAGACGCCTTCCGCCAGCGAAGCGGTAAATGCTTCCACGCGTTCATCGCGCAGATTCTGATGCTCAAACCATTGCAACCACCAATTGCGCGTGGTCTCGTCCTCTTCGTCTGTGGGCAACTGGCCGGTTGTGGCCAGCGCGGGGTTCAAAGCTTCCAATCCGGCGGGCAGCGGGTCTACCAATGCGACGTGATAGCGTCGCGCGGGCGCAACCATGGTCAGACGCACGCGCACGCGCGCACCGGCTTTGATGCGCCACGATCCGTCTGCCAGACGGCGCACGTCGTTGGCATCGTCTACGGCTTCGTAACTGCGCGTGACGGTGAAACCATAATCCGCCGGTTTCAGTTCCAGGTTTGTCAGCGCGTAATTCAGGCCGATGCGGTAATACAACCGGCCAGCGCCTTGTTTGGCCAGCGTCAAGGTTTGCGTGGCCGCGCCCGCCAGCAATTGTTCCATTGGGAGGTTGAGTTGGTGCTGTTTGGTCGAGCGGCCTTTGAACGTCTGTGCGCCCGCATAACTGTTTTCCAGCCAGACGCGCGCCACGAAATCCGGCGAGGTTTTTTCATACGTCTGAAAGTATCGGTTCAGCGCCAACAGGACAAAGGCGTTTTCTTGCGTGCTTTCCCAACGCCCGGCTTTGCGTCCCGCCAGCAAGCCGCGCACGAGTTTGGGGATCAATTCATTTTGGGGATCGGTGGCGAGCAAGGCTTCGAGCAGCACGGCGTCTGTGCGCTGGTCAGAGTGCAACAGCAAATGCGCACCATCGCTGTAACCGGTCGTGAAATGCGCGGTCGCGGCGGTTTCTTCCACGCGATTGCGCAAATGACGCTGAATGGCTGCCACTTGCGATTGCGATTCGGCATCGTTGGCCAGCACCGGCAATAACCAACCCAGCGCTTCGAGCGGTTGCTGCTCGACCGTGCCCGCTTCGAGCAGCAGTTCCCGTGCGGCGGCGGCGTCCCGCTCATTCAGCAGGTTGCGCACGTAACGCGCATACGCGCGCAGCGTGAAACGACTCTCTGCGCTGTAATCGTCCGGCAAATGATCTTCGATGTCTTCCAGGTAGTCGCGCGATCTTTGCAGCATCTCTGCCGGAACGGCGAATCCGTTTTGCTGTGCGCGTGCCATTGTGTGCGCGACGTGAATGCTGAGATACGGCCAGGTTTCCTCGCTTCTCTGGGGTGGACGCCAAAACCCAAACTCGCCTTTGTCGTTTTGCAAACTTGCCAGACGCTTGAGGTCGCTGGCGACACTGGCGGTCAAGGCCGCGGCATTGGGCAAGCCAGGCGCGTTGAAAGCTTGCAGCACATCGCGCAAGGCGGCAATCGCCAGAATGCGCGACGAAATCTGTTCGGCACATTCGTACGGATACGACACCAGATACAACAGCGCATCGGTCAAGGCTTGTAACTGGGTGGAAGACGTCGTGATTTGCAGCCCGCCAAATTCCTTAAATACGTCCGTGGGCGGTTGAACCGGTTGGGCAAGGACACTCTTGTCAATTGCGCCGCCGTCAATTTCGCCATAAGTCGCAAAGGCTTCAGTCGTGGCCGGAGTGTAAACAGGCAACGCGATCTCTGTCGCATCCGACCATTTGTCCGCCGTTGCTGCAATCTGAAAGCGCGCCTGACCGGGTCGGTCCGTGGTCGCGGCAAAACGAATTTCGACGCGGTCATTGGCTGGGACGGTGACGCGGCGGCCTGCGCTGGTGTGGCTGGCGTCATTGGTTGTCGCACCGACAAACAGCGCATTGCTGGCACGCACGGCGACATTGACCGTCAGCGGTTTGTCCGTCTGGTTTTGTACGACGACGGGCAAGGCAAAGCGGTCGCCAAAATTCAAAAAGCGCGGCGCACTCGGACGCACCATCAACGGCAACCGCGCCGTGATGGTGGATTCGGTCGTGCCGAATTGATTTTCTCCCATCGCCGCCACCGCCATCACGCGATAGCGCGTCAGGTTGTCGGGCAGTTTGAGGCTGACTGTTGCGCGCCCTCTGGCATCGGTCGGCACACTGGCGGCAAAAAACGCCAGCGCATTGAAATTCTTGCGCAGCCGCATTTCCGCGTTCGGCGCTTCGCCGGTGACAGTGACGTATTCCATGCTCGCAGCGTCAGTTTGCAGCATGTATTGGGGGTTGCTCGTCGCCTCCAATTCGGCAAGCTGTCGCGCCGTAATTTCCGACGTGGATTGAGAAAGCAGTTGTCTGGGATCGGCGAGCAAAAGACTATTTCTTGAATGAAGCTCGCGCACGTCGCTTTGCCGCTCGCGATAGAACGTCTGGCGCGGGTCTTCGAGCTGATAGTTTGTCAGCGCCAGCACGGCTTCATCCACGACAAACAGCGTGACATCGCTGCCGCTGACCGGTTTGCCTGCGGCATTGCGCACTTCGACGGCGACGGTCGTTTGACCGCCCGGTTCCAGCACGCGGTCGCGCGGCTCGGCTTTGACGGTCAGCCGGCGCGCTTCTGTTGTCACCTGCAGATTCAATTCGCCCGCCGCAAACGCCGGACGCGCGGGCAATTGCGCCAACGGCTGGCCCTGCTCATCGGTGCGCAAGGTCTCGCCGACCAGATCAACCTGGACGTAGATGTTCGGCGTGAATTCGTCCTTGATCGGAATGCGCAAGGTGTGGGTTGTGCCCTTGATGGTAAATCGTTCGCTGTTGACCAACCCGTCACGGCGCAATGTCAAAATGCCTTCGGCTCCGGCAAATGGCGCTTGCACCAGAATCTCCGCGGTTTCGCCGGGGTTGTATCGGGGACGATTGGCGATCAGTTCGACCTTTTCGCTGGTCACGGTTTTTCCCGCCGGAGCCTGCCCGCCTGCCACCCACAGCGTCAATTCGCTTTCGTTCGGGCGTTCGCGGTCGTCCAGTACGCGCGCTGTGACGCGATAGCGCCCTCCTTTGCCGGTCGCGAACTGACAACGCACCGGCGCGTTGGCTGATTTGACCGTGCAGCTTTGCGCTTCAGCTTCTTTTTCACGCCATTCGCCGTCTTCGTATGTCCATTCCAGAAAGGCTGCGCGTAAAACGAGTTCGCGCTCAGGGATGAGCTTGCCGTCCAGGTCGCTGGCGATGGTTTCAACGACCAGCGGTTCCCCCTGTTGCACAAATAATCGTGGACTGCGCAAACCGACATAAAGCGTCGCCGGATGCACCAAAAACTCTGTCGCCGCAGACAATTCCTGACGGTTGACGTCTTCGACGCGCGTCATTGCCGTTACCACGACGGGCTGCGGCGGATTGAGCGCATCCAGTTCGACACGTAAACGATGCGCGCCGCTGCTGTCTGTGCGTCCGTTGAACTCTTGCCAGTCGCCGCCGTCATACGCTGGAGATTCCCACCAGGGAATCCATTTGCCGAATGTGAAATCGCCGCGGTTGGGAGGCGTGAAGTTGGCCGTTTGGTAATTGACCTGCCATTTGACTTCGGCGTTGGGCAATCCGCCGCCTGTGTAATAACGCGCCTGGGCGGTGAGTTCGGCATGGCCGCCGACAAAATGCGGCCCTTCGCTGGCGGTGGCCGTCAGCTCAAATTCGGGGCGGCGGAATTCCTGAATCTGAAACCGATGCGTGTGATCCAGATCATCGTGTTGAAACGGCCCTGTCGCATTGAGCGTTACCGTCGCCCAGCCCAGGTTGGCTGTCGGCGGCAGTTTGAAGGCGAGCGTAAAGCCGCCCAGCGCGTTGATTTGGGCCGTGCCTTTGGCCAGGGAGTTGTCGCTGCTGTCCGTGACGTCGAAGGAAAGCGTTTTTTTCAATCCGCTGGCCAGTCTGACATCGCCATCTGGCCCATGGGTGATGCGCCGCACCCAGCCTTTGACATGCACTTCCTCGCCGGGGCGATACAGGCTGCGGTCGTCAAACGTGTGCCAGCGCAAATCGCTTTCTTGCTTCTGCGCCTGCCAGGAAGCGCTGTTGTTCCACCAACCCGGAGCGCCGGGCAAAATGGCAGTGTCGTTGCCTGCCTGGGCGAGCAAAATCTTGCGCCCGTCTTCTTTCGTGAGTTTGAGTGACGCCAGGCCTTCCGCGTTGGTCGTGACGGTTTCGCCAAGGGCGCGCGTGCCGGGCGTTTCTGCATGCACGCGCAGTTGCGCCTTGGGCAGCGGCTTTCCGTCCTTGAGCGAGGTCGCCCAGGTCAGCAATTGCGCGTCATCGCTGAAGGTGTCCAGGCCGATTTCGGTGGCTTGAATCCAGGTGGCGAAAAACTGTGCGCCGTATGGCGCTGTGACGTTTGCGGTCGGTTCGACGATCAACAGCGCGTGTCCCGGTCCCGCCGGCAATGCTGGGCGCAAGTCAATTTGCGTTTCGATAATTTCATCCGGCTGCGCCGTCAGGGAAAGAACGGTATCTGAAATGCGGCGGCCAATGTCAGGAAAAGACCCGGTCGGTTTGTTACGGTCATAGCTGAGCCGGGCGCGCATTGCGGCGGCAAAGTCGCCGTATTGTTCCGGCGTGACGGCAAACAGCCTGACGCGCAAACTTTCGTGGTTGACGCTGTAAATCGCGAGGCGTTTTGGCCCAGCCGGATCGAGGACGACCAATCCGTTGCCCGGCACGTGCAATCTGATCGGCATTGCGCCCACACGAATCGGCAACGTGATGGGGTTCCCCAAGGTTTGCCCGTGAACGTCTTTGAGCGCCGCAGCAAGCGTGACTTGATAGGTTGTGCGCGGGCGCGGTTGCCCTTCGATGAAGAGCACGCCGCCGTAACTTTGCCGTAATTTGAAGCCTGGCAAGGTCGGCTCGATTTTGATCTGGTCAGAGGTGACTTTGTCGGCCAGCGCATTGTTGAAACTGAGTTCCCAGTTGCTATTGGGCAGGCATTCGTCTTTTTCGTATCGTTCGCGGCAGGTCAGTTGGCGTACCTGTAAGGGCGCGTAGGTCTGAAACGAGAAGCTCTTGGCTGCCTGTGTGACGCGCGGCCCTTCGGCAGAAGGCAGTTTGTCTTTTAGGTTGATTTCGATGGTGGCAGCGGCGGGCAACGGATTGGCAGCGCCGTTTTCCGTCGCGACGCGGAATGCCAGCCAATGTGCGGGCGGCGCTTTGTCGGTCAGTTCTTTTACCTCGTCGTCGTTTTCGATTTCGGCTTGCGTTGCCAGTCGCAACGGCCACGAACGCCCGTTGGCAGTCAGCGCGATGTGCTGTAAGACGAGGTCAGGATTGATGCGTTGATCGAATTCGACAAACAACAACGGATTGCGTGTTTTGCCGTTGCCCGTTGGCAATGTTTTGACGATGGTCGGCGGCGGCGTCGCAAACGTCCAGCGCTGGGTGTCAGTGGTTACACCGCCGAC
>JAEUQO010000084.1 GCA_016789605.1 Acidobacteriota bacterium
TGTTGGGGCACATCGTGTATGTGGCTCAAACGTTGTCTGACGATCGTTGGAGCGTGGTTTCGCAAGCGCTGAATGGTGAGGTGATTTCGCGCCCGCTCGACGTGCAACCGAGGCAGGCGTTCTTTGGCTATGGCGGCAGCCTGACGCACGAAAAATTTGGTTTGCTGGCGGTCGAACAGCCGGATCATTGGCTGATCATCAGCAAACGGGCGGACATCCAGTTGCCCAAACTTTCCAGCGAAGCCGTCGTCGGTATCATACAAAATCCCAAGATCACGGTTGAACCCAGCTTGGTCGTCCTGTGGGGCAATCAGCGCACGTTGCAATTGCACGGCAAGTTTCGGTCGGATGTTTTGCTGACCGCAGACGAGCCGATTGCGCATGTCACGATCAGTTCAAAATTGCCCTATCTCGCTTATGTGACGATCAAGGGGGAAGTGGTCGTGTATTCGCTGTTGCAGCGCAAGGTGCTTTGCCGGTTTTTACCCAAGGAGGCGGCATGAAGCTTGTACATCCGCGAAAACTGGCGCTGCGCGGTGTGCTCGAAGCTGCCGGAATTTTCTTTGATTTGCGCTGGCTCGCTTTGGGCGAAGCGCGGCAACGCATTCTGTCGTTGTGGACGCCGGGCGCACAGGTGCTGCGCGTGCTGGACAATGCCCAATCAGCCAATGCCGCGCTCGATGGTTTGTTGTTGCGTTTCCCCACTGCGCAGCGGCTGGATTGCGCGCGCGCGCCAGGCGTTCCCTTGTTGGCAAAGGGGGATGTGTTAACAGCCGTCCCACTGACCGGCGATGAATGGGCCGCACTGGCAGCACCGCCGCGTTCGCTGGTTTGGGCGCAAGGCGGCGTTGCCCATTGGCATTCGCTGCATAATGCGACGGCGGAGGCGCTGGAATCGTGGCTGGATGTTTCTGCCATTCCCGTTTTGGAGGTTGCCTCGCTGGGCGCAACTCCTGCCAGACCGCAGGTGTTGGCGGAAACTGTCCCTCTCGAATTGCGCGAACGCCTGGCCAATGTGCCTCCGGCGGCGGCAGAAATGGCTGACGTGGTCAAGGCTTTGCGTCAGGCGCGTGAAGGCGGCGCAGCCGAAGGCGCGGGCGGACGCGGTTGGCGCACACACCTGATGACGATTTTGACGGCGGTGTTACGTCCGCTGATGACGAAACAATCGGCGCAAAAATCTGTCGGGGGCCAAGCCGGCGGCGAATCTGACCGCCGGTCTGATTGGTGGCAGCGTTTGCGTATGCGGCTGCTTGTGTTCACCCGTATCGCGTCACTGTTGGGGCAGCGGCAGGCAAAATACATTCGCCGCATGATGGAAATGTTCGAAAGCGGCGATGTAGATGCTGCGTTGCGACATGCGATTCCGCTGTCTTCGATGCAAGACCTGGAGCCAAAACCGCATTCGTTTGGCGCATTGTCGCCGCGCGATGGGTTGAGCATTACGCCGCAGCAGGTCGGCGCAACCTCCGGGCTGAATTTTGGCGAAGAGTTGTATGAACATTTGCGGCGGCTGTATCGCGCCGCATTTGACCGGCTGGTTGCGCAAGGGCGCATCGAAGAGGCCGCCTTTGTGCTGGCCGAATTGCTGCAGGCGAATGAAGAGGCCGTTTCGTTTTTAGAACGACATGGGAAATTGCGGCTGGCGGCGGAAATTGCCGAAGCGCGCAATTTGCCGCCGGGCCTGGTTGTGCGTCAATGGTTTGTGGCCGGTGAGCGCGAACGCGCCATACAGATTGCACGGCGCACCGGCGCGTTTGCTGATGCCGTGACGCGGTTGGAACGAGGCGACGCCAAACAGGCAGAAACGTTGCGGCTGTTGTGGGCAGATGTTTTGGCTTCGGCGGGCAATTACGCGGCGGCCGTAGACGCCATCTGGCCCGTTGCCGAAGGGCGACGATTGGCAGCCGCCTGGATGGAGCGCGTGATCGAAACCGGCGGGGCGGCTGGCGCGCGCATGCTGGCGCGTAAACTCAGCGCTTTTCCCGAAAGCTTTGCCGATGTGCGCGCTCAGGTGTTGGCGCTGTTGGCTGACGAACGGCCAGAAACCGCCCACCTGCGCGTTGCCCTGGCTGACAGTTTGCGCAAAAGCGGACACACGCGCGAAATACAAACGCTGGCCCGCGCGACAGCGCGCGCGTTGTTGCGCGACGCCGCCGCAAACAACGCCCACATCAATCCAGCCAAGTTCCGCGAACTGGTGGATTTTGCGGCGGATGGCGTCTTGCGCACGGATTTGCCTTCCTTGCCCGCTGGTTTGCCATTGCCCTTGCAACAACACGGCGGTTGTTTGCGCCTGGCGCTCGCTGCCGCCGATGTGGGAACGCAGGCCATCACGGACGCAGCATTTTTGCCTGCCGGGCGAATGTTGGTGGCGTTGGGTGAAGCGGGCGCATTGTTGCTGTCGCGTGACGGACAACGGCTGGCGCATTTTGATCAACCGGCGCAGCGTCTGGTGTTGTCTGATCAGGGTGACCGCGCCCTCGCGCTTGCGCCGCGCGGCGATGTCTGGCGCTTGGCCCGTCTGGATTTGCTGACGCGCACGGCGACGGCTTGGTGTGAAATGCGTCTGGATGCCTGGGCGCCGGATTACGACGGCGCACTTTGGTTTGTCGGAGCCGACGACGATTTCTATGCGCTCGACGCTTTGTCGCAACGCGCAGACGCGCTCTGGCGCGTTCCTGGAGTCGGCCACGTCGAAGCGGTGGCCCGCTCAACCAGCAAATGCTGCTTTTTGACGACCGACTGGGGAATCGAGCAGTGGGAATACGAACTTCCTTCGTTGACGTTGCGCCAGCGCCTCCCGATTTGCTTTGAAGGCGAGCATCGCATTGTCAGGTGCGCAAGCCTGAGCGTCTCTGCCAGTGGCAGAATGGTTGACCAATCGGCGTACCTGAATCTTGACGAATACGAAACCAACCCGCTTCCGTTACAGTTACAGGTGTTTTTGAATGGCGGAATGTGGCATCAGCAAACCTTGAGCGAAGACGACGCGACGCCCAGCGCGTTGGTTTGCGGCGGTGATTGGGCTGCGTCGGCGGTAAAGATGCCGTTGGCTGAGGGCTACGGAACGCGCGTGTTTTTGCTGGATTTGAACGCTGGGAAAGTGCGAGCAGAAATTGATCTGGCGCGCACGGAACACGCCGCGCTGCGCTTGAGCCCGACCGCCTTCACGCTGGCCGACGAACACGGGCGCTTGTTGGTGCTCGATTTAACCAATGGCCGCTGGCTGCGCGATCTGCGGTTGTAGCGG
>JAEUQO010000088.1 GCA_016789605.1 Acidobacteriota bacterium
CGGATTAACGACCTCCGCCACAATCCGCAACACAATCATTGCAAACAACACCGGCCCCAACTTGACTGGTTTGCTCGGTGGCGCGGCTGATCCAACCAGAATCATTTCGCAGGGGTTTAACCTGACGAACGACAACTCCACTACGTTTCTGAATCAAGCGACGGACATCACCAGCGCCAACCCGTTGCTCAGCCCGCTGCAAAACAACGGCGGGCTGACACAAACGCATGCCTTGTTGCCGGGCAGCCCAGCGCTTGATAAAGGTTCGAGTTCCGGCGTGACCACCGATCAACGCGGCGTTCCTCGTCCGATTGACGACGCAGGCGTCAACAACGCCACGGGCGGCGACGGCGCAGACATCGGCGCGTTTGAACGCACTTCGCCGGTGGTGGTTTCGGCGGCGAGTTTCAAACGCGGAACCCAGGCGCAAGAAAGCATCGTGGCGATGTTCGGCGAATTCCTGGCCAACAACATTGCCGTGGGCACAACGGTTCCTTTGCCCACAACGCTGGACAATACTTCGTTGACGGTGCTGGACGCACAGAACCAATCCCGCGAAGCACCGCTGTTTTTCGTCTCGTCCGGACAGATCAACTTCCTGATTCCGGTAGGCACGGCGGTCGGAGAGGCTTCCATCTTTGTCCGTCGCAGCGGCGTGAGCATCGCTTCGACCAAAGTCACTATCGCTGCCGTTGAACCGTCGCTGTTTACGGCCAACGCCAGCGGAACGGGCATTCCGGCAGCGGTGCTCTATCGTGTGCGAAATGGGAATGTGACAACGGAATCGGTGACGACTCCCATTGATTTTGGCCCGGAAGGCGATGCGCTGGTATTGGTGTTGTATGGCGGCGGCATTCGCAAACGCAGCGGGCTGCCAGCGGTAACCATGAAAATCGCAGGCGTCACCGTCGGCGCAGATTACGCGGGCGAAGCGCCGGGGTTTATCGGGCTGGACCAGATCAACACCGCCGCTTTGCCGCGCAGCCTGGCCGGCAAAGGGCTGGTCAACCTGGAACTGACGGTTGACGGCAAACCCGCCAATGTCGTGCAGCTCAATTTCAAGTAGGACTTTTCAAACAGACCTGCGCGCAAAAAACTCAGGGCCGGATTGCCATTGTGATGCAATCCGGCCCTGAGTTTTTGTGGCGCGTCTTGCGCCGACTATTCTGCCGCTTTGGCTTTTGAGGCGCGTTTGGTTGTGGTTTTGGTCGCGGCTTTTTTGGCCACCACCAATTCTCCATTGACGGCTTTATAACCGCAGGTTTCGTCCGAACAGTATTTGGTCGTTTCTTCCTTCTTGGCGTTGAATTTTTCCAGCAGGAACGGTTTGTTGCACTGCGGACAGGCTTCCGCGACCGGTTTGTCCCAAAAGACGGTGTCGCATTTCGGATATTCCGAACAGCCGTAAAAATACTTTCCGCGTTTGGATTTCTTGACCAGGATTTCGCCTTTGCACCCCGCGCGCATACACGGCACGCCGGTCGTTTCGCGTTTGATGAATTTGCATTCGGGATAGGTCGAACAGGCGGTAAATTCGCCGTACGGCCCTTGCCGAATGGCCAATTGCGAATCGCAAACCGGGCAGCGTTCGTCGAGCATGACGGGCGGTGCGGCAGCCGCGCCTGATTTGGTGATCTTACGCGTCGTCTTGCAGTCGGGATACCCGGTACAGGCCAGAAACTGACCAAAGCGCCCTTTCTTGAGCGTCATCGGTTTGCCGCACTTCTCACAGGTTTCGTTGGCATACGGATTTTCCGCCGCTTCGGCAGACGCTTCACCGTTGCCATTGGCTGTGGCAGGTTTGGCCAGTTCGCGCGTGTTTTTGCATTCCGGGTAATTGGTGCAAGCCAGAAACTGTCCGAAGCGGCCAAACTTGATGGCCATTTTCGAACCGCACTTGTCACAGACTTCGTCGGTGATGATTTCCTGACGTTTGACGTCGCGCATGTGTTCCTGCGCCGATTTCAAATCCACCGTGAATTTGTCATAGAACCCGCGCAGCGCTTGCGTCCATTTCAATTTGCCGTCTTCCACTTCGTCGAGTTGCGCTTCCATTTGCGCGGTGTATTCGACGGCAAACAGATCGGTGAAGCTTTCGATCAACAAATCGTTGACGATGGTGCCGAGTTCGGTCGGGTGGAATTTGCCTTCGAGCTTTTCGACATATTCGCGATCCTGAATCACGGACATGATCGAAGCATACGTCGAAGGCCGTCCGATGCCTTTTTCTTCCAGCGCTTTGACCAACGTTGCTTCGGTGTAACGCGGCGGCGGGTCGGTGAAATGCTGGTTGGGCGTCAGCGCGTTCAATTTCAACTGCTCGCCTTTGACGACTTTCGGCAATTTGGCGGCGCGTTCGTCGTCGTCATCGTCTTTCTCGTCTTTGCCTTCTTCGTACACCGCCAGAAAGCCATCGAATTTGATGACCGACCCCGTCGCGCGAAACAGATATTTGTCGCCCGCCGAAATATCAATCGTCGTTTGGTCAAAAATCGCGGGCATCATCTGTGACGCCACGAAGCGTTGCCAGATCAGGCGGTAAAGCGCCAGTTCGTCTTTGTCCAAATAGGGCGCAACGCTGTCGGGCGTGCGTTCGGCAGACGTCGGGCGAATGGCTTCGTGCGCGTCTTGCGCGTCTTTTTTCGAGCGGTAGTGCACGGCTTTTTCGGGCAGATAATTCGGCCCGTAATGTCCGCCGATGAAATCGCGAACTTCGTGCAAGGCGCTTTCGGCGACGCGCGTCGAATCGGTACGCATATACGTGATCAAACCGACCGCGCCTTCTTTGCCGAGCTCTTTGCCCTCATACAGCTTTTGCGCAATCTGCATGGTGCGCTTGGCCGAAAAGCGCAGCTTGCGCGAGGCTTCCTGTTGCAGTTTCGAGGTGATAAACGGCGGCACGGGGTTGCGCTTTTTTTCTTTGGTGCCGACTTCCGACACCACATAACGCGCGCCTTCCAGTTCGTTCAGGATCGCTTGCGCCGTGTCCTGATCTTTGATGTGAACTTCGCTTTTTTTGATGCCGTCATCAAAGCCGCTGGTTTTGACCGTCTTGTCTTCAATTTTGTAAAGCCGCGCGTCGAAATCGGGCGGCACTTGTGCGCCCAGGTTGGCGATGATGGACCAGTATTCGGTTTTGACGAAGGCGCGGATTTCGCGTTCGCGTTCGACCACCAGTCGCACTGCGACGGTTTGCACACGGCCAGCAGACAAACCGCGCCGGACTTTGTCCCAGAGCAGCGGGCTGACTTTGTAACCGACCAGGCGATCCAGCACGCGGCGCGCCTGTTGCGCATCCACCAGGTTGTTATCAATAGCGCTGGGATGTTTGAAGGCTTCTTGTACTGCGGCCTTGGTGATTTCGTTGAACATCACGCGGAAGATCGGCTTTTTGCCTTGCCCGCGTCCGCTGGTGACGATTTCGGCCAGATGGAAGCCAATGGCTTCGCCTTCGCGATCAGGGTCAGTCGCGATGAATACAGTTTCGGCGTCTTTGGCGGCGTCTTTGATTTCTTTGACGACTTTTTCTTTGCCGGGCATTACCTCATAGGTCGGCTCGAAGTTGTTTTCGATATCCACCCCCAGACCTTTTTTGGGCAGGTCTTTGATGTGGCCGACCGAGGCGAGGACTTTAAACTCCTTGCCCAGGTATTTGTTGATGGTTTTCGCCTTCGACGGCGATTCGACGATTACGAGTGATTTAGACATAAGTTGATACCAACTGCTGTGGATTGCCAGCCAAACGACGCCAATTGTCACCAATTGCCACCAATTGCCACCAATTGCCAAAGGATCACCATAAAACACTTGGCAGGCCGTTGCAAAAGGCGAATCAAATAGCACGAAGCCAGAGCAATGTTCAAGCGGGCGCTGTTGGCGGCGGGCTGCGTCGGCGGAAGCTACGGGGGAAATGGCAGGCGCAGGCGCTTGCCACGCGCAGGGCAGGCAAAGGCCTTTGGCGTACGCACCAGGCGCAATTGGGCCGTCTTTGCGTGCAGTTAGTTGTTGAACTGCTTACAGGCAAAGACGGTCCGAATGGTCGTTTTGTCTTCTTTCGTCGTCGTGGGGATCCAGGCCACGCGACAAGCTGGTGACGATCCCTCGTCATTATTAGGTCAGGGAGGTCTCCGGTTGACTATAATCTTTTTCGCCATTGGCTTGCGGTAATTGTGACCGCCAGATGTTCTATCAATCTGTGGTCGTATCTTCGACTGCGCGACATTGTCGTTGTTCTACTGAATCCAGGGGGCTGAAAATGCGTGTCCGTTTATGGATTTCTTTCGCTGCTGTTTGGAACACCTGTGCGCCTACTAGAGGGCGAGGACAGCTTGTCGTTTTGATTCTGCTGCTAAGTTTAGGCTGGCCGCTGGCGGTCAACGCACAGAAAGACAGGCCGACAGTAGAACAGCCAACAGGAGGGCGAATCGAGATTGGCAAACTGATTGAGCGCGAATTGGCAGGAGGCGAGCGCCACATCTTCCCGTTAGAGCTTGCCGCAAACCAGCTTTTGAACATTGTTGCTGACCAGCGCGGTGTGGATGTGGCGGTGACCCTGTTTGCCCCTGATGGAACAAGACTGTTCGTTATAGATAGTCCAAATGGCACATATGGAGAAGAGGCGTTTGCCGTACTGACCGAACTTGCGGGCACATATCAAATTGAGATTCGTGCCGTGAATGCCAAAGCCGCAGCTGGAGGATATCAACTACACATACAAGCGACGAGAGCCGGGCGTGCCAGTGATTATCGCATTCCAGGGTTAGTAAGACCGCTTACTCGGGAAATAGCTGGTGGCCAGACACATCGTTACGAGTTGGCCCTGAGTAAGGGCGAATATTTGCACTTACTGCTGGAGCAACTTGGAATAGATGTGGTCTTGGCGGTAATTGGGCCGGACGGAAAAGAGCTGCTTGAAATTGATAATCCCTATGGCTCAGAGAGTACGGAGACGTTGCATCTCTATGCTGCCAGCGACGGCGTTTACCGGCTAGAGGTAAGGTCATTAGAGAAAGAGGCAAAGGCGGCCAAATACGAAATCAGAAACTGTCGCTTATCGCCTGCCAACGACCAGGATCGTGCTTTGATTGAAGTGGAATTGCTGAACGTCACGGTGAGCAATCTGCTGGTTAAACATGATTATCGCTCGGCTATTTCAGTCACAGAAAAGGTGCTCGCGCTGCGCGAGAAAATTTTTGGCGCAGAGCACGCGTTGGTTGCGCGTTCACTGAGTCGGCTGGGTGATTTTTATTTGGCCTTGGATGACAACCGGAACGCAGAGATTTTTTTTCGCCGGGCGCTGACGACGATGGAAAAATTACCTGCCGTAGATGCCAATGATCTGGGATGGGCCTATTTTACGTTGGGGAATCTCTATAAAGATATGGAGTATTTCGCCAAAGCTGAGCCATTGTTACAACGCGCGTTGAGCATCTGGGAGCGCTCTGCCACGGTGTATCCCATTACCGCCGTCATCAATCTTGGCGAGATGTACAAAATGTGGGGCGATTACGCCAAGGCAGAAACGCTCTTTTTGAATGCGGTGGCAGTACTGGACAACAATCCTGCCTATAGGCCAGGGCAAGTCGCCATGTTCCTGCTTGATCTCGGCAGCCTCTATGTCACGACCGGGCAATTTGATAAGGCTGTCACTGTGTTGCAACGCGCCAAAAAGCAGTTTGAGGTGCCCGAAGCACGGGAGAATCCAGATACTGCGCTAGTGGATCTGAATTTGGGCTTCATTTACGAACGCAAAGGTGATTATGACAAAGCCGAAGCGTATTACCTGAATGCGCTGACAGTCAGCGAAAAATTTGGGCGTCCGCGCTTGACCTTACTGACGAACCTGGGCGACCTATATCGCGCCAAGAATGATTTTGCGAAAGCCCGCGATTTTTATCAGCGTGTCATTACTAGAGTTGAAGAGAGATGGGGGGCAGAGGACTTACTTTTGCTGGATGCGTTGCAGGGAATGGCAGAAATGCATCGCGCCAAAGGTGATCTTGCCTCGGCTATAGTTACACTGGAGCGCGCGCTCAACCTCTATGAAAAACACCTGACACGGAATCTGGCCAACGGGTCTGAGCGGCAAAAACTTCTTTCGCTTAGTCGTTACTCTCAATTGATTGATGTGGCGCTGACGCTGAACGCTCAATCAGCCCCCAAGAATGCGCACGCATTGGAGCTCGCCTTTACCGCACTTTTACGCCACAAAGGGCGTGTACTTGACACAATGTTTGACAGCATCGCTGTCTTGCGGCAACGAGCTTCAGCGCAAGACCAAGCGTTATTGACGGAACTGGCTACGGCGCGTACGCAACTGGCGACTTGGGTTCTCAACAAGGGCAACCAAACTGATGGTGCTGCTTATCAGGCGCGATTGAAACAGTATGAAGAGCGGTTTGAACAAATTGAGGCAGAAATTGCTAGGCGTAGTGAGCCTTTGCGTGAGCTGATTCGCCCTGTCTCACCCGCAGATATCCGGCGATTGCTTCCGGCGGATACCACGCTCATTGAAATCGTACGTTACGTGCCCATCCGCGCCACGACTGCCAAGATGCAGCCTGCGCGTTACAGCGCTTATTTAGCCACGGCTCAAGGGGAACTGACGCTGATAGATTTGGGGCTGGCTGCGCCTATTGATCAGGCGATTGAGCAGTGGCGACAGGCTTTGCAAAACAGACGCCGACGAGATGTGAATCAACTAGCGCGCATTGTGTATGACCGGGTGATGAAGCCGATGAGACTTCAGCTTGGTACGACGAGGAAACTACTGATTTCGCCAGATGGCGCACTCAACCTGCTGCCGTTTGCTGCGTTGGTTGATGAGGCTGGCGAGCATCTCGTCCATCATTATTCAATCAACTATTTGACCAGCGGGCGTGATTTGTTGCGATTACAAACTCGGTCACCACGCGATTCAACGACGATGACCGATGCGGTTGTTTTGGCAGACCCCTCTTTCGGCAAAAAAGTCACGACAGCCGTTTCTGGCAGACGAGACCTTAAACCTGTGCCGCGGATTCAGTCTCAGCCTGCTACCTTGGTTGATGACCCGGCGCAGTTACTGGCAAAGGCTTATTTCAGTCCGCTGCCAGGGACTGCAGGCGAAGCCGCCGCGATCAAATCGTTGATTCCCGCGGCGGTATTATTGACAAAGAGCGCTGCCAACGAAGTTGCACTCAAAAAGGTTAAGCATCCGCGCATTTTACATGTGGCCACGCACGGATTCTTTCTTAAGGACGTCAATGATCTGGTCGGTACAGACAAGGAAGACGATTCAATGATTGCTACGGCTACCAGGGACGGTGGTAGAGTGGTGAAACCATATTTGCGTTCGGGATTGGCGTTGGCAGGAGCCAATTTGCATAAACCCGGTGATGACGATGGCATTATGTCTGCACTGGAAGTTGCAGGGTTGGATTTGTGGGGAACGAAACTGGTTGTGTTGTCAGCGTGCGATACGGGGGTGGGGGAAATTCGCAATGGGGATGGTGTGTATGGATTACGCCGAGCCTTAGTGCTGGCCGGTTCAGAAAGCCAAGTCATGAGTCTGTGGCGTGTTTCTGACCGAGGTACAAAAGAATTGATGGCCACATATTACGAGCGGTTATTGCGCGGTGAGGGGCGAGGTGAAGCATTGCGAGAGGTACAGTTGCAAATGCTCAGAGGGCGGATACACGCGCATCCGTATTACTGGGCCAGCTTTATTCAATCTGGTGAATGGGCCAATTTGGATGGGCGGCGCTGACGGAAGGTCGCGGGAAAATCTTGCGGGCGCGCGAAGTGGTAGGCCTACTTCGCGCGCCTGTGCTGGTTTCAAGGTGTGGAGGCAAACGCGAGTTGGACGGTGTTGGTACTGCGCCCATCCACCGTGACCTGCACATTTAGCAGACCGCGTCCCGCCAGCGTGCGCGGCAAACGCAAATTGAGCTGATCAAGTCCAGCCAGATTGCCTTGTGCGCCAGCATAGAGCACTTCGACGGGCAAATCGCCGATGCGCGCCGAGGTGGCCAGCAAGCTGGTGCGGTGGCGCATTCCCGTACCAAAAAGCAGTAGGAATAGTTGTTCGCTTTCCGCCCGCAAGATGATGGGAACCGGAACCACACGATTTTGCGCGGCATCGAATTGCGTGACCGGTTCGTAGCGTTGTTCGCCACTTGCACTGACGCGCAGCAACACCGCTGCCGGAACGCCTTGCCCGTTTGCATTAGCGGTGAACAAACTGGGGGCAACGGCGGTCACATTGATGGTACCGGTGGCTGTTATTCCATCGGCGCTGCTGACCGTGACGGTGGCTGCGCCTGGCATTGTGCCGGGCGGCAGCAGGTAATTGATCTGTTCTGGCGCAACGAAAAAGAGCGGCGCGGGCCGTTGCGTACCCAGGCTGTCTTTGACCGTAACAGAGGTGTTGGCCAGTGTTGTCGGCAACGGGAATTGTGTTGCGCTGGCGGTTTCGCGCGCGAGCTTCGTGCCGAAAGCCGCCAGGATAGATTCGGCAGCGGCTTCGGCCTGAAAGCTGGCGGCTGAAACGCTGGTCACGAGGTTGCCGATGCTGATCGCGCCGTCTTCATAATGACCGGCAATCGCATTGGCGCTGGCATCAGCCAATTGTCGCCGGATCGGTTGATCGCTGAACCGCACTGTTGTGTCGTTGGCATTGCTGCTGGACAGAGCCGTAAAACGAACGCGCAGCAGCGTTCGCGTTCCTTCTTTGAGCGTTACGCCTGCGGGCAGGGCCAACGCCAACCCCAGACGGCCGCTGGCCAATTGGCTTTGGTTGACGTTCAGCAACGCGTTGCCCAGCGCGCTGTCTGCCGCCGCCGAGACAAAACTCAGCGTTGCCGGGTCAAATTCCAAACTAATGCCAAATGCGTTTTCATCGCCTTCGGCTTCAATTTCGATGGCGATGTCACCCGCCTGACCACGCTGCAATGTGGTATCGCGCACGCGCAAATGACGTCCGTGCGCGACAACCTCTGGCGCGGCTTTCAGGTCTGCCGACGTTTCACCCGGAGCAGAGAACAACGCCGTGGGCGCAGTCGGGCCACCTGCTCTTTCGGGGGCGTCCAGGCCCGCGGCATAGCGGCCAGCTTGTACCCAATCCACGACCGAAATCTGTCCGTTGCCTTTTTCCGTGCGTGGTGCGCAATCCGCGCGTTGAAACTCTCCGCCATTGGCAGCGATTTCCAAACCGGCGGCAAAGCGGCCCACCAACACCCAATCAGTGATCGAAATGGAGCCGTCGTTTTTGCCCGTGGGGCGCGGTGTGACGTCGCCTTCGTAACCGTTGTTGGCTTCGATAAAAATCGAACTGCAGCCCTGGTATTCAGCAGACAGCGACTCTGCATTCGCACTCGCGACCTGGCGGCGAATTGGCGTGTCGGCAAACTGCACCGCAGTGGCTGTGCTTTGCGAGATGGTTGCTACGCGGAAGCTCACCCGCGCAAATTGCCGCGTGCCGGGCGCGAAGGTTTGTCCGCTGGGGAGCGCAATGGCCAAACCGATGCGCCCCTGACTTGCCTGGTTGTTGTTAACGTTGAGCTGGGCAAACGGCGCGTCAGTGCCGAGTGTGATTTGTGGATTGCTGAGCAATACGGGATCAAAACTTAGCGAAAGCCCCAATGCGTTTTCGTTGCCTTGTGCTGTTAGTTCGAGCGGCAAGGTTAACGTGCCGCCGGGTTGTGCGCTGCCACAGCCAACTCGCACCAAACGTGTATCAGCGGCGACCACAAACGGAGCGGTGGTCGAAACGTCCGGGCAGTTTGGTTTGCTGATGGTGATCGGGCCGGTGAGCGCACCGCTGGGAACCGTCGCCGTCAGTTGCGTGTTGCTGTTGACGGTGAAACTGGCTGACACGTTGTTGGCGAATTTCACGGCGCTTACGCCCAGCAGGTTGTTGCCATTGAGAACGACTGTCGAGCCTGCACGGCCGCTGGTCGGGCCGAAGCTGGACAGGGAAGGACAGGTTGACGGTGGAATGACAATGCCGATGCCGCCGATGATGACGTTGCGCGTTACCCGGTCGCTGTCTGGTGCGGTGGCCAGCACTTTGAGTGTGCCGAGTTCGCCGGTGAAGTGGTTGTGCCAGAGTTCGCCACTGGCCAATTGCAAATCAGGATCGGTCAGACCCGGAAACGCCGCTGCGCCGTCTGGCGTCAACACCAGGTCAGACCCGGACGCGACCTGTACGAAATTCAGGCCGGGAAATAATGCACGCAACCAACCCCAGGCGCGCGCCTCGCTGCCGGTGTTGACTTCGCCCATCGCAAACAGTGCGCCGCCGTTGCCTGATCCGCGATTGGCGAAATTGGCGATCTGGGTGGCTTGGGCGTTGATGGCAGTCATTTCGTCCGCCTCTAAATCACCACTGGTCAGGTTATACGTTGGCAGGTACAGAATGCCTGTGTTTGCGGTTGATAAGCTGGTCAGCCAGGCTGTGATGTTGGCTGCGCCATCTACGTGGTTCAGCGTCCAGCCGGTGTTTTTTAGCGACGACAAATTGAAAGCAGAATCTATCGCGCGGCGTGCTTCACCGGTGGAGGTTCCCAGATCAACCACGACTTTGGCCGTACCGGGCGACACCATGCTGGCCAGGCTTTCGAGCGCCTTTTGCATATACAGCCAGCCGCGTACGTTCTTTCCGCCTGACGCGCTGCCGTGGTCATTGGCATCGGTTCCGTCAATGATGATGGCGGCGCCGACGGTGGGCGGCGGAGGCGTTACCACACCGCTGATGGTGAATTGTCCGGTCAACAACAAACTGCCGTTGTAAATTACGCGCACCTGCCAATTGCCTGGCAACTGCGCTGCTGGCTGACCCGCAATCTGAATGCCTTCCCAGGCGCAACCGCTGCCGCTGAAGGTAAACGTCTCTTGATTAGCGAAATAGACGCTGCCGTTTGGCTGGATGAACTCCCAGCGAATCGTATCGTTTACACGAATGCCGGTGAAGGACGTCCAATGGAAGACGTATGCGTCAGTTGGCGCAAATACGGTTTTGCTTTGTGGTGCTACGCAATTGTTGCTTACGACCTGGGCAGCAATACGCTGATCCAGAACCGTCACCGTCGTCTGTGGTGCGGCAGGTGTGACAGCCAAGCCATCGAGCAAGGTGCCGCCAAATTCGTACCCTGCCAGATTGCGATCTTCGAGCGTCAGCGTCGTAGTGGATGAGGTGGCCGTAAATTCACGGGAAAACGACGCCCAGCGCAAATTGCCCTGCGCATTGGGCGTGTTGTGATACAGCGCCGTCAACGGAATACCGTTGACGTAAACATTGGCCCCGGCTTCAGACGTGCCGTAATGATGTGCGACCCAGCCTGTCAAGACGTATTGGCGACCAGCCTCGGTGGCGAAACTTTGCCGGATTGTGCCCACGCCGGGCGTCCCATTCAGGTCCAGGCTTTTGCCGCCATCGGCGGCTTGTTGCCACACGCCCAACGGGTCTGACGGTGAACCGGACAACACGTCTACGTTGCCGCGTGTGATCATCCAGCCAGGAATTGACGTCAGTGCCAGGCCGACGGGCCCAGCTTCGAAGCTACCATTTTGCAAAAGATTGGTTTGTTCAGGCCCGGCCGCGCGACTGTGAAAGCGCGTGGTGAGCAACAGGGCTGAGAGAAGTGCCAACAAAAACAATGGCAGCGCGTACGCATACGAACGGCGGACAAGCACCGCAGTGCGCAGTGCGCGTCGTTGGGTAAACGGGGAAAACATAAGCGTAAGCTCCTTTCCGTGGATCGGGTCTGTAAATGCATTGCACTGATGGCAGCGGCAGGAAGGTTTTGCCGACTGTCATAACCCAAAGCGAAGCGTTTGGCGAAAATGGCTCACGCAGGAAAATAAAAGTCGATCTTGTCTCGTGAGGCGAGAGAGAAAGCGAGCGCAGGATTTGACGAACGGTGTTGATAGAGAGAATCTAGGCCGCATCGCAATTTCATCTTCGGCTTGCGCCATATCGCGCAGCGCCGACAAACATCCACGAAAACAGGCATGACCGAAATGGATTGGCAACAGGTGCGAGCGCTGTTTGACGAAGCGTTGGCGCAGACGGCAACTGAACGCGCCGCCTGGCTGGCGCAGGCCTGTGGCGGAAATGAAGAGCTGCGCGCGGCGGTCGAGCGGTTGTTGCGCGCGCACGGTGAGGCCGATGATTTCATCGAAACACCAATCCTGGCGCAGCTTGCCGATGCGCCCACACTCGATCTGACCGGACAACGAGTTGGCGCTTACCAAGTTGTGCGTGAATTGGGGCGCGGCGGTATGGGCGTGGTTTATTTGGCAGCGCGCGCCGATGGTGAATTTCGCAAACAAGTCGCCATCAAGTTACTGCCTGCGGGCGCAGACGATCAGGAACGGCAGCGCTTTCGGCGAGAACGTCAGATTCTGGCGGATTTGGAACATCCGAACATCGCCCGCTTGCTCGATGGCGGCACGCTGGATGAACAGCCATATGTGGTGATGGAATTTGTGCCGGGACAAAGTTTGCGCGCACGGTTGCGGCAACAGGGCGTTTTGTCGTTGGACGAAACCCAAGCCATCGTCACGCAAGTTTGCGCCGGCTTGGCTGAAGCACACGCGCACGGCATCGTTCATCGCGACATCAAGCCAGAAAACCTGATCATCAGCGAAGATCACGGGCAGCTACAGGTCAAGATTCTCGATTTCGGGATCGCCAAGCTGCAACAGCAAACCACCACGGCACAAACACAGACAGCCACGATTTTGGGCACGGTCAGATATTTGTCGCCCGAACAAGCGGTTGGCGCAGGACAGGCAGACATTGATGCGCGCGCTGACGTGTATTCGCTGGGGATGGTGATTTACGAAATGCTGACCGGCGCGCCAGCATTTACCAGTGATTCATATCTGGCGGTGTTGGCGCAGCACGTGCACAGCAAACCGGCAGCGCCACATCAGGTTCGCCCGGAATTGCAAATTCCGCCTGCGGTGTCGGCGGTTGTGTTACGGGCGTTGGCAAAAGACCCTGCTGCGCGACAACAAAGTGCTCAGGCATTGGCGGCAGATTTCGCTCAGGCTTGTTTGCGCGGACAACTGGCTGAACAACCGCGCCTTACCCGGCGTCTTGTGTCGGGGTTGCTCATTGCTGCACTTGTTGTCCTCGGATTGTGGGGCGCACGCTGGTGGCTGAAACGCGACACGACCAAGAGCGTTTTGCCGACCACAGAACAAGCTGTGGCAACTGCTTCTGTTGCCACAGCCACTTCGCTGAAATCAGGGCATTTGCAATATCGCATCCTCAAACGAAACCGCAGCGGAGTGGAAAGCGTTTTACAGCCAAATGAACCGGTGCGCGCAGGCGATAAAATTCGGCTTGCCGTGACGTTGCCATTTTCCGGCGACTGCTATTTGTTTTTTGTTGAGGGAGACAAGGCATTGGTTTGGACGAATCCGCGTCCCGGCCAGCCGCCGCAACAAGCGCAGGCTGATGTTGAGTTGCTCGTCCCCGAAAACGTGTGGATTCCCTATGAAAACGATGAGCCAGGCAAGCAAACTTTCATCGCCGTGTATGTGCCTGACTGGCTGAGCTGGTCGCTGGTAGATATCGTACCCGCCGCAATTTTGAAAAAAGGGCTGAAGGTGGACCCGTGGGAAGAGGTCAATATGCCCTATACGCGCATACAAGGACGATATGCGGCAGAGCTGCGCCAGTTTTTGCAGGAGCAATCGTTTGTTGCTCGTTTCGCCGACCCGCCGATCAAAGGACACTATCAAGCCGCGCTTTCGTTGGCAGACGCTCCGCGAATCGTTTCTCACGAAATTTCATTTTGGCATGCTGAATAGCGTTCGCTTAGCGGCGTGAACCAGCGCTTTTCAACTTGATACCCAGTGCCGCCCCCTGACCGCTGGAATTTTGTTTGCCCCCTTGTTTGTCTGAGCCTTTGTTGAGGGAAGAGAGCACGGTGGTGGTCTTTTTCTTTTTATCAAACGCGGGGTTGCGTGAATCGCTCTGGTCTTTGTCATCGGCAGGGGGCGCAATTTCGCCGGCGGTGATGCCCGCCTGATGGGGCGTCAGGTCACGCCAAAACCTGGCGGCGGCGTCCATCTGAGCTTGCGTCAGTGTTCCGTCGGGCTGATTGACCGCCGCCTCAAAGACTGGCAAGCGTTGAACCACCGCGATGACTTGCAAGGTTTCAAACCCGGCTTTTTCGTCGAATTCCAGATCATAGGTGCGCGGCAACAGATAGGTGGTTCCGGGCGCGATGGCGTTTGATTCTTTGTCCGCAGGAAAAATCAGTTGCTGTTTGTCACTGGCGTTGTGATTGATAATGTACAGAAAGCCGTGAAAATTGCTTTCGAGTTTGAATTTGACCCGATCACCTTGTCGGAACTCGTGTTCCGGTTCTACCGGCCGCAGCGACCCGTCTGCCTGTTGCAGGCAAATGGTCACCTGCACACCAGGTGTTTGTCCTGTTTGGTAGCGGTTTTGAATCTCAATTGCGTCTTTGTCTGATTGCGCCCAAGTGGAAACTGCCAACAGCGACAAACAGCACAGCGTCATTGCGAGTGTACGAAAGAGAGTCATGTCAGGCACCTTAGGAAAATTCGGAATCTGTGGCGGAGGTTGTAGCTCCGCGCACGAATGTCGGAACAGAAAATTCTTGCTGCACTGGAAAAAGCGCAGGGGACACAGGTTTCGGCTCACGCGCTGAAAATTTTTCTGACGGCGGCGCACCTGCGGAAAGGAACAGTCAGGTTTTATGGCAGACAATCACGAGATCACCCAACTTTTACATCGCATCACAGACGGCGATACAGAGGCCGAAGCCGAATTGCTTGCGCGGGTCTACCCGGATTTGAAACGCATTGCCGCCAAACATTTGCGCCGGGAAAAACCGGGCCACAAATTTCAGGTGACTGAACTGGTTAATGAAGCCTATGTGCGCATTTTCGGATCGAACACCCCGGTGCTCTGGAAAGATCGGGTGCATTTCTTTGCGGTCGTCGCACAACAGGTCCGCTTTATTCTGGTGGATCAGGCGCGCAAACGGCGCAGCGGCGATCATCTTTCTGTCGCGTTGGATGAGGCGGAATATGATCAAGCCAGTGCGGATGCGCCGGAAATCACCGCGCTTGATGATGCGCTGCAGGAACTGGAACGCATTGATCCTCGTGCCGCGCGCGTGGTGGTGTTTCGTTACTTCGGCGGTTTGACGTTGGAAGAAGTGGCTTCGGCTTTAAGCAAAGACATTTCCACGGTAAAACGCGATTGGACCTTTGCCAAATCATGGTTGTATGACCAGTTGCGCAACTCTTCGGCTGATGACGCAATACCCTGATGAGAATATGGCGCGCGCCCTCAAAAACGGCACAACTATGCTGTTTCCCGCGAGCTATTGCTGGCTTGGTTGGGGGGGCCTTATTCGTCTGCTTCGTCCGATTCGGCGGCGTCGAGGGCTTCTTCCAGGGTGAAGACGCCTTCGTAGAGTGCCTTGCCGACAATGACGCTGTCCACGCCGGATGACTCCAGAGCCTTCAGTGCGTGAATGTCGTCGAGTGACGCGACGCCGCCCGAAGCCGTTACGTGCAAGCCGCTGGCTTCGGCGATTTCACGGGTGGCGTCCAGGTTGATGCCGCTGAGCATCCCGTCGCGCAAAATGTCGGTATAGACGATGCGCTCCACGCCGAGTTCCGCCACTTTCTGGGCGAAATCAATGGCATTGATGTTTGACAGCTTTTCCCAACCGCGCAACGCGACTTTGCCTTCGCGGGCGTCAATACCGACGACGATGGTCGAGCCGAATTCATCAATGATGTTTTGCAACAAGATGGGGTCTTCGATGGCGGTGGTGCCAATGACGATGCGCGTAGCGCCCAATTCGTCAATGCGCCGTACATCGTCCATCGTGCGCACGCCGCCGCCGAACTGCACCGGAATATTAACCTCGTACAGGATGCGTTCCAGCGCCTTGAGGTTTTCGGTGTCGTCTTTGTTCAGCGCCGCATCCAGGTTGACGATGTGCAACATCTCTGCGCCTTCGTCATACCATCGTTTGGCAATCTTGATGGGGTTTTCGGCATAGACCGTTTCGGCGGAAGCTTGCCCTTGCGTGAGCCGGACACAACGCCCGCCACGCAAATCAATGGCTGGGATGATGATCATGCGGATACTACAGGGGTTGGGGAGCTGACTGGTTTAGCAGACTCTTGCGTCATAATTGTTGCGGCCTGCGCCTGATAAGGTTCAGGCGACTGACTGGCGTTGCGGTTGAATGTTTGAATTTCTGGTTGCGATTGCTTGGATTGCCTGTGTGGCGGTGAACAGCAGCGAGAGCGCCAGTCACAGCCGCGTAAATACTACTCAATTTGTGTTTTCAGGCAAGGTTTTTTGCGGCAAGTCGCATAGGAAGTCTCACATTACAATTTTGCAGGGATGCGGCATTTTTCGCGCGGCTGGCATGTCCGCGCTGCTTTTGCTGAACGCTGCCGCGCTTGTCAGCTCAAAATCTTGGCCAGACGGCGTACGCCTTCTTGAATACGACGTTCGCTCAGCCCGGCATACCCCAACACAAATTCATCTTGCGGAGCGCGCTCCAGGTAATAGAGCGCGGCGCTGACAATGCCGACGCCCGCTTCGGCGGCGCGGCGCACCAGTTCCTCGGCGGGCAATTTTGTTTGCCAGCGCACCATCAAATGCATGCCGGTATTTTCACCCAGGATGCTGACGCGTTCGCCGAAATGATGGCGCAAGGCGCGCACCAGCACCTGGCGTCGTTTGTCATAAAGTGTGCGCATGCGGCGCAAGTGACGGTCAAGGTGGCCTTCGCGAATGAAATCGGTCAACGCCAGTTGTTCCAGCGTGGGTGTTTGTCGGTCGGCAATCCAACGTGCGCGCGCAAACACATGCGTCAGCGACGTCGGCACCACCAAATAGCCGATGCGCAGCGAAGGAAAGAGCACTTTAGAAAACGTGCCGACATACAGCACGTTGGCGTTTTCGGTCAGGCCTTGCAGAGCAGGAATCGGACGGCTGTCGTAGCGGAATTCGCTGTCGTAATCGTCTTCGATAATGACCGCGCCGTTCGTTTCGGCCCATTGCAGCAATTCCAGTCGTCGCGCCAGCGGCAACACGACGCCGGTCGGAAATTGGTGTGACGGCGTGACATAAACCAATTTGACCAGTTGCGGCGGCAGCGCTGCCAAACGTTCGACCACGATGCCGTTTTCATCCACGGGAATCGGTTGCAGTTTTGCGCCTTGCGCCAGAAAGGCGCGCCGTGCGCCCAGATAGCCGGGATTTTCGACTGCGACGGTGTCACCGCGTTCGATCAGCAATTTGGTGATCAGGTCAATCGCTTGCTGTGAACCATTGATGATAATGACTTGCTCTGCTGTGCAGCGCACCGCGCGCGAACGCGCGACGTGTTCGGCAATGGCGTGCCGCAATTCTGGCAAGCCACGCAAGTTGGTCGCATAATCCAGCAGGGCGGCTTGATCGGAACGGCAATGACGCAACAGCAACCGCCGCCATTGCGTCAGCGGAAATTCTTCCAACGCCGGACGGCCTGATTTGAAGTTGATCGGCAATTCCGGTTCGGGCGGTTCCAGCGGCACACTGTCATCCAGGCTTTGTCCATAGCGAGTCAGTTGCGGTTTGCGTTGTTGTTGAGGGGCCGCCGCCGCTTTGACCGGAGCCGTGCGCAATAGTTCATCCGGCAACTGCACGCATACCTTCGTGCCAGAACCGACCACGCCTTGCAGATAGCCTTCGCTGATCAGTTGTTCGTAACTTTGTGTGACGGTTGCGCGCGAAATGCCCAGCGACGATGCCAGCGCACGCGTCGAAGGCAACCGCTCTCCGGGCCGCAACCGCGCGGATAGAATCGCCCGTCGCAATTCTTCATACAGTTGGCGGTGCAATGGCAACACGTTGTTGCTTTCCAGCGAAATAACCAAATCCATGTCGGTTCTCCTGCTTGGCGGCTTTGTGGCCCGCGAAAAAGTGGACTGGTATGCCAACACAAAATTGGCACTTGGACAAGTCCACTTTTCACGGTATCAAGATGGCGCAATTTTTTGTCTGCACCAGATCGAAGCGTAGTGCCGCAAGCTGGTGGCAATCATCACCCAAACGCAAACGATGCTTTGAGAGCAAAACATACATGGAAACTTTTACCCCAACAGCAAAAACCAAATTGCGCCGCCTGCCTGATCGCGGCGCGTTCGACCGTGAAACGGTCTATCAAATTCTGGATGAAGCCTTCATCTGTCACGTAGGCTTTGTCGTGGATGAACAGCCCATCGTCATTCCAACCAGTTTTGGCCGTATTGATGACACGCTATACATACACGGTTCGGCAGCCAGTCGCATGCTGCGCGCGCTGACAGGCGGCATTCCTGTTTGTGTTGAAGCCACTCTGGTGGACGGACTGGTGCTGGCGCGTTCGGCATTTCACCATTCGATCAATTACCGCTCGGTGGTCATTTTTGGCACGGCGACGCTGGTCGCAGATGACGCGGGAAAGATGACCGCCTTAGAAGCTATCACCGAGCACATCATTCCTGGTCGCTGGGCGGAAGTACGTGAGCCCAATGCACAGGAACTGAAGGCGACGACCGTGCTTGCCGTAAAGCTGGAAGAAGTTTCAGCAAAGGTACGCACCGGTCCGCCCAAAGACGACGAAGAAGACATGATTGTGCCTGTCTGGGCAGGAGAATTGCCGTTGCGCGTACAAACATTGCCGCCCATTGCTGATCCGTACATGGCGGCTGATGCCGCGGTGCCCGCACACGTGTCGCAATATGCGCGCGGCGCGAAAAACAACTAGCCGAAAATAGAATCAAGCAGACTCGGAGGGAGAAGTTATGACAGCCGCAGAGCGAAGCGAATTGATTGCCACATACGCTGCTGGCTACGAAGAAGTGATGCAAGCGCTCGCAGGATTCACGCCGGAAACGCTTACGGCGCATCCGTTGCCCGGCAAATGGAGCGCGGCGGAAATCGTACAGCACCTGGCCGATAGCGAAATGACCAGCGCCATCCGGTTGCGTCGCTTGCTGGTCGAAGACCGCCCGGTCATCCAAGGCTACGATCAGGATTTGTTTGCCACGCGCTTGCAATATAACCAACGCGACATTGCGCCCGCGCTCGAAGCTTTCAAAAGTGCGCGCGCCACCACCGTCCAATTGTTGCATTTGATGACTGACGACGATTGGCTGTGCGAGGGCACGCATAGCGAAAGCGGTCGTTACACCGCCGAAGATTGGCTGCGCATTTATGCGGCGCACGCGCACGGACACGCAGATCAAATTCGGCAATTGCGCAAGGCGCTGGCCTTAAATTTTTGAAAAGGAGAGCAAACGCATGACAACCAAACCCGGAACTGAAGAATACGCGCCGTATTACGGCAAATATGTAACGCTGGTGCCCGAAGGCGACATCGTTGCCACGCTGGCGTCACAGATAAATGAAACCCTGGCGCTGTTGCGCGCCATTCCCGAAGAGAAAGGCTGGCACGCTTATGCGCCCGGCAAATGGAGCATTAAACAATCGCTTGGGCATTTGATTGATACGGAACGCATCATGGCCTATCGCGCGTTGCGCATCGCCCGACACGACAAAACAGCGCTGGCCGGATTTGAACAGGATGATTTTGTCGCGCACAGCGATTTCAATGCGCGTACGCTGGCGGATTTGATCGAGGAATTTGCGGTCGTGCGTCAGGCGACGTTGCATCTGCTCAAACACTTGCGTGCGGTTGACTGGGAACAGATGGGCATCGCCAGCGAAAACCCGGTGACGGCGCGGGCATTGGCGTACATCATTGCCGGGCACGAACTGTATCACCGCGAATTGTTTACTTCGCGCTATCTGGCCTAAGGCGAAGACAAAATACCGCGCTGCTGGTTGGCGCACAGGCATCAACCAGCGGCGTCATCGAAAAACCTGCCAGGATTACCTGCCCAGCTCTTGGATTACCTGCCCAGCTCTTGCCAGACTGTCTAGTCAGCGTCCCGTTCGTTCAGGACGACCAGCGCAGAATGCCAGCGCACGCCAAGCGGAATCGGCTCATAGGCGGTTTCGTGTCGAAAGGCGAAATCAAGCGCGTCTTCCACCGCTTCGGATAAATCCGGGTGGATGCCTTGTTTCATACAGGCGTCCAGATGTGTGGCAAGGATGTCGAGCGCCCAGGCGATCTCTTCGTCAGTGATCTGATGTGGCATGTCGGATTCGATGCCGGTGAGAGGTTGGCGTTTGATGCGCGTACTCAGCAAGCGCTTGGCCAAAGAAACAGCGTTTGGATGCTTCATACTACTACCTCCAGGCTACCGCTTCAGGGGTGCTGTTTGGTTGCGATCAGTTTTGTTGCATTGTCCGAGTGATCCGAGCGACGCGCGTATGCTACTGCTGGTGTGTGAAGGGCGCAAGCAAATCGTGGCCGACGCGATTTGGTCTGTTTGGCCGCACGGTAAGACCAATTTTTCATGCGCGTTTGGTGTCACGCCAACGCGTTGCGCCTTCATCCGTGGCTTCCAATCTGCGCGAAAGACTGATGCGCACCAGCCCGCTTTCGCACAACGAAGCGAGCGCTTGTTTGGCGCTGGTTTCGTCCAAATCCGCTTCGGCGCCGAGCGCGCGATCAATGATCCAACCTGCCAATCCGATGCGTTCACTGCCCACCGAAACCGCCAGTTGCTCCGGGCTGTAACGGCCACTCAATTCCGTCACGATGCCCAGCAACGCCAGGGCTGCCGCGTCTAATTCTGAGGCTGTCAGCGCATCTTCCTGACGCGCTGTCGGCGGCATGACTGGTGAGACCACCGGCGGAATCACTGACGGCGCAGCCGCAGTAACTTCATTGGGCGCGAAAAACGGCAAGCGGTCAGTGGGCGGTTCCTGACGCGCGCGCAACTCATAATCTCCGCGCAAGCCGCGGCTGAGTTGTTTTTCGTACAGCCAGAGCGTGCAAACTGCGTCGAGCGCGGCATAGCGCAATTGTTCCTGGCTTAAAGGGCGGCGGCTCCAATCGCTGCGCTGCTCGGTTTTATCCAGTTGAATGCCGAGATGGGCTTCGGCCTGGGCTTTGAGCGAACAGCGTTTTTCACCGCTGCGGCGTGCGGCCAGCATCGTGTCGTAAATCGGTGACGTTGCAATTTGATAATGCCGCGCCAGTTTGATGGCGTCGAAACTGGCGTTGTGGATGGCTTTGGGTTGCAATCCCAATTCGAGCGGCGCACGCAACGGCGTCAGATCAATATCGGTCAGGGTATCAATGACGGCCACGTGTGTCTGGCCGTTTTCGCGAAAGGCGAGTTGCACCAGCGCGACGCGTTCTGCCGCGCGATCCCACCAATTGATGGTTTCAATATCCAATGCCAGCGCGTCGGCGTGTTGCAACCGTACACAGAGTTCGGTCAGCGCATCGTGCCGGTTGATGAGTTCGACAGTGTGTGGGAGCATCGCCGGTATCTTCATTGATCGGCTCAACACACGCAAGCCGCGAAAAAATCTCCTGCCGCTGTAACCTTTTTTCAGGCCGGTTCGTGATCAGGGCAGGAGGTGAACACAATGAATGATCGTTTGTTGACAATGGATGCCGCCATCGTGGGAGGCGGGTTGGCCGGTTTGACGGCGGCGGCCTATTTGGCCAAAGCCGGATTGCGGGTGGTTTTGTTTGAAAAAGCGCACGCCCTGGGCGGACGCGCGACAACCGAAATCAGGCAGGAGTTTTATTTCAATCTGGGGCCGCACGCGCTTTTTCAACAGGGCGAAGCTGTGCAAATACTGCGCGAACTCGGCGTGCCGTTTTCTGGACGGCGGCCCGGCGCTTCTGGCGGATACGCCATCTTGCACGGCGAAAAACACACTTTGCCGGGCGGACTGGTTTCTTTATTGACGACCAGCTTGTTTGGACTGGCTGGCAAACTCGAAACCGCAAAATTGCTCGGCGCGATTCAGAAATTTGACGCGCGAGCAGTTGATGATCTGACAGTGGCGCAATGGCTGGAACGCGAAATCCAGCAACCGACCGTGCGCGATTTGGTGCAAGCTCTGTTTCGTGTGGCGTCGTATGCCAATGACCCCGCGCGGCAAAGCGCAGGCGCAGCGCTCGCGCAATTGCAAATGGCTTTTGGCGGCGGCGTGTTGTATGTGGATGGTGGTTGGCAAACGCTGGTTGACGGATTGCGCAAAGTGGCAGAAGAAGCCGGAGCGCAAATTGTGACCAGCGCACGCGTCGCCGCTATTGAACACGATCAGCAAGTGCGCGGCGTTCGGTTAGAAACCGGCGAATTTTATCCGGCAGCATCGGTGGTGGTGGCTGCGGGGCCGACAGCCGCGGCGTCGTTGCTTGCGCATCCTGAACAAACGCCGCTGCCCACCTGGGCGCAAGCTGCGTTGCCCATACGCGCGGCTTGTCTGGATTTGGCGTTGAAATCCTTGCCGCAAACGCACGTGACGTTTGCCCTCGGCATTGATCAGCCGCTGTATTTTTCCGTGCATTCGGCAGCGGCAAAACTTGCGCCTGCGGGCGGCGTGCTGTTGCACGTGGCCAAATATCTGCCCACCGGTGTGGACAGCGACCCGAAGGCGATTCTTGAATTGGAGGCGCTGACCGATTTGCTGCAACCGGGCTGGCGCGATCAGGTCGTCCATCGGCGTTTTTTGCCGGGCTTGTTGGTTTCGCATGGACTGACGACCGCGGCGCAAGGCGGACTGAAAGGACGTCCCAGCCCGGTTGTTCCCGGCGTTGCCGGTTTGTATGTCGCGGGAGATTGGGTCGGCCCAGCCGGTTCGCTGACAGATGTGAGCGCTGCGAGCGCCAGGCAAGCTGCCGAGCTGATCATCGGCGCGCGCCACGAGCTTTCGGCTGCCGCTTGAGGTTGAATCGAAATGAGCATGGCAAGTGCAATTGACGAAAACCTGTTCAAAGCGCACGAACGTTTTTTGTGGGGCTTGTGTTATCGGATGACGGGCAACGCCGCTGACGCCGATGATCTGGTGCAGGAAACGTTTGTGCGCGCACTCAAGCATCCGCCCGCGCGCACGGATGAGCCGTGGCGTCCCTGGCTGGTGCGCGTTGCCATCAATCTGGGACGCGATTTCTTACGACGGCGCAAACGGCAACCTTATGACGGTGGCTGGTTGCCTTCGCCGTTTGAGACGGGCGACGAAAGCGTGCCGCCTTCCGTGGAACCGGTGGACGAACACGGCAACCCGGCGGCGCATTACGATTTGCTCGAAAGCGTCTCGTTCGCGTTTTTGCTGGCGCTCGAAGCGCTGACGCCGACACAACGCGCCGTGTTGTTGTTGCGCGACGTCTTTGACTATTCGGTCAGGGAAACGGCTGATGCGCTGGCGATCTCTGAACCGAACGTCAAAACCACGCATCATCGTGCGCGCCGCGCGATGGATGCTTATGACCGGGCGCGCGTCGTGCCGACTGCGTCGTTGCAAGAACGTACGCGTCAGGCGCTGACCAGCTTTCTGGGCTGTCTGGCGCGCAACGACGTTGCCGGGATCGAAGCGTTGCTGGCACACGATGCGCGACAACTCAGCGACGGTGGCGGCGAATTTCACGCTGCGCGCGTGCCGATTGTGGGCCGGGCCAAGCTGGCGCTATTTTACGGGACGGCGATTCGTCAGGCGGCCAAAGCCGAGCGACAGGTGCAATTTGAAATTCGTTCGCTGAACGGATTGCCCGCCTTGTATGTGCTCAATCCTGGCGCGGGGCCGGGCTATGCGCCTCGTCTTGTGCTGAGTTTTGAACTGGATGCGGACGGGTACATCCGTCGCATTTATTCCGTCCTGGCGTCGCGCAAACTTACGGCATTGCGCGACGCATAAAGGCAATTCCAGAAAGACACTCGCATGACCAAACCGTATCTGATGACCGGCAACGAAATGCAGGCGGCAGGCATTTCGATTCGCACCAACAATCAGCAGGAAATGAATCCCGCCACGGCGCGGATTGGCGCGTTGTGGCAACAGTTTTTTGCCGAAGGCATTTCCGCGCGCATCCCACATCAGGCGGCTTCGGGCGAGATTTTGGCTGTGTATACCGACTATGAAAGTGATCACACCGGCAATTACACATTTGCCGTGACTCAGCCTGTGACGTCGCTTGCTGATCTGTCAGCCGAACTTTATGCCGTGACGATTCCTGCCAGCC
>JAEUQO010000097.1 GCA_016789605.1 Acidobacteriota bacterium
TCTGGTCACGCAAGGCAAATTCATCCTTATCCTGGAAGCCTTTATCGCTGTCATCATCATTCTCTATTTCGGCTTTCTGGTCGGATTCCCGATTTACAAAGTCGCCATCATTCTGATTTTCAGCTTGATCGGTATCGGCGGCAGCTATGGCGTGGCCTGGTTCGGTATTCGCGTCAACACGTTTGCCAACTCGCGCACGGCGTTCGCCTCGCTCGAAGGCAAACCCTATCCGATTTATGCCATTCCGCTGAAAGCCGGTATGAGCATCGGCATGATGCTGATTTCGGTTGAACTGCTGATCATGCTCTGCATTCTGCTGTTCATTCCGGGCGATTATGCCGGACCGTGCTTCATCGGTTTCGCCATCGGCGAAAGCCTGGGTGCGGCGGCGCTGCGTATCGCGGGCGGTATCTTTACCAAAATCGCCGACATCGGTTCCGACTTGATGAAGATCGTCTTCAAAATTAAAGAAGACGACGCGCGCAACCCGGGCGTGATTGCCGACTGTACGGGCGACAACGCGGGCGATTCGGTGGGCCCGTCGGCTGACGGATTTGAAACCTACGGCGTGACCGGTGTGGCACTGATTTCGTTCATCCTGCTGGCGGTCAACCAGAAGATTGCCGGGCCGAACTTCGAAACCATTCAGGTGCAATTGCTGGTCTGGATTTTCGTGATGCGCGTGATGATGGTCATCGCCTCGGCTGGGTCGTACTTCATCAACGAAACGATCACCAAAGCCAGCTACGCCAACGCCGACAAGATGAACTTTGAGAAACCGCTGACCAATCTGGTCATCATCACCTCCATCGTTTCGATCATCCTGACCTTTGTCGTGTCGAAGCTGATGATTCCGAACCTGGGCGATGGTTCTTTGTGGTGGAAGCTGTCCATCATCATTTCCTGCGGCACGGCGGCAGGCGCGATCATCCCTGAACTGGTCAAAGTCTTCACCTCGACCGAATCCCGGCACGTCAGCGAAGTCGTCACCTCTTCGAAGGAAGGCGGCGCATCGCTCAACATCCTATCCGGCTTGGTGGCCGGAAACTTTTCTGCTTACTGGTTGGGCATCAGCATCGTCGCATTAATGGCGATTGCTTATGCTTTCAGCCTGGAAGGTTTGGGCGCATTGATGGTCGCTCCCGCAGTCTTCGCTTTTGGTTTGGTCGCCTTCGGATTTTTGGGCATGGGCCCGGTAACCATCGCCGTGGATTCTTACGGTCCGGTGACAGACAACGCACAATCCGTTTACGAATTGTCGTTGATCGAACAGGTTCCCAACATCGAATCCGAAGTCAAAAAAGATTTCGGCATAACGGTCAATTTTGATCGCGCCAAATACTTGCTGGAAGAAAACGACGGCGCGGGTAACACCTTCAAGGCGACGGCCAAACCGGTGTTGATCGGCACGGCGGTGGTGGGCGCAACGACGATGATCTTTTCGATCATTATGTCGTTGACCAACGGCCTGACCGAGAACGTGGACAAGCTCTCACTGCTGCACGCGCCTTTCGTACTCGGATTGATTACGGGCGGCGCGGTGATTTACTGGTTCACCGGCGCTTCCACGCAGGCCGTGACCACGGGCGCATACCGCGCGGTCGAATTCATCAAAGCCAACATCAAACTCGAAGGCGTCGAAAAAGCGTCGGTCGAAGACAGCAAAAAAGTCGTCGAAATCTGCACGCAATATGCACAGAAGGGGATGTTCAACATCTTCCTGACGATCTTTTTTGCTTCGCTGGGCTTTGCCTTTGTCGAAGAATACTTCTTCATCGGCTACCTGATTTCGATTGCCATCTTTGGCTTGTACCAGGCGATCTTCATGGCCAACGCGGGCGGCGCGTGGGATAACGCCAAGAAGATTGTCGAAGTCGAACTGAAAGCCAAAGGCACGCCGCTGCACGACGCTTGCGTGGTCGGCGACACGGTCGGCGATCCGTTCAAGGATACCTCGTCGGTGGCGCTGAATCCGGTCATCAAATTCACGACCTTGTTCGGCTTGCTGGCGGTGGAATTGGCGGTCAGCTTGCGTCATTCCGGCAATAACACATCGCTCAGCCACGTGCTGGCGGTCGTCTTTACCGTGATTTCGATCTATTTCGTTTACCGTTCGTTTTACGGTATGCGCATCGGATCGGACAACTAAAGCGACGCGCGCCATTTCTGTCATTCAAGCAAAAGGCAGTGATCTTCGCGGGTCGCTGCCTTTTGGTTTATGCTGTGACCGGTGAAGCGGACCATGGAAGTACAAAGCGCAGCCCAGACATTTTTTGCCGCTCAGCGGTTTTCCTTGCCCGATGCAGACGTGCGGCTCTATCTACAGTTTTTTACCGTGGAAGAGAGCAACCGGTTGTTTCGCCTGCTGCGCGCCGATACGCCCTGGGCACAACGTCACCTGACGATTTTTGGCAAAACGCATCCTGAACCACGCTTAACCGCGTGGTATGGCGACGAAGGCAAACAGTACAGCTATTCGGGATTGACGCTGCATCCGCTGCCGTGGACCGAAACGCTGTGGCAACTCAAAACGCGCCTGGATGCCGTCGCGCAAACCAGTTTTAACAGTGTGCTGCTCAACCTGTACCGCAACGGGCGCGACAGCAACGGCTGGCATCAGGACAACGAACCGGAGTTAGGCGTCAATCCGATCATCGCTTCACTCAGTTTTGGGGCAGAGCGGCGCTTTCAGTTGCGACACAAAACGCGCCCGGATGTAGCCAAATTGGAAGTTAACCTGCCGCACGGCAGTTTGTTGCTGATGGCTGGCCCGACACAGCATTTCTGGCAGCATCAAATCCCGAAAACCGCGAAACCCGTCGGCGAGAGAATCAACCTGACGTTTCGCGTCATCAAGTAACCCATTCTCGCAGTGATCACTCAGGCAGCGCCCCTTCTGGAGACTCTTCGCTTATGACCATGACGATGCCTCCTTATCGCGATGTCACTGTCGGCGCGTTGTTGACGCGACTGGCGGAAAGTTTGCCCAATCACGAAGCGCTGGTTTATGCAGATCGCAACTTGCGCTGGACTTTCGCCGAACTCGAAACTGAAGCGCGCCTGATTGCGCGCGGCTTGTTGGCTTTGGGCGTGCAGCGTGGCGAACGCGTCGCGGTTTGGGCGACCAATGTGCCGGAATGGGTCGTGTTGCAATTTGCGCTAGCCAAAATCGGAGCCATTCTGGTCACGGTCAACACGGCGTTGCGCGCACACGAAATTGAGTATTTGTTACGCCAGAGCGAATGCGGCACGGTCATCACCATTCGCGGATTCAAGGACGTGGATTACGTCGCGGCGTTGCGCGAAATCGGCGCCCTCGGCCAACGACGGCTGCCTGATTTGCAACGCGCGCTGTTTATCGCCCGTCACGCGCAAGACCAATGCCCGGAAGGATTGTTGCCTTACGACCATTTGCGCACACTGGCAGCGCAAATCAGCGAAGAAGACCTGGACGCACGCGAACGTCAGATCAGCGTGGATGACGTGATCAACATGCAATACACATCGGGCACGACCGGATTCCCCAAAGGCGTGCAACTTTCCAGCCGCAATATCTTGAACAACGGATATTGGATGGGTCAGGGATTGGGCTACACCGCGCAAGACCGGCTGTGTCTGTGCGTGCCGCTCTTTCACTGTTTTGGCTGTGTGATCGGCGTGCTGGGCGCATACACCCACGGCGCGTGTTTGTGCCCGCTGGAATTTTTTGACGCGCGCAAAGTGCTGGAAACGGTCGAACGCGAACGTTGCACCGCGCTCTATGGCGTGCCGACCATGTTTCTGGCCGAAATGGAAGACCCGGAATTCAGCCGTTTCGACCTGTCGTCATTGCGCACGGGCGTGATGGCCGGCGCGCTCTGCCCGGAGGCGCTGATGAAACGCGCCATCAGCGAAATGAACTTGCGCGAAATCACCATCATTTATGGTTTGACGGAGGCTTCACCGGGCATCACGCAAACGCGGCGCGACGATACGTTGGAACGTCGCACGCAAACCGTCGGCACCGTCCTGCCCGAAATGGAAGTGAAGATCATTGATCCGGCGACAGGCCAAACGCTGGGCGCAAACCAGCCGGGCGAACTGTGTGTGCGCGGTTACAACGTGATGCACGGGTATTACAAAAACTCCAAAGCCACCAACGCCGCGATAGACGATGATTGCTGGTTGCACACGGGCGATCAGGCGACACTGGACGAAGACGGTTATGTGCGCATCACGGGCCGCATCAAAGACATCATCATTCGCGGCGGCGAAAACATTTCGCCCAAGGAAATCGAAGACTGGTTGCGTCAGCATCCGGCAGTTTCCGATGTCTATGTTTATGCCATCGCCAGCGAGTTTTTTGGCGAAGAAGTCGCCGCCGCCGTCAGGCTGAAACCTGACGCAACCATCACCGCAGACGAATTGAAAGCCTTCTGCCAGGGACAGCTTGCGCGCTTCAAGATTCCCAAATATCTGCGGTTTGTCAGCGACTTTCCCATGACGGCGTCAGGCAAAATCCAGAAATTCAAATTGCGCGAATTGCACGAAGCGGAATTACAACGATGAGCGCTCAATCACACACAGCCGTGGCCCGCGCCCAGTTTCCCTATTGGACCAGGATCGAAGTCCGTTGGGGCGATATGGATGCGATGGGGCACGTCAACAACGCCGTCTATTTCAAATACTGCGAATCAGCACGCATCGAACTGTTGCGCAAGCTCGGCATCAAAGGCCGCGCCGAAGGCAGCACGCACGGCCCGACGCTGGTACATGCGGCCTGCGATTTCAAACGCGAGGTGAAATATCCGGCCACGCTGGAAGTCGGCGTCGCCATCGAAAGCGTCACCCAACGCAGCTTTCGCATGCAATACGCAATGTTTCTCGACCAAACCGACACGCTGATTGCCGTTGCCACCAGCGTCAACGCCTGGCTGGATTATCACGCCGGTCACGCCATCAAAATCCCTGACGAATTGCGCGCGGCATTGCAGCAATATCAAAAGCCGGAGCAACAGGCATGAGAGTCATCACCGGCCTGTACAAAGGCCGCCGCTTAAAAACGCTGGAAGGATTGTCAGTTCGTCCCACGTCTGACCGATTGCGCGAAACGCTGTTCAACATTCTCGCCCCGCGCATCGAAGGCGCGCGGTTTGTGGACGTCTGCGCCGGTTCGGGAGCCGTCGGCATCGAAGCGCTTTCGCGCGGCGCGGCGCACGTGACCTTTATCGAATCTGCCCGCAAAGCCATCGCGATCATGCGCGAAAACCTGGCGCATTGCGGCATCAGCGAAAACTTCAAGCTGATTCCGCGTGACGCGGTACAAGCGCTCAAATACTTCGCGCAGGAACAACAACAGTTCGATATTTTCTATCTCGATCCGCCATACGCATCGCCGATTTATTCGTCGGTGTTATGGCAAATCGCGCAAGGGAATTTGCTGGCCGACGATGGCATCGTGATTGTCGAACATCGCCGCGACACGCCGTTGCTGCCCAATTACGACCGGCTGCGTCCTTACCGGCAAGTGCCGCAAGGCGAATCCTGTCTGACTTTTTACGAGCTTGAGGCCGTGCTACCATCCGCGCCGCTCAATTCCTGATTCGGAGAGATTCTTTTGGCAAAGCGCGCAATCTATCCCGGCACATTCGACCCGTTGACCAACGGACACATAGACATCATCGCTCGTGCTTGTCATTTGTTTGATGAAGTCGTGGTGGCCATTCTGGTCAATCCGGGCAAACAACCGCTCTTTACCGTCGAAGAGCGCATAGAGATTTTGCACGCCGTACTGACGCCGCAATTTCCGCAAGTGCGCCTGGCAACGTTTCAGGGCTTGCTGGTCGAATTTGCGCGTGCACAGCAAGCTGACGCCATCATTCGCGGCGTCCGCTCGGTCAAGGATTACGATTACGAATTGCCGATGGTCTTGATGAATCGCCGCTTGCATCCGCAACTCGAAACCGTCCTGCTCGTCGCAGCAGAGGAAAACTCCTTTGTCAGTTCCAGCCTGATGAAAGAAGTCTTTAGCCTGGGCGGTTCGATTGACGGGCTGGTGCCTGAACTTGTCATCCAGCGAATGCAAGAAAAACGTTCTCAAAAATCCTCTTAATTGTCTGACGCAAGCATCATGACGCAAGCACCATCTCTTCCCGTCTTTCCGCGCTCGACGCGGGCACAAATGACTGGCTTCTCTTCGACTGCGGCGGTGTTACAGGCTGCCGACAAACTGCGCGCGCAAGGCGTGCAAGTCATTGATCTGGGCGTAGGCGAACCCGACTTTCCGACGCCCGAACACATCAAAGCCGCAGGCAAACAGGCGCTCGACGAAAACTTCACCAAGTACACGACCTCTGCCGGCATCGTTCCGTTGCGCCAGGCGGTTTGCGATTACATCAATGGCAATTTCGGTTCGGATTACACGCTGGAACAATGTTGCATTGTGCTCGGCGGTAAACAGGGCATCTTTAACGCAGTGATGTCGCTGATCAATCCGGGCGATGATGTGTTGATTGAAAATCCTGGCTGGGTCTCGTTTCCGGAAATCGTGCATTTTGCCGAAGCCAATCCGGTCAGAATCAACACCGAGGCAACCGACTTTCACCTGACCGCCGACATGGTCAAAGCCGCCATCACGCCGAAATCCAAACTGATCATTATCAATTCGCCGTCGAATCCGACGGGCCGCGTGATTGCACCGGCGGAATATCGCAAGATCATCGAAACCGCTGCCGAACACGATATGTGGGTGATTTCAGATGAGTGCTATTTGCAATTTGTCTATGCACCGGCGCAGGTCAATTCTGCCGCCGCGCTGCCGCCGGAATTGCGCGCACGCGTGCTGGTTGCCGGATCGCTTTCCAAAACCTATGCGATGACTGGCTGGCGCATCGGCTTCACGCTCGGCCCGCGCGAGTGGGTGGCCGAAGTGCTCAAAATTCAAAGTCAGTCTGCGACACAAGCGGCGTCTATCGCGCAAAAAGCCGCCATCGCCGCGCTGACGCAATCACAAGACCCCGTCAAACAAATGCTGGCAGAATACCAACGGCGCGCAGACTGGTTCATCCCGGCGCTGAACGAAATTCCCGGCATCGCCTGTAGCCGCCCCGAAGGCGCGTTTTACGCCTTCCCGAACGTCAAGGAATTGGCGCGCAATTGCGGTTACGCCACGTCAAAAGAGTTGTCCCACGCGCTGCTGCACAAATACGGTCTGGTGACGACCGATGGCGCGGCCTTTGGCGCAGAAGGTTATTTGCGCCTGTCCTTTGCTAATTCAATGGAAGCGCTGCAAGCTGCCATTGAGCGCTTGCGGCAATTGGTCAACGACCATCGCCGCTAACGATTTCCCTCCAGCCTGCGAGCCGCGCAAGCCACGGTTGCAAGCGAACGCTTGCAACCGTGGCTTCGTGTTTTGACCGACAAAAATTTGCGACGATTTCCGCCTAAGCTCTTTGTCGATTTATCATGGCAAAACCGTCGGTTCAACTTGTCTGGTTCAAGCGTGATTTGCGCGTGCGCGATCACCGCCCGCTTTATGAAGCCGCACAACGCGGCGCGGTATTACCGCTGTACATCATCGAACCGAGTTTGCTACACGCACCCGATTTTGCGCCTTCGCACTGGACGTTTTTGCGGGACTGTTTGCGAGAATTGCGCGCTGAGTTGGCCAAGCTTGGCCAGCCGCTGATCGTGCGCGTGGGTGAGACATTGCCGGTACTGCAAAGTTTCGCAGAACAATTTCACCTGAGCATTTGGTCGCACGAAGAAACAAGCAACTGGCTGGCATATCGGCGCGATCAAGCCGTACGCCGTTGGCGACGCGAGCAAAACATCGAATATCACGAACTGCCCTGCAACGGCGTGGTGCGGCGGCTGAAAAGCCGTGATGAATGGGCCGCCATTTGGGAAGAACGCATGCGCCAACCCAAGACACCGATGCCAAAGGCGTTGACGCCGATACCAGGAATTGAGCCCGGCGCGATCCCTACGCACGAAGAACTGGGCTTAACACCAGATAAGCGGGCCGACGCCATTCAACGCGGCGGCGAAATCGCCGGGCGTCGTTGGCTTACAAGCTTCTTTCAAGTACGTGGCGTCAATTACCAACGCGGACTTTCAAGCCCTCTAAGCGCCGCCGATGCGTGCTCGCGGCTCAGCCCCTATCTGACCTGGGGCAGCCTTTCAACCAAACAAGTCGTGCAGGAGTTACGCGAAAATCTGGCTTCTGCCACGCCGCGTTGGGAACGTTCGCTGCTCGCCTTTCAGTCTCGTCTGTATTGGCGCTGCCATTTCATACAGAAACTCGAAGACGAACCGGCGCTTGAGAACCAGAACTTCGTACGCGCTTATGACGGATTGCGCGAAAGCGAATTTGCCCCAGAAAAATTTGGCGCCTGGCAACACGGCGCCACAGGCTTTCCGATGATTGACGCCTGTATGCGCATGCTGAACGCGACGGGTTGGTTGAATTTTCGTATGCGTTCGATGTTGACAGCATTTGCGGCTTACGATTTATGGCTGCATTGGCGGGAACCGGCGTTACATCTGGCACGGCAATTTGTGGATTACGAACCCGGCATTCATTACTGCCAGATGCAAATGCAATCCGGCACCAGCGGTCACACGACCATTCGGCTGTATAACCCAACCAAACAGGCACAAGACCACGATCCGAACGGAGAATTCATCACTCGCTGGTTGCCGGAATTGCGCGCAGTGCCCGTGGCATTTCGCCATACGCCGTGGCTGATGAGCGGCGAACAGCAACGCAAAGCGGGTTGTCTGATCGGCAAGCATTACCCCGCGCCGATCGTGGATCACGAACGGGCAATCCGCCACGCACGGCAACGGATTTCCGCGTTTCGCCGTAATCCGCAACTGGCAGAAGAAGTTTCCGCCGTTTTTCAGAAACACGGCAGCCGTCGCCAAATGCCTGAAGCTCGTAAAAAAGCTGCGCCATCAAATCAGTTGCGCTTGTTTGACGACTGAACTCAAAGCACATGCTCGTCAGGCTGCAAAAACCGCCACTGCCCTTCTGGCAAACGCCCAAGTTTCAAATTGCCGATGCGCACACGTTTCAACCCGACGACCTGTAAACCGACGGCTTCGCACATGCGGCGGATTTGGCGTTTGCGACCTTCGCGCAACACAAAGCGAAGCTGATCACGGTTGAGCCATTCGACTTTCGCTGGCAACAGCGGTTTACCGTCAAGTTCCAATCCATGCCGCAACAAACGCAATTTGCTGTCTGGCAATGAACCGACGACCCGCACCAGATATTCTTTTTCGACGTCGCTGCGTTCTCCGATGATTTGTTTGGCCAGACGGCCATCTTGTGTGAACAGCAACAAGCCTTGCGAATCAATATCCAGGCGTCCGGCGACGGCCAAGCCTTTCAAATGTTCGGGACGCAAGCGAGTTCCGGTTTTCTCGAATTGATTGGCGGCGGTCAGCAATGTAATGGCAGGCGTGTATCCGGGTTCTGGCTGGGCAGAAACGTAGCCGATGGGTTTGTTCAGCAGGATGGTGACGAGCTTGTTTTGTTGTTTGACGGCTTGCGGCGCAAGTTTGACCTCTACGTCGGGTGAGACTTTGGTGCCCAGTTGACTCACGACCTGGCCATTCACCAACACCAAACCTTTTTCGATAAAGGCATCTGCTTCGCGGCGGGAACAGATGCCTCGCTCGGCCATCAGCTTGGACAACCGTATCAGTTCATCGCTCATGCTTACGCCAACAGCTTTTCGACCAATTCGCCGTGCACGTCCGTCAGGCGGAAATCGCGCCCCTGGAAGCGATAGGTCAATCGCGTGTGATCAAATCCGAGCTGATGCAAGATCGTGGCGTGCAAGTCGTGCACGGTCACCGGGTCTTTGACGACGTTAAAACCGAATTCGTCGGTTTCGCCCACGGTGATGCCCGGTTTGAATCCGCCGCCCGCCACAAACATGGTGAACGATTTGTTGTGATGATCGCGGCCCAGGCTGCGATTGGCATCGGGATCGCTTTCGACCATCGGTGTGCGGCCAAATTCGCCGCCCCAGATCAAGATGGTGTCTTCCAGCAAACCGCGCTGTTTCAAATCGGCAATCAAGGCGGTGGTCGCCTGATCGGTCTGTTTGCACTGGTTTCTGACACCTTTGGCGACTTCGCTATGATGATCCCAGGCTTCGTGGAAAAGCTGTACAAACCGCACGCCGCGTTCGAGCAAGCGACGCGCCAACAAACAATTGTTGGCATACGAAGCCTTGCCCGGCGTTGCGCCATACATCTCCAGCGTGGCCTTGGATTCCTTGGACAAATCCATCAGTTCCGGCGCGCTTTCTTGCATGCGATACGCCATTTCAAAGGCATTGACGCGCGTCGCAATTTCAGGATCGCCGGTCATTTCCAGATGATGCTCGTTGATCGCCTTGAGCGTATCCAGCGAACGCCGCTGCATTTCGCGCGTGATGCCGCGCGGATTCGACAGCGACAAAATCGGATCGCCGCTGCGACGGAACGGGACTCCTTGATATAGGGTCGGCAAAAAGCCACAGCCCCAATTCGACGCGCCGCCGCTGGTGCCGCCACCGGAAGACAACACGACGAAGGCGGGCAAATCTTGCGTCTCGCTGCCCAGTCCATACGTCACCCAAGCGCCGAAACTGGGCCGTCCAAATTGCACCGAACCGGTATTCATAAAAATCTGGCCCGGCGCGTGGTTGATGGCTTCGGTTGTCATCGAACGGATGATCGTGATGTCATCAACGACTTTGGGCAGATATTGAAAAGCGTCAGACAATTCCGCGCCCGATTGGCCGTGTTTGGCAAACTTGAATTCTGAGGCGTACAGCCCGGCATCCGGTTTGATGAAGGCGTAATTGATGCCTTTGACGAATTCCTGTGGCACCGGTTTGCCGTTGTATTTCACCAGCCCCGGTTTGTAATCAAACAGATCAAGCTGTGACGGCGCGCCAGCATGAAACAGATAAATCACGCGTTTGGCCTTGGCGGCGTGATGCGGCTTTTTGGGTGCGAGCGGATTGCTGCCCGTCCGATTGCCCTGCGCAAAGAGATTGCCATCTAACAGCGACGCCAGGGCCAATGACCCCAGCCCCATGCCACAATCTTTGAAAAAATGGCGACGCGTCACCAGCTTCTTATATTCACGTTTGATTTCGTCGTGATGAGTCATAACGATTCCTTGTATTCGTTTTGTCTCGTGTCCGGTTTTGTCTGGTAGGGATAAAAACTTCTTGCCCGAAAATCGCCCTCAGCTTACACGGGTTTTTCTGGTTTTACCAAAGCGCTGCGCCCAAAAACAAAACTGCCGCCAGCGCCAAAGATGGTATGCGTCTTTGGCGCTGGCGGCAGCGGTTTCCCCCAACCAATCTCAAAAGCGGATTACTTTTTCAGCAAAACGACTGGTGCTTGTTCAACCGCACGAATGCGCTCGAAAAAGCTGCGCACTGCGGTGTATTGCTCCACAGGAATTGTCGCCGATTTCAGCACCAACGTGCGTTTGAACAGCAAATGCCCGTCTTTCACTTCGCAGACGGCAGCGTAATTCCCAAACGACTGATTCAGTTCGGTGGCTTCCGGGAATTCGTCCACTTCAAACCCGGCAGGCAATTTGATCTTGACGGTTTCGCTGTAAGCTTCGGATTCGAGCACCACCGGATGCTTCCGCTTCGTATCCGTCAAAAAAACCGACGAGCGCCGCGAGACGACTGCGGGTTTGAAAACCAGCAACCTGCCTTGCATCACTTGCCCATAACTGGGCGATTTGAATTCAACGTCGAGCGCGAATTTTCCGGCCAATGCGTCATCCAACGGCTCGGCCTTGAGCACGTTGGCGCTGGGCGCAGTTTGCGTGATCCAACGTTCCAGCGTTTTCAAATACTGCGGCTTGGCCACACGCTTGAACATGCGGCGTTCATCCACGGCAGCCTGACCAAACGAACGCTCGCTGACTTTGGCCGTCAGTTGTCCGTCGGCGCTCAATTCCGCTTCGACGGTGCGTTCCAGCCGATTGGCTTCAGGCAAAGTAACAGGCATTTTCAGCAAATCTCCGGCATCGCCGACAGCGACCAAGGCATAACTGCCCTGTTCGTGATCCGGCAAATATCCGAACGGCGTGTCGTCATCCGTCGGATCAAAAACCAGCAAGCGCCCGGCTGCCGGATGATTGATGACGGTCGGCGCGATGGTGTCTTCGCTGACTTTGATTGCGATGATGTAATGATTGAATTGATGCGGTGAAGGCCATTCGGGCCGGACGTAGGTCGGATCGCCGGAGTAAATGATCACCGGGTACGATTCGATCTTCAGCGCTTTCAGCAAGGCGCGCATCAAGTTGGCTTTGTCTTTGCAATCGCCATAGTTTTTGCTGAAGACCTCAGCCGCCGCGTGCGGGCGATATCCGCCGCCACGCCCCAAACCGATTTGAATGGAGATGTAATTGACAGCTTGCGCATAGCGGGCGATGGCCTGTATGCGTTCAAATTCGGTTTTGGCATTGGCCGTCAGTTCACGCGCCTTGGCTTCCATCTCCGGGGTGTAAACCGTTTGCGGATCGCTTAACTCAATCGTGTAACGTGACACATCCTGCCAACTGGCAAAGGTGCGCACCGGGGCGCTCTTGCCTGCGGGCGGATACACACTGACGGCCAAACGCGGAATCAGGTTAGTAAATTCCGGTTGCGCTGGTTCTGCTTCGAGATGCGGCAGGTTGCGCAATTCCCAGACATAGGTCGTGCCATTCACGACCGGCTCCAGTTTGTCGCGATTGAACGTCACGCTTTCGGCGCGCCAGCCTTGCGGCAAGGTCACGCTGACGCGCGAAAGCAAGACCGGCAGCACGCGCTGAAACTGATGCGTAAATTGCGTAAAGATCGTTTTTTCTTCCGTCGTGATTTCATAACCGAAAACGCTGCCCGGCACAGCATCGTCTTCAGCGTTAAGCAAACGGGCGCGCACTTCGTTGTACACGTCGTTTTTGGCCAGGGCGAAATCGCTTGTCTCTTTCTTGCCGTAACTTTTGACTTCGCCCGTCGGGCGCAACAGCCACGCGCGCATGTCTTTCACCTTTTCCGAATCGGTGCTGTAACTGGCAACGGCGTGAGCCGCCGCACGCCCGTCAGCGTTCAAAATGCGCACGGCGTAACTGTCAACCGTTTTGACGCGGCCATCGTCTTCGTATATGCGCCGGGATTCCTGGTAAAGCACCACGGCAACAACGTCTTTTCCGTACTGAGGAAGCGTGCTTGCGGCCGCCTGGCGCAACCACGCGGGCGGATCATCGGCCCAGGCACTGGCGCTCAAACACGCCAGCGCAAAAACAATCAGCAGAAGCTTTTTCAGCATGTCTTTCCTCCTGCAGCCTCTCTCGTTTTCCTGCTCTCTTTCACCCCAAAGGCGCTGGCGAGCAGGAAATGCCGTCAGACGTTTCCTGCTCGCTGCCAGACTATTGTTTGACATTGGCCACCGCGCCCTGTTTGAACGTCAAGGCGTGGTTATCGCTCTTATGCACGGTGTCAAAAGCCGACTTTAAGGCGGTGTAAGAAGATTTCGGGAACATCATGCCTTCAAAACGCAGCTCGCGTTTGTATTGCAATATGCGTTGATCCTGGGTGACGCCGATATTGACTTTGTAATGCCCGAGTTCGCCAAAGCCAAGATCGCTGGGCTGGTCTGCATTTTCGAGCGCATAGCCTTCCGGCAAATCCATCATTACCAGGTCTTCTTCCAGCCACGGGAAATGGAAGTAGACGTCGTTTTGCCGGGTGCTGGTCGCGAACATCTGGCCAATGCCTTTTTGGAAAAACGCCGGTTGCAAAAACATGCGTTTGCCCGTGCGCTCTGCGTACCCTGGCACGCGCAAGGTATAGCTATAAACAAAAGGCTTCAGCGGGTCTTGCGGGTGTTCGATTTTCAGGTTGGAAACTTCCGCACTGCTCAACCGCTCTTTCACGGCGTCGCGCAATTTGGTTTCGCGTTGTTCCGCGGTTTCGTCGTCGTATTCTTCTTTCATCGAAACGGCAAAATGGCCTGTATATTCGACGCGCACCTGGCCTTCGAGCGTGCCATCGTCGGTCAGCTTTAAGCGTGCGGTGCGGCGGATTCTCGATTGGTCAGCAGGAGAAAGCTGCGTTCTCACCATTACCGGTTCTTTACTGTCGCACACCAGCGCCTGAATGCCTTCTTCCTGCCAGCGCAACATGCCAAACGGAACATACGTGCTGGCGGGATCAAAAAACCGCCATTGATCGCCGACTTTGACGGCGATGTTATAGGCTCTCATGAAATATGGGTTGGTGAAATTCGGATCGAAAAACTTGCGGCTGCGGTCGCCCAACTTGGCATAGCGAGCTTCAAACCCGGCAGCTTGGGCCAAGGCAGCGAATAGAAAATCAATGTCTGTGCCTGTGCCATACCCACGCTTGAGCGTATCGGCAGGCGAATTATTGTCCTTCAGTTTTCGTAACTGCTCTTCGGTAAATCCAGAAGCATCGTCGTTGACGTTTTTGATTTTGGTGCGGCAGAAATTAAACAAACGCTCCAGCTTTTGTTCGGGCGTTGTGGCATCGCCGATGGTTTCAGTGGCGACACGGCGAATGTCGTCATTCACCTTCATGAATTCCTTGGCAACTTCCGCATACTGTCTGCCCAAATCGCGCCAATACGTTGCAGGGTCTTTGCGCACATCGGGCGCGTAATACACCAGCATCCAGGTACGCACTTGATCAGGAGGCGGCATGCGCGATTCTTCGCGATAAGCCGGCACGTTGGTCATTTCGGTGCGGAAAAAGCCATCTTTGTCTTTGACGAAGTTGGATGAAGCCCCCTGGAACGTTACAGTTTTCATTGGGTACATCGCCCCCGCCAATGGTTTCAGGTAGTAGCGCACGACCTGTACGGGGATTTCCCGCTGAAAATACAGACGCAAATAGTTGTCTGACGTCGCGCTGATTTCGCGCCAGCGGTATTCAATGATTGCACCGGGTTCGACCCCAGGCATGGCGAACGATTTTGAGCGCAATTTGAAGCCGCCAAACTTGATCACTTCGCGATCGAACACGGCGTCTTTTTTCAATTCAATGATGGTTCCGTCAGGTTTGATCGTGCGACCAGCGACGTCTTTGATGCCGACGCCTTTAAGGTAGGGAATATCAATCTTGCTCTGTGTATCTTTGCCGCGCTCGGTAAAGATTTTGACGCGCAACAGATGGGTATATTCGGTGGTATCAGTGTTGTCATTGATATACACCTCCCACAGCAACGCTTCGGCATCGGCATCTTTTTCGACGATGGGAGCTTTTAACGCAACGTGGGCAGGATCAAGTGGCTTCCATTGCTGTGCATAGGCAGCGACAGAGCCCAAACCGATCAGACTGAGCAGCAAGGAGAGTGATAAGCGTTGAAGTTTCATGGCAACTTCCTTTCTGTGAATACGCCAGGTTGAGGTTACGATGCGAGCTGAAGCAACATTTAAGCAGAGGTGAAAGCGTCAAAGGCGGCTTCGCGCAAATCAAAAAAGTTGATGCAATCGCTGAGAACTCTGAGCCGAGTTATCGCCGAGTTATCTATGTTATCTGTTTACGCTCAAACTTTGGGGATCGCCGATGGCAGACTTGATCTTAAGGCGGCTTCAGATGCAGTTTCAACAAAAATCTGTTGCCTCCTAACCTAAGAAAACCTGCCCTCCCCCAGACCGCCGCAAACAACTGAACAAAGAGTGAAGCCGGTTTTGACCTATACATGAGGAAGAGGTGTCTGGGGAAATTCTCCGTCTTGGCGGGATTTCGCGCTGTGCTATAATTCGCGACCGCACATCAACGTCCGCTTGCCAATTGTTCCCCACAAGCAAGCAGCGTCAGTATCACCATGACTCAGGAACACCAACGTTCGTGGTTGACGCGCCTGAAGCGCCTGCCGCAATCAGCGGGACAGCAGCTCTCCATCCAATTTCGCCGCATTCCGCAACGCACCCGCTTCTTGTTGTTGTCTACGGTCTTCGCCTTCTTCACCACACTTTTTACGTCGCATTTTTCGCTCACGATCGTCCCCGCCTATCAGTTGGGAGACATTGCCAAAGCAGACATCGTCGTACCTGCGGACTTGCTGGTTAAAGATCAAGCGCACGCGTTTGGTGCGCTGCCGTTTTTCAAACACAACCCGGTCATTTTGCGAGCGGGCGAATCCGTGAATGCAGAAAAATTGCCGCTGATCGAAGTCGTGCGCCGCTATCAGTTGGCACAGCGCAGCCCGTTGCGGTTGCTCGGCCTGTTCGCGTTGATTGCGCTGATGTATTTCGCGCTCTTCAAAGCGGCCACGACCAGCCAATCGTCTCGGTTGGGGCCGCGTACGGCGTATTGGGTGGCAGGTTCCGCCCTGATGATTCAGACGTTGCTCGTGCGCGCTGGCATGTATGGCGCAGCCGTACTCAGCACCCAGCCGGAAATGATGAGCTTGGGCGGTTTTTTTGAATTTGCCTTTGCCATTCCGTTTGCGAGCGGCGCGCTTGTGTTGTCGCTGCTGATTGGCGGCCAAGTCGCGCTGGTAACGGGATTGATGAGCGCGATTCTAGCTGGTTTTATCGCACCTGATGGATTGGCCTTTGTCGCGTTTGCGCTGGCAGGCTCAGTCATCGCGATTTATAGCGTACAGCGCTATCACACACGCAATGCGGTGGTGATCGCCAGTACGGCGGTGGGCGCGATTAACATCTTGATGGGATTGGCGGTGATGCTCATTGCCGAACACGGCTGGCAATGGTCGCGTGTGTTGGGCGGCATGGTATTAGGACTGGCAGGAGCGCTTTTCACTGCGGCAGCAGCCAGTCTGGCAATCCCAGTTTATGAATCGGCGTTCGACATCCTGACGGACATGAAGCTGATGGAGTTGGCCAACGCCGACAATCCTCTGTTGCGGCAACTGGCGATTACCACACCGGGGACTCATCATCATTCGTTTATGGTTGGCGTACTGGCAGAAGCCGCCGCCAAAGCCATCGGCGCCAACCCCCTGCTGGCACGCACCGGTTGCCTGTATCACGACATTGGCAAACTGGCTGCGCCCAATATGTACATCGAAAATCAAAAAGGTGGCCCGAACCCGCACGATCGAGTTTCGCCACTGAATAGCGTGCGAATCATTACTGGTCACGTGCGGCGTGGCATCGAAATGGCGCGCGAAGCCAACTTGCCCTCACAAATCATTGACTTCATTCCGCAACATCACGGAACGCGCGTGCTGGCGTATTTCTATCACAAGGCCAAGGCGCAAGCTGAAGCTCGCGGCGAAACCGTCAACATCGAAGATTTCCGCTATCCCGGCCCCAAACCGCAATCCAAGGAAGCAGTCATTCTAATGCTGGCCGATGGCGCTGAGGCTTCTGTTCGTTCATTAGAAGAGCAAACGCCGGAAAACATCCGCGCCATCGTCAAGAAGATTGTGGACAGCGTGGTGTCTGATGGCCAGCTAGACGAAAGCAACGTCACCATGCGCGAATTAACCGTCATTCGCGAAACACTGATCAACACGCTCGCCAACGTCTATCATCAGCGCATCAGTTATCCGGGGTTTAATCCGCCGAGCGAAAAAACACCGGCGGAGACGACCCAACCGGGGACCTCATCACAAGAACCCAAAGGCGCAGAAGTCAGCACGGCTGCTGCGCGCAGGTAACCTCACTTGTCGTGCCTATACTTTCTCTTCCCACCCCAGCGCTGATTTTGTTGATTGCGCCTTCGGGCGCGGGAAAATCCACGTTCGCCGCGCGCCACTTTTCCCCAACCGAAATTATTTCTTCAGATCGTTGTCGCGCATTCATCAGCGATGATGAGAACAATCAACAAGTGACTCAAGCGGCGTTTGGGTTGTTGCATCATTGGACGCGTTTGCGTTTAGCCCAGCCGCGCTTGACGGTCATTGACGCCACCAACGTTCAATACAGCGCGCGCCAGCCGTTGCTGCGCCTGGCGCGAGCAGCGCAGGTTCCTGCCGTCGCACTGGTCTTAGACGTGTCGCTGGCAACCTGTCTCAGCCGAAATCGTCAGCGTCCCCAACGCTTCGTCGCGGAAGAAATCATCCGCCAGCAATATCACGAATTCACCTCTGCGCTCTTGCATCTGTCACGCGAAGGTTACGCACAGATACGCCGACTCAAAGAAGACACGCTCGACAGCATTCAGATTTTACGCGAGCAGATCACACGCGAGCAGATTACAGATGAGCAGGCGGTGCGTGAGGCGTTGGAAACAAGGAAAAATTAGAAAGCAGCGGGATTCGTATTAGAGAACATACGACGAAAAATTAATGGCCAAGTTTGTTTGCGGATATTTGCAAATTCTGGCGGGCAAAATTGGAAGAACGCGGCGATTCACACTTTCATGTTGTTGCCTAGCAAAGAATAGCTAGGGGCCAGGGCGGGCCACCATTCGGGCTACGGCACCAGGCTCGTTGATGGCCCGCTCCTAATTTTAGTTGCGGTAATTTACTCCTGTTTCACCTGGCTTTCTGCTACCGACCCCGACTCTTCCCCCAGTGCGAATGCCCCGAAGATGGTTTTGAATTCTGCCGTTGCTTTGCGCAGTTCGATCCACTGCGCCCAAATCTCTGGTGTTTGTAACCAGACGGTGAACCACTGTGCGATCTCCCCCTGCACGTGTTGCTCACCAACTTGGCTTGCTTGAGCTTGCGCCAAAGCAACGGCCTTCTGTTTTGCATCCAACGCCGCCTGCCGCGCAAATCGCACGCCTGTACGATCTCCCGCTCGCTTGAACTCCCGATAGAAATCATCAATGTTGCGCAGCGCTTGTTCCGCGCGCGCCAGCGTATTCAGTTCATAAGCGATCCCGGCAAACAACGTCTCGTATTTTTCCGTCGGTTTGGCCATGCGAAAGACTTGCTCAAACCGAATAGGCAAATCCTCTGCGTGCAGGATGCGGGCAATCTCGCCCGGATCGAGCGCACCGCCTTCGCCAAATTCCGCCACTAATGCCGCGTTGATCATTGCGATTTCGCGTGCGGTGACCTCGCCCATCGCTTCACGATCGTAAATATCCAACACCATTTCGCGTTTCGATTTACGTTTCATGCTCAAGGCCGATACGCGCCGCCAATTACTGGCGCTTGACGCTTTCGATGAAGATTTCGTTGAGCGAAGGGGCAACCAATTCAAAGCGCGTCAATTGCGCGCCACGCGCGATCAGTTGTTGCAACAACGCTTGCGGATCATTGCCGTCTGACAGCGTGACTTCGGTGTAATCGCGCCGCCGGATGAACCGCTCAACTAACGAATTGCCAGTCAACGCCGCGTCCAGGTTTTCGCCGTCCAGCGCCACATAACGCCAGCCGAAATTGCGTTTCACGTCGCGCACCGAACCGCCCAGAATTTTCTGGCCGTGGTTGATCAAACAAATTTCGTCGCACAACTCTTCGGCCTGTTGCATCAAGTGCGTCGAAAAGATGATGGTTTTGTTGTTGGCTTTCAGCTCTTGCACGATCTCCTTGAGCAGGCTGGCGCTCACCGGATCAAGCCCCGAAAACGGTTCGTCCAGAATGACGAGGTCAGGGCCGTGCAAAATCGTCGAGACAAACTGGATTTTCTGCTGCATGCCTTTGGAAAGCTCTTCCCACTTCTTATTTTTCCATTGCGCCATTTCGATGCGCCCCAACCACTGGTCAATGCGCTTTTCGGCTTCGGCGGCAGACAATCCTTTCAACTCGGCGAAAAACAGCAACTGCTCACCGACTTTCATCTTCTTGTACAAGCCGCGATCTTCGGGCAAATACCCGACGCGCTCTTGCAACTTGCTGCTCATCGGCTGATCAAACAGCCGGATTTCTCCGGCATCAGGCATGGTGATGTTGACGATCATGCGAATCGTCGTGGATTTGCCTGCCCCGTTCGGTCCCAGAAGTCCAAAAATGCTTCCCTGGGCGACTTCCAGCGAAAGGTCTTTGACGGCGGTGAAATCTCCGTATTGCTTGCTGACGTGGCGAACTGAAATTGCGTTTGGCATGGTCTTTATCTGGTTTCTCTTGTGCTATGCGATGATGTGTATCCTACGGTACGGCTCTCGCCGCAAACAAGCGCAGGGTAAACATCTGTTGCTGCGCTGGTGGTTCAGGCGAAAAAACGACTGAACCGGCGTCTGGGTTCAAAGTGATTTGGCTCGACGCTTGCGCTACCGCTCAGCTATAATCGCCGCGTTTTTTACAAACGTACAGGCGTCCCCAAAAAATCTTCGCCCCCGACAGATAGAGTGAGAAAAAGTCCCGATGGCCAGTTTTCGCATCAGAACGCCAGCCGAATATTTGCAGCTTTTGTGGCGCCGTCGAATTTTCGTCCTGGTGCCCGCCGTGATTGTGACTTCGGCGCTGGCATGTGCCGTCAGTCAACTGCCCAACATCTACGAATCCACCACGGTCATCATCGTTGATCCGCCCAAGGTTTCGTCGAATTATGTGCAGCCGGTCAATCAGATTGACCTCAATTCGCGCTTGAATTCGATTCAGAAACAGGTCACCAGCCGCACCGAGTTGCAGCGCATCATCAATCGCTTCGGCTTGTATCAGGAAATGACCAGCCGCAATGTGCCCATCGAACTGGTGATTGACGAAATGAACCGCCACATCTTTGTGCGTCCGTTCAGCGCGTCATCGGGCATTTATGCGTTTTCGCTGTCGTTTCGCGGCGCTGATCCGCGCACGGTGCGTGATGTCACCGCCGAACTGGCGGCCCGGTTTATTGACGCCAACTCTGACGAAACGCGCCGTCAGGTTTACACCACGATTGACCAGCTCGAAGGCCGCATCAACGAAGTGAAAACCGAGCTGGAAAAAATCGAGACCGCGCGCGCCAGCTATCTGGTCAGCCACCCCGACGCGTTGCCCGGACAAGAGCAAAACATGCTCGGCCAGATGAATTCGCTGAGTTTGATTCGCCAGTCACAACAGACTTCGATTGACGCGTTACGCAGCCAGATCGCCACCAGCGAGCAATTGCTGGCGACGTTGCGCCAACAGGAAACCGTCGAGCCGGAACCGCCGCTAGCCGCCGGCCAAACCGAAGGCCAATTGCGCACGCGCCGCGCAGAACTGGACGCGCAGCTCAAACAGTTGCTGACGCAATACACCGAAAAGCATCCCGATGTGATCAAAATGCGGGTGCAAATCGAATCCATCAATCGCGAATTGGAAGACCTGAAAAACAAAGCCGAACAGGATCGGCAAGCCAAGCGTGCGGCGCGCACGGCCAACCCGCAAATTCAAAGTCTGGAAATCAAGCTGGCAGCCGACCGCCGCGACCTGGTGCGCAAAGAGGCGGAACTGGAACAAACCAACCGCCAGTTTGGCGAATTGCAAGGCCGCTTGCGTTCGACGCCGCTGCTCGCCACCGAAGCGACCAAAATTGATCGCGATTACACTACGCTCAAAAAACGCTACGAAGATTTGCTGGCGATGCGCGACAACGCGCGCTTCAGCGCAAAAGTGATCAACGATTTCAGCGGCGAAACCTTCCGCATGGCCGACCCGGCCAACGTACCCGAAGCGCCCGTTTCGCCCAAACGCAATTTGCTGTATCCGCTGTCGCTGGCCGTGGGCTTGCTGACCGGATTGATTGCGGCGGCGGCGCTGGAAATTCGCGCGCTGCTGACAATTCGCGACGCGCGCGATGTGGCGCATTACACGCGCTTGCCGTTGCTGGTGACCGTGCCCCAAATCATCACCGAGCCGGAACGACGGCGACAACCGCTGTTCACCCTGGCCAAAGTCGTCGGTTTGGTGGTGCTCATCGCCATCGCCATACCGCTGTTGTATCAGGTGCTCAAACTTTCGCGCGTGCTCAACGCCGTCACGGGAACATACTGAGCGCGTTTCTCGACTGAACTATGTATCTGCAATTTTACGGGCTGCGAGACATCCCTTTCAGTTTGACGCCGGACCCGCGGTTTCTTTATTTCACGGCCAGTCACCGCGAAGTGATGGCCAATTTGCATTACGGCATTCAGCACGGCAAAGGGTTGATCGTCGCCACCGGCGAAGTCGGCACGGGCAAAACCACGCTGTTGCGCGCGATGATCGCCCGCCTGGATCGCAGCGTCATCAGTTCATATCTCTTCAATCCGGGTTTGAATGTGCCGGAACTGTATCAGCATCTGGCGGCGGATTTCGGACTGGGCCCGTACACGTCAAAAGCCGATGCGTTGCAAAAACTGGGACGGCTGTTGACCACGCGGCATGCGCGTGGTTTGCGCACCGTCTTGATTGTGGACGAAGCGCAGGGTTTGTCGCACGAATTGCTGGAAGAAGTCCGCCTGCTGCTGAATTTTGAAACCTATACCGAAAAACAGTTGCAGATCGTGCTGACCGGTCAGCCGGAATTGCGGCAAGTGCTCAACAGCCCGGAGTTGCGGCAATTGAAACAGCGCATCAGTCTGCGCTGTGAAATCAAACCGCTCAAAGCCGATGAAGTGGCGGCCTACATTCGCACTCGGCTCAAAGTGGCAGGCGCCAATCGGTTGGATTTGTTCACCGCCGATGCCGTGGCGTTGCTGTATCGCGCCTCCGAAGGGATTCCGCGTCTGATCAACAATCTGTGCGACAATGCGCTGCTGACAGGTTATGCGCTGAACGCACGCACCATCGGGGCCGACGTCATTTCCGAAGTTGCCGAATCGCTGGATTTGCTGCAACCGATGATCCAGGCCGATCCGCGCGAAACGTTACAAACGGCGCTGCCGCCGTTGCCCGTCTTGCGCGAAGACGGCGAAGAGTTTGCGGCCCAGGAAACCAAAACCATTGAACCGCGCTTTGCGCGCAAACGCTCGCATCCGCGACGTAAAGGCGCTCCGCGCGGCAATGAGCGAGCGCCGGAAACTGGCGAACCAGCGCAATTCAAGCTGATCTCGACGCCAGAACCGGGCGAGAACAAAACCAAGACAGGATGAGCACGTTGGCAATTTCGCCTTCGCCCAGTTCGTGCCCTAAGCAATAAGCGAGCGGCGAAGCTGCTGACCGATTATGAGCAAAGTTTTTGAGGCGCTGCGGCGTCAACAACAAAATCAACCGACAGAAACCGATCGCGATCCGTTGGCGGCAGAAACGGGAGCCTCTGGCGAAAGCAGCCCCGATCCCGCTGAAGGGTTTGAGTTGCCGTCGGCGATTGGTGCGCCAGTAGGACCGCGCTCAAACGAAGGCGCGCTGTTTTCTGCCCCTCCCGTCAGAGAAGAACCGCCGACGTTGCCGCGCACGGCCAACACTCCGGCACCGCCGCCAGTCGCGCCCCGCAGCAATGGAAAAACCGCAGCAGAGAAAGCGTCTGCCGGGCCAGCAGTACAACCTGCGCAGGTAACACCCAGCGCTGCGCCCGTCAGTCAACCCGCCCAACCGGCGCGAAATGGGGTTACCCACAAGGCAACGCCGGTCATTCGCCGCCCGGCATTGCCAGTTGAAGCGCCGCCGGAACCAACGCCTGCCATTGAGCAACCGGAAGAAACACTTGCGCCGCCTGCGCCGCGCGAAATTCCGATCGAACATCTTTCGCCCACACAACTGCATCCGCGGTTGATTTTGCTAACCGAACCGCAGACGCCCGAATGCGAACAGTACCGCACGCTGCGCACACAAATCTTTCACGCGGCGGAAAAGAAAACGACGCAGGTCATCGCCATCACCAGCGCACTGGCAGGCGAAGGCAAAACCTCGACCGTATTGAATCTGGCGTTGGCAATTGCGCAGTCGCAGGAAAAACGCGTGCTGGTCATTGACGGCGATTTGCGGCGCCCGAATGTCTCTGCCTATCTGGGTGTGAAGCGACGGTTGGGGTTGGGTGATGTGCTCAACGGCGACAGCGAAACGCTCGATGCGATTTTTGGCGTGGCCGATCTGGAATTGTACGTCCTGCCAGTCACACGCGAAGCGCTGAATCCGACCGAATTGCTCTCGCGCGAACGTTTCAGCGATATGATCGCCAACTTGCGCGAATACTTTGATTTCATCTTGATTGATTCGCCGCCAGTGCTGCCTTTTGCCGATGCGCGCTTGCTGTCTAATCACGCCGACGCCGTGTTGCTGGTCGTACGCGCCGGTCTGGCGTCATACGATACGGTGGAAAAAGCCATCGGCATGTTACCGGCCAATCGCATTCTGGGTGTCGTGCTTAACGGCGCTGATCATCCAGATGAAGCCAACTATTACGATTACTATTACAACTATTCGCACGGCCGTCCGCGCCCTCACACGTGGTGGGAAAAACTCAAACACCGCCTGCGCAGTGACCGCCGCAAAAGCTCAAGGAAATTGACGAGGTAACGAGCGCTGCGCTCTCGCCCCTGACTCAGCACTTAACCCTCACGACCCAGAACGCAGTTTATGATTCGTCGTGGTGTATGGCTTAAAACTTTCATTCTGCTGGTTGTCGAAGCGGGCATTATCCTTTCTGTTGTGCTGCTTGGTCTGTACTTACGCTCGCCCGAACATTTCGACGACATCCTCTATGCCCAACGCGGTCTGTACAAAATCGCGCTGCCGACCATCGTTTGCCAGCTCATCTTCTACCTGTTTGACCTGTACGACGTAACCAAACCTCGGTTGCGCCGCGAATTGCTGACCGATCTCTTTCAATCGGTAGGCGTCGTGTTGCTGATACTGGGTGTGATTTTTATGCTGCGCCCGACGTTGTTGTTGGGCTATTTGCAGGAAACGCGGGGCGGCACAGCCGTTCGTTATGGCAACGGTGTGCCGGTGATGGCCATGATGCTGGCGTTGGCGCTGATGATCCTCTGGCGGCTGACGATTCACTGGCTGATGCGGCATCCGAAACTGGGCGACCGCCTCTTGATCGTCGGCACGGATACGCTGGCCATCGAAGTCGCGCGCGAAGCTCGTTTGCGCCGCGATCTGGGTTACAAGGTCGCGGGCTTTACCGCAGAAGACCCCAAACTCGTGGGCGAATCATTTTTGGGGCTGCCGGTGCTGGGGTTGACCAGCGAATTGGATCGGTTGGTGGAGATAGAAAAAATTGATCGCGTGGTCGTGGCCTTGCAAGACCGGCGCGGCCACATGCCGGTGGATCAGTTGCTCAAAATCCGCTTGCAAGGCCAGGCCGCCATCGAAGAAGGCACGGCGCTGTATGAAAAGCTCACGGGCAAAATCAGCGTCGAAATGTTGCGCCCCAGTTGGCTGATTTTTTCTGGCGGCGCCAAACGCACCACGATCTGGAACATCGCGCGCCGGGCATTCAACGTCGGGATGGCGTTGCTGGGTCTGTTGCTGTCATTGCCGCTGGCTATTTTTGCCGCCGTCGCCATCAAACTCGATTCGCGCGGCCCGATCTTTTATGCGCAAGAACGCGTGGGCCGTAACGGACGCACGTTCAAAATCATCAAGTTTCGTTCAATGCGCCAGGACGCCGAAAAAGACGGCGCGCCCAAATGGGCGTCAGAAAAAGACCCGCGCATCACACGCATCGGCAACTTTTTGCGCAAAACGCGCATTGACGAAATTCCGCAATTCATCAACATCTTGCGCGGCGAAATGAGTTTTGTCGGCCCGCGTGCCGAACGTCCGTTTTTCGTCGCGCAACTGAGCGAACAGTTGCCGTTCTATGCGCAACGCCATTTGGTTGAACCGGGGCTGACCGGGTGGGCGCAGGTCAGTTACCCTTACGGCGCAAGCGTGGAAGACGCGCTGCAAAAATTGCAGTACGATTTGTATTACATCAAAAATGTCTCGCTGTTATTCGATCTGTGGATCATGTTCAAAACCGTCAAGATCGTACTCTTTGGGCAAGGCCGTTAAAATCGGACGCCCGTCGGCCTCTGCTGCCCAAGGCCTCTGCCCAAGGCCTTTGAGGAATAAAGCAATGAACCAACACCGCTGGCCAAAAGTTTCGTTGACCATGCTCTCGCTCGTGTTCTTAACAGCGGGCGCAACCTATGCACAGCAACCCGGCAGTTTGGACAAAGCGCCGTTGCCGACGACGACGCAAGAAAAGCCCGCGCCTCGTCCGCGCGAAACGTCGCCCGCCAAGAGCGCTCCTGTTCAAACGCCTGCCGACGCTGAACGCCAGGCGCTGCGACGTGAAGATCAATCAGAAGTCGAAGCCGCCGTGCTGCCTTACATCAACAATTTTTTTGCCACCACGCGCATCGGCCCGGAAGACGTCATTTCAGTGGACGTCTTTGACCAACCGAATTATTCGCGCACGAACATCACCATCCCGCCAAATGGACGCATCAGTTATCCGCTAATCGGCCAATTAAATATCGCGGGCCGTACTACCGAAGAGCTGGAAAAAGAGATCACCGAAAAACTGGCGGAATACATTCGCGAACCGAAAGTGTCAGTCAACCTGGTGCAAGTCCACAGCATGAAATATCTGGTGGTCGGCGACGTCACAACCCCCGGCATCTATGAAATGACGCGGCGCATGTCTGTGGCCGAAGCGCTGGCCAAGGCCGGCTATGTCACCCGGTATGGCGATTTGAAAGGCGTTAGCGTGCTGCGCATGCAACCCAACGGTCAGATGTTCACCATCCCGGTCAACATGAAAGAAGTCGAAAAAGGAAAGCAGCAAGACGTCTTTCTGGTACCCGGCGATACGGTGGTTGTGCCCGGCAACAAGTTCAAAGCCGTAGACAAAGTTATGAGCCTGGTTACGCTGGGCTATTGGATGCGCATCATCGCGCGGTGAAGTACCTGTGAATGTCGTAACGCCAGTCAGCCAATCCACCTCGCACCAGCCCACACGCGGCTTGGCGCTCTTTTTCTGTCTGTTGCTTTGCTTGCTGTTTCTGCCTGCCCGCAAGCAATTGGCCGCCGTGGAACCTGCGTGGCTAAAACAGTCTGGCGGCGTGCTGGCCAAACTCAACGCGGTCTTTTTCACCGACCGCGAACACGGCTGGGCAGCCGGTAGCAATGGTACCTTGCTGGCGACGAACGATGGCGGAACACACTGGCAGCCATTGCCGTTGCCTGGGCGCACACGCAAAGAACCGGTGTTGGATTTGTGGGCCTTTGCGCCGGATCAGGTCTGTTTGCTGGGCGAATACGGATTGTTCAATCGCAGCGGCGAAGTCGCCTGGCACGAGCGCGTGTTTGTGTTGCGCAGTGAAGATCGCGGCGCTTCCTGGCTGGCAGCCCGCACCGCGCCGCCGCCGTTACAACCCGGTCAATCCATCATCATCAAACAAATCAACAAAGACACCGCCAAGATCGAAGAACCCAAACCACCGCCCGAACCGGTGCTGGTGCGTTTTGCCTTTGTCAACGCGCGCATAGGCTGGGCGGTCGGCGAACTGGGGACGATTCAGTTCACACGTGACGGCGGACAAAGCTGGCAACTGCAATTCACGCAATTGCGCAAACTGTTCAATGACGTTTCGGCGCTCAATGAACAACAAGCCTGGATCGTCGGGGGCGGCGGCACAATCCTGCAAACCGGTGACGGCGGGCAAAGCTGGCAACCACAGACAGCAGGCAATTCCGCCAATCTGTTGGCAGTGCATTTCACCGACGCCAAACACGGCTGGGCCGCGGGCAATAACGGAACGATGCTCGCCACAACCAACGGCGGGTTGCGCTGGCAAACGCAAATCACTGGCACAACGCGCACGTTGTACGATGTGTTTTTCGTCAACACGCGCGAAGGCTGGGCCGCAGGCGAACGCGGCACGCTGTTGCACACGACCGACGGCGGCGCAACCTGGCAAGACAACTCGCTGGAAACACATGCCAATTTGCACCGCCTGTTTTTTCTGTCGCCGGATTGCGGCTGGGCAGTCGGCGGCAATGGCGCGCTTTTCAAATACGAATAAAACACTGGCCAGCGCTGGCCGTAGGTAGATTGGCTGTCTTCCCTGCGCCCCAACAACGCGGCCTGAATTCCGCAGCGCCCCCTTCTCTCCCTCCAACTCTTTTGCATTCTTTTTGAACCTATGACGACACAAGCACCATCAACTATCGGCGCAGATCAAATGACCTATGGGTCGTATTTGCGTGTTTCTGAGCTGATCAATTTGCAGCACCCGCAATCCACGCCGCCACATCACGACGAATTGCTTTTCATCATCATTCACCAAACATACGAGTTGTGGTTCAAGCAGTTGCTGCACGAACTGGACGCCGTCAACGCCAATTTGCGTGCGGCAACACAACGCCCGGCAGAACACGACGCCGTGTATGAAGCCGCGCGCCTGTTGCGCCGTTGCACCGAAATCGCGCGCGTGCTGGTCGAACAGTTCACCATTCTGGAAACGATGTTGCCCACGCACTTTCTGGCCTTTCGCGAACACCTGCGTCCGGCCAGCGGGTTCCAATCCGAACAGTTTCGCGAAATCGAATTTCTGTGCGGCTTGAAAGACGAAAAGATGCTGCGTTATCACGAACCTTCGCCGGAAATGCATGCCAAGCTGCAACAGCGATTGCACGAACCATCGCTGCGCGAACTGTTTTTCGAGGCGTTGGCGGCGCTGAATGTGATGCCCGCGCTTGCAGCAGACGCCAGCGAAGAAGATCGCTATCGCGCGCGCGCGCAAGCGATTTTGGCCGTATATCGTGATGAACGCGGCAAACGTCACTGGATTGACGTGTGCGAACGTCTGACCGAATTTGACGAACTGATCGTCAGTTGGCGTTTGCGCCACATCCAGATGGTCGAACGCACAATCGGTGTGCGCTTGGGCACGGGCGGCAGCAGCGGGGCTTCGTATCTGAAAGTCACGCTCGACAAAAAATTCTTCCCCGAATTGTGGGAAGCCCGCACGATGCTGACTGAAATTTAGGCTGAACAGGTTTTCTCTTCGACAAGCATGAAATTAGCTATTCTCGACATTGACGGAACGCTGACCAACACCAGCCACGTAGACACAATCTGCTTTACGCGCGCGGTGGCTGAAACTCACGGCATTACCGAAATCGGCGCTTCGTGGGCAAACTGTCCGCACGTGAGCGATTCGGGCGTCACGCACCAAATCTTCCTGGATCATTTCAAACGCGAACCAACCGACGCAGACGTGTCGCCTTTGAAAACACGCTTTTTTGAGTTGCTGCATGAGCATCGCGAACTCGATCCGGCGTACTTTGCCGAAATCCCCGGCGCGCAACGCATGGTCACGCAGCTGGCGCAACAAGAAGATTGGGTCATCACCATCGCGACCGGTTGTTGGCACGGTTCGGCCAAACTGAAACTGGCGGCGGCGGGAATTGACGTGGATCGTTTCCCGGGCGGTTTTGCCGAAGATGCGCGTCCGCGCGAAGGCATCGTGCAAACGGCCATTGATCGTGCGCGCAATCATTATGGCATCGGCCAATTTGCCAAAATCGTTTCGGTCGGCGATGGACTGTGGGATGTACGCACCGCCGCCAACCTTGGCTTGCCCTTTGTCGGCATCGCCCACGGCGAACGCGCGCAAACATTACGCGCGGCAGGCGCGCGCCATATCGTTGGTGATTATCACAATCTGGACGGCTTTTTTGATTTTCTGAACGCGGCTGAAATGCCCAGAAAGTAGGACAACGTGATGGACGAACTTCTTTCTTACCGTGCGCAATTTCCGATTTTGGAAAAATCGCTCTATCTGATCAATCACTCGCTCGGCGCAATGCCCAAAGCGACATATGACCGGTTGCACGATTACGCCGAAACCTGGGCGACGCGCGGCATTCGCGCCTGGGCCGAAGGCTGGTGGGAAATGCCGCTCACCGTCGGCGACAAAATCGCGCGCATCATCGGCGCAGCTTCCGGCTCGGTCGTGATGCATCAGAACGTGTCTGTTTGTCAGGCGATCATTTTGTCGTGTCTGGACCTGACACAACGACGGAACAAAATCGTCTATGAAGCCATGAATTTCCCTTCGGTGATGTATGTCTATGAAGCGCACGCCCAGGCCGCCGGAGCCAGAATCGTCACCGTGCCGAGCGAAGACGGCATCACCATTGACACCCAGCGCATGCTCGATGCCATTGACGAAGAAACGCTGTTAGTGCCGATTTCGCACGTGCTGTTCAAAAGCGCGTTTATTCAAGACGCACAAGCCATTGTCGAAAAAGCGCATCGCGTCGGCGCGATGGTCGTGCTCGACACTTACCAATCCGCCGGAACAGTCCCCTTTAACGTCAACGAACTCGGCGTGGATTTCGTCACGGGCGGTTCGGTCAAATGGCTGTGCGGCGGTCCGGGCGCGGGCTATTTGTATGTGCGGCCCGATTTGCGCGACAAGCTAAAACCCAAAGTCACGGGCTGGGCCGCGCATCGTGCGCCGTTCGCCTTTGAACCGGAGATGGATTACGCCGCAGACGCGCACCGCTTTTTGCATGGTTCGCCGGCAATTCCGACGCTGTATGCCGCCGAAAGCGGTTACGACCTGATCAATGAAATCGGCGTGGAACGCATTCGCGCCAAATCCGTGCGGCAGACTTCGCGGCTGATTGAGCTGGCCGACGAACACGGCTGGCGGGTGAATTCTCCGCGCAAGGTTGAGCAACGCGGCGGCTCAGTCATTTTGGATGTTCCCTTTGCCGGTGAAATCGTGCGCGAACTGGCCGCACGCGATGTGCTGGTGGATTATCGCCCCGGCGCAGGCATCCGCATTGGGCCCCATTTTTTCAACACCGACGAGGAGCTGAACGCTGTCGTGGCCGAGATCAAAACCATCCTCGACACCAAAGCGTACGAAAAACACCTGGCCGCCAGCGGCGCGAAATTTTAGCCAGACGTCAGTTTGGTGTCAGAGATAACTCAAACGGTTTCTGGCAAAAAAGCGGGCAGAAAGAGAGTCAGTCTCTTTCTGCCCGCTTTTTCTTTTGGGAACCGCCGAGCGCACTCCGCAAAATCCGGCCTGGCAATAAACCAGGCGAAAAGCAGCGTGAAAAACGAACAGGCGCGTTGCCTCTCAGCCTCAAGGCGAAGCGTTAGGATTTGCAGTGGGAACTGCCGTGGGCGGCGCGTTCCCCGCGCTGACTTGCAGGAAATAACGACCGGCGGATTCGCCTTCTGGCCCGTAGGTAAAGAGCGCATACGCCGTGCCGTCACCAAACACCTGATACACATATTCGTTGCCCCAGGGGTCAACCGAATAATCACCTTCCAGATACGGCCCGCGCCAGCTTGCCAGCTCTGACGGACGTTTGAGCAACGCGCCCAACCCTTCCTTGGCGCTCGGATAACGCCCGACATCGGCAAAGAAGTTGTCCAGCGAATGCGCGTACAAATCCAATTCGCGGCGGGCCATCATTTCGCGGCGTTGTGCCGCCGCCTGGGCTTTTTTCTGTTCCTGCCGCCGCCAGTACACAGATCCAGAAACTGCCAGCGCCACACAACTCAAGACCGCCAGCAACGCCAGCATTTTTCGGCGGCGCGTGCGTTCCAGCCGGGCTGCGCGAAGTTCCGGCACAAACACCATGGTTTTGTCCGGCTCCTGGGTCGAAGGCAAATGCCGGGCGACTTCAGCTAGTTGTCCGTGCGCTTGACGCGGCGCACCGGGAATATGGGCGGAGCACACCGCACAAAAGCGCCATTTGGGCAACAACACCGCGCCGCATTGCTGACAACGTTTTTCTGTGTTTTCAGACATGAAATGCCTCTGCTCGCTGATGACCGCCTGGGCAGGGATGCTACGGCGCACCTGACGAGAACACAAGGCAAAGCTGACTGATCGTCACGACCGCTCTTCCAATTCAAACAACGACGTCAAACCTCTCGCGTGTACGCGCCTAGCCCGCGATCGCCAGCCGCGCAGACAACGCAAAACCGACGGCAACGCGCGAATCACGCAACGCTTCGCGCATCATTTTGCGCCCACGGTTCAGCCGCGACATCACCGTGCCCAGCGGAATCTGCAACGTCTGGGCAATTTCCTTGTATGAAAACTCTTGCACGTCAGCCAGCAACACCACGGCGCGATAGTTTTGCGGCAATTGTTCAAACGCGGCCAACACCTCTTCATCGCGCACAAACGGCGAGGGCGACGGTTCGAACGCCACAGTTTCGGCCAGGGTCTCTTCGTTCACGTCGGCTTGCGGCAAACGATAGAGTTTGCGCCGATGATGAGAGATGACATGAAACATGATCTTGAACAGCCACGCCCGACAATTGGTGCCCGTCTCGAAACGATGAAACGATTTCCAGGCTTGTAAAAACGTTTCTTGCACGACGTCTTCAGCTTCGGTTTGGCTACCGAGCACGCGCCGCGCCGTGCGGAACAAATCATTCAAATGCGGCAGGGCGACCGTTTCGAAACCTTCCATCGTCGGCGTTTGCGTTATCAGCGAAGTTGGGGATATCTGAGTTGCAGCGAACATCTTGTTTTCCTCCTCGCCCGACTAATGCGCGCTGAAATGGCGAAAGCTGCCACGCAAAAAGAAAAATAAATTTCTGCTCGAAGGCTGTAAGGAAACGCTGCGCGCGCCGACTATTGGGTGTCTCTGGCCAGACGTAAACATCACGTTGTAAGCCGTAACCAGTGAACGAATCGGGAAATGCAAGACAAGACAAACAATCGGGTGACGCAGTTACTAAAAGCGTGGAGCGACGGCGACGCCATCGCGTTGGAGCAGTTGATCCCGCTGGTATACGACGAACTTTATCGTTTGGCGCGAGGGTATATGAACCGAGAAATGGCAGGTCATACGTTGCAAGTCACGGCGCTGGTCAATGAAGCCTATTTGCGGCTGGTGAATTGGAAAGAAGCGCGCTGGGAAAACCGCGCGCACTTTTTTGGCGTGGCGGCGCAATTGATGCGGCGCATCCTGGTGGATTTTGCCCGCGCGCGCAATTACGAAAAACGCGGCGGCGGCGCGGCGCTGTTGGCGCTGGATGAAGCCAACGCGTTGCCCATACAACCTGACGCTGATTTCGTCGCGCTGGACGACGCACTAAAAAGCCTGGACGAACTGGATCAACGAAAAAGCCGCATTGTCGAATTACGGTTTTTTGGCGGCTTGAGCGTAGAAGAAATCGCCGAGGTGCTGAAGATTTCAGAACGAACCGTCATGCGCGAATGGAGCCTGGCGCGCGCCTGGCTGTTTCGTGAATTGAGTCAGGCCAACGCGCACGAATTTGAATTGCGCGAAACCAGCGTGTGATCCAGCCATGCACAAAAACTTTTTTCGCCGGTGTGGCAGCTTTTCTGGCCAGCTCTCGCATTAGTCGTCGAGGAATGTGCGAATGAATTCTGACCGCTGGCAACAAATCAACGACCTGTATTACGCCGCGCTCGAACGCAACACAGCGGAGCGGTGGAACTTTGTGCGCGTCGCCTGTGGCAATGACGATTTGTTGCGCAATGAAGTCGAATCCCTGCTCGCCTCAAATGACGAAGCGGGCGAATTTCTCAGCGAGTCGGCCTTGAAAGTCGCCGCCAAAACATTGGCTGAAGGGCGCGGCGATTCGCTCACCGGGCAGAAAATCGGCCATTACCAGATTCATTCCTGGCTGGGCGCGGGCGGCATGGGCGAAATTTACCTGGCCGAAGATTTACGGTTACACCGCAAAGTGGCGCTCAAACTGTTGCCGCGCGAATTCACACTGGACGCCGAACGCGTGCGCCGTTTCAAACAAGAAGCGCGCGCGGCTTCTGCCCTCAACCACCCCAACATCATCACCATTTTTGAAATTGGCGAAGCCGAAGGATTGCATTACCTCGTCACCGAATTCATTGACGGGCAAACCTTGCGGCAACGATTGGCGGCTTCAAGCTCCAGCGCGCCGCCGCTGCCGTTGACCGAACTGCTGGACATCGTTTCCCAGGCAGCAAGCGCGCTCGCCGCTGCGCACGAAGCCGGCATCATCCACCGCGACATCAAACCGGAAAACATCATGTTGCGCCGTGATGGATACGTGAAGGTGCTGGATTTTGGCATTGCCAAATTGCTCGACCGATTTCCGGCAGAACGCGCGTCACACAGCGACAGTTTGCTGAAAACCGATCCGGGCAAAGTGATGGGCACCGCGCATTACATTTCGCCGGATCAATTGTTGGGGTTAGAGGCAGACGCCCGCAGTGATATTTTCAGTCTGGGCGTCGTCTTGTACGAATTGCTCACCGGACGCCCGCCTTTTGACGGCGTGACGCCCAGCGCCATCGTCGCCGCGATTTTGAATCAAGAGCCTGTGCCGCTGGCGCGTTACATTCGCGCCTTACCCGCCGAACTTGAACGCATCGTTGACAAAGCGCTGGCCAAAGATCGCGAGCAGCGCTATCAGGGCATCAAAGACCTGCTGATTGACCTGAAAAACCTCAAGCTGGAACTGGATGTCGCCGCCAAATTGAAGCGCAATTTCGCGTCGGAACCTGCGCCAGGCCCAAAGCCCGGCGTGCTGGCGGCGAATGACGAAACCCAGCCGACCTTTTCCACTGATGCCGCGCCGCCTGCGGTTGAATCGGCGGCGTTTCGCGGGGATGAATCTGTACCGTTAAGCGCCAGCATCGCCCTGCCAGAACGCAAAAGCGGCAAACTGGAACCGGTGGGCGGCGCGGTGCCGCTCGATTCAGCCTATTACATCGAACGCAGCACCGATCAGGAGTTTCACGAAGCCATCACCCGGCAAGACAGCCTGGTTTTGGTCAAAGGCGCGCGACAGGTCGGCAAAACATCGTTGTTGGCGCGCGGTCTGCAACGCGCGCGACGCGCGGGCGGACGCATTGTGCTGACAGACTTTCAGTCGTTGAGCGCGGAATATCTGGCTTCGGCAGACAAACTGATTTTGACTTTGGCCGAAATGCTGGCCGACCAATTAGAGCTGGACGTTTTTCCCAACGAAATCTGGAATTCGTTTCTCAGTCCGGGCGTGAATTTTGAGCGCTATCTGCGCAAGGAAGTGCTGAGCAAAATCGAAACGCCCATCGTCTGGGGGTTGGACGAAGTGGATCGCTTGTTCAGTTGCAGCTTTGGCAGCGACATCTTTGGGCTTTTTCGTTCCTGGCACAACAAACGCGCGCTCGACCCGGAAGGCCCCTGGAAACGGCTGACGCTGGTGATCGCCTATGCGACCGAAGCGCATCTGTTCATCACCGATTTGAACCAGTCGCCTTTCAATGTCGGCACGCGGTTGGCGCTGGACGATTTTTCGCTGGAACAGGTCGCAGAACTCAATCGCCGTTACGGTTCTCCGCTCAACGATCACGGAGAATTGGTCCGCTATTGCCAACTGGTCGGCGGACACCCTTATCTGGTGCGGCGCGGGTTGCACGAATTGACTGCACGCCAGTGGCGTTTAGCCGAACTGGAAGCCCAGGCCGCCGATGACGAAGGCCCTTTTGGCGATCATTTGCGGCGGTTGTTGCTTTCGTTGACGCAAGACACGCAACTTTGCGAGGTCGTACAAACGGTTTTGCAAGGGCGCTCTTCGGCCAACACCGACAGTTTTTACCGGCTGCGCAGCGCCGGACTGATGACGGGCGATTCCGTGCGCGATTTGCATCCGCGCTGCCAGTTGTACGCCACCTACCTAAAAAAACATCTGTTGTAAGTTCTCGTGCGGTCTGACGACTAATCAATGTCCAAAGACCTATGAGCACGTTCACTCTCCCACAATCTGTCCGAAATTTTTATATCGTCGGCGGCACTTTGCGGCGCGATGCCGCCTGTTATGTCGAACGCGCGGCGGACAACCAGCTTTACGAAGCGTTGCAGGCCCGGCAGTTTTGCTATGTGCTGACTTCGCGTCAGATGGGCAAATCGTCGCTGATGGTGCGCACGGCCTCGCGCTTACGCGAAGCGGGCGTCGGTGTCGCCGTACTCGATCTGACCGCCATCGGGCAAAACGTTCAGGCCGAACAGTGGTATGGCGGCTTGCTCAGCCAGATGGGCCAGCAATTCGACCTGGAAGATGAGCTGCTCGATTATTGGGCGGATCATTTCAATCAGGTCAATCTCGGTCCGTTGCAACGCTGGTTGCGCGCGATACGCCAAATCGTCCTGCCACGATATCCCGGCGCAGTCGTAATTTTCATTGATGAAATTGACGCCGTGCTCAGTCTGCCGTTTTCGACGGACGAGTTTTTCACGGGCATCCGCGAGCTTTACAACTTCCGCACGGAAGACGCTGAACTCGAACGTCTGACATTTTGCTTGCTGGGCGTCGCCTCGCCTGCGGATTTGATCCGCAACACCCGCACAACTCCCTTCAACATCGGGCAACGCATTGAGCTGCGTGATTTCACCGCCAGCGAAGCCGCCGCGCTGGCACAAGGTTTGCGGCGCGATGAGCCAATCGCTACCGAATTGCTGCAACGCGTGCTGTATTGGTCAAATGGGCATCCGTATCTAACGCAGCGTCTTTGCCAGGCAGTTGCGGATGACCCAACCGTGCTGACGGCGGCGGGTGTGGATACGCTCTGTGCCGAGTTGTTTTTTGGCAAACGCGCCAGCGAACGCGACGATAATCTGTTGTTTGTCCGTGAGCGTTTGCTCAAAAGCGAAGCCGATGTCGCAGGCTTGTTGTCTCTTTACGCGCAAGTGCGCGCCGGTCGTGCGATTGAAGACGACACCGCAAATTCGCTGGTGACGGTATTGCGCCTGGCGGGCATTGTGCGCATCGAACGCGGCTATCTGACGCCGCGTAATCGCATTTACGCGCAGGTGTTTGACGCCGAATGGGTGGCCAAGAATATGCCGGACGCTGAAATGCGGCGACAGCGTGCGGCATACCGGCGCGGCGTCTGGCGCGCCAGTGTCGTTGCGGCGTTCATCATTGCCATCATTGCGACTTTGGGCGTGGTGGCGCTGCGCCAACGCAACCGCGCCACGTTGCAAGAACGCGCCAAAAACCGCGCGCTGTATGCCGCGCAAATGAACCTGGCGCAGCAAAACTGGGAGTATTTCAGCGTCGCGCGCGTACTGAGCATGCTGGGCGAATACGAACCACACGCAGGCCAGGCACAAGCAGAAGATTTGCGCGGATTTGAGTGGTATTACCTCTGGCAGCTTTGCCATAGCGAACGGTTCACCTTGCCGCACAACGACTGGGTGTATCACGCGGTGTTTTCGGCAGATGGCAAATCCCTGGCAACCGCATCGCGCAATCAGGCCGTCCAGGTATGGAATTTGGCAACGGGCAAGCTGGCTTATGAATTACCCTCTTCGGCGGGCAGTGTGGCGGATGTAGTCTTTTCACCCGATGGACGATGGCTGGCATCTGTCGCGGCAAGCCAGCAACACATTACGCTGTGGGATGTCGCCAGCAAACGGGAATGGCGCAACCTGACGGGCAGTCCGTCGCCGCTGGCGTGTCTGGCAATCACGCCAGACGGACAGCGACTGGCCGCGCTTAGCATAGACGGCGTTGTCCGTATCTGGGCGGTGGATTCAGGACGCGTGCTACTGACATTGCCCTTTGCCGCTGTAGACGACGCGATGTTTGGCTTGCGGTTTTCGCCCGATGGCCGCTGGCTGGCCGCCAATGGACGCGGATGCAAAATCTGGGACACGACAACCGGACGCGAGCATCTGTCTTTATTGCCAGGAAAAGTCGCCGGACACGTGAGTTTTTCTCCGCATAGCAAGTGGATCGCGATTCCCAATGCCACGGTGAAAGTGATGGAACTGGCGACAGGCAAAGAAGTCGCCGAGTTGAATGGCCATTTTGATTTTGTGTTTTCTTCCGCGTTTTCGCCCGATGGAAAATTCCTGGCGACGGCAGGACGTGATCAAGTCGTCAAGTTTTGGGATACGACCTGGTGGCGTGAACAGGCGACCATCAAGGGACACAGCAATTCGATCCTTGCAATCGAATTTGCGCCGGATGGGCAAACACTGGCCACCGCCAGTTTGGATCACACCGTCAAGCTATGGCCGTTGACTCCTTTGCTCAACCAACCACGTATGACAACGGATGGAGCCAATGCCGTGCAGGTGTTGCACCCCAGCAAAGTGATTTTGCAGCCGCTTTCATTTGCCCCTGATGGCCGCCGACTGGTTTCAGCAACAACAGAACTCCAAAGCGACGGCACGCGCAAACATGGCGTCAGCTTGCGCGTCTGGGACGTAAACACCGGCGCAGAATTACTTGCCAAACAAGCCGAAGAAAGCTCCTTTCGTTCAGCCATCTTTTCCGCCGATGGCCGCCAAATCATCACCGGCGATACAAACGGCCAAATCAAATTTCACGATGCCGCAACCGGTCAATTGCTCAAGACGTTTGCGGGCGGTCCCGGCGAAATCATTCATCTGGCCTGTTCACGCGATGGGCGCTGGCTGGCCACCGGCAGCACCGAACAAGGTGTCACGATCTGGGAAATGGCAACCGGTCGTCCGCAATACCTGCACACATTGCCGTCGCCTGTTCTAGGACTGGCTTTTGCGCCAGACGGAAACCGCTTAGCAGCAGTCGGCGTTGATCGGCGCATTGATTTTTGGGACGCCGCAACCAATCGCAACAGCGTTTCTTTTCGCTCGCCTGATCCTCCTGGTGATGCTTTCGCCGCGCTGGCTTTCACCCCGGACGGCCAACAACTGCTGGTCACACAAGACGATTTATTGCTCGTGCTCGACAGCGTTACGGGACACGAACAGCGGCGGCTAGCGGCACACGCTAAAGAAATCACGGCGCTGGCTTTTTCGCCGGAGGGCAAACGTCTGATCACAACCGGCGATGACCGCACAGTGCGGCTTTGGGATTGGATGCACTGGCACGAACTGGCCACCTTTCGCACTGAAGTAAATCCCGTGGCCGTCAACCTTAGCCCGGATGGTACGGTGTTGAGCGTGGTCAATTACAAGTATCAGGTCAAACAATGGCACGCCGCCTTACCACGCGAAGTCGCCGCCCTCGCCAACGCCAACTGACCAACGGCAATTGTCTGCCCAGTTCCTAAAGACAAAAGCGGCAACAAGCACGAACGATGCTGGTTGCCGCTTTTGATTTTGCTGTAAATGAAAACAGCTTCGCGAAATTATCGAACTTTGCGGTCGGTCTCTTCGAGCGCACTGCCCAAATTGCGTCCGGCCCAGGTCATCCCGTGAATGTATTTGCCAACGGCTCCGACGCGCGCGCCTTTGGCGGGGACGCCGCGTTGCGTCACGACCCAGAGTTTGCCGGTTTCATCACTCAGTTCATATGCGCCCTGTCCCAACGCGCCAAAACTGTTGGTCACGGTTCCGATCACCAGAACTTCTTTGCCGCGATAACGGGCAGGATCAGCGTTCAAACGTCCGATCGTGGTTTCTTGCGGACAGGCGGTAAAAAAGACAGTGCAGGCAAGCAAAAGCACGGATGCGAAAATGCGAGTTTTCATGGATTCCTCCTCCTCAGGTTGTTGCAGGTTGATGGGCCGAAACCTGGCGAAGGGGGCGCGCTTGAGTTGCCCTGACCTCAGCAGAATGAAGGGGACTGCTGTCTCGCAAGAGCCGCGGCAACTAATGTTCGACCGGCGCGCATTATACCCAAAACTTTCGCCGGGTACAGACCCGCCAATTAACAATCGGGCTGACCACACTTGAGCAACCAAAGTTGGACGTCCTCCCGACTGCGCTGGTCCGCCGTGGCAGAAGTCCGAAAACTCGCTGACATATCGAGCAGGCCAAATGCCACCGCAGCCAATCGTGCTCCGCGCGTACTGTTATTCGGTGCGCAGCGCAATCATCGGGTCAACACTGGCGGCGCGCATCGCGGGAATCCAAGACGCCAGCAGCGCCGCAGTGCTCAGCAATAAGGTAATGACAGTGAGCATGCGCGGATCCCACGGAGAAACGCCGAACAATTGTTCAGTCATGAGTCGCCCGGCGGCAATGGCGAGCGGAATCCCGAGCCCAAGTCCGATCCCGATTTGCAAGAAAGCCTCGCGCAGAACCAGGCGCACCACCTGGGCCCGATCAGCGCCAAGCGCCATCCGCACGCCAATCTCGTGTGTACGCTGTTCGACGGTGTAAGCCATCACGCCGTACAACCCCACCGCAACCAGCACCAAACCGAGCACACCAAAGAGCATCGTAAGCGTGGCGATCATGTTCTGTTGCTGAAAAGCGCCGCCCAGCACGTTCGTGTACGAATCCACACTATAGATCACCAGATTAGGTTCAACGTCACTGATCGCTTTGCGCACCTCAGCTTCGATGCCGGGCCGACTGCCAGGCGCCCAGACAACAATGTTATAGAGGAAGTGAGAATTGCGGTCGAAGGTGGTGAATTCCGGATCGTCGTATTTGACGCTCTGCGTTTCGGGCAACCAGAACATCGGGCGAACCGGTTCTCGGTAATCGTAGGTCATATAGCGCATGTCGCGCACTACGCCGACGATCTCAAACGTGTTGGCGTACTGAATGCGATTCATGCCGAAATGCTGACCAATCGGATTCTGGTCTTTGAAAAAACGGCGCACGAAGGCTTCGTTGACGACGGCGATGGGTCGCGTCGTGGCGCCGTCCTGCTCTTCGATCGTACGCCCCTGCACGATTTTTGCGCCCAGTGTTTCAAAGAATCCGGGCATGACACGGGCCCAACCTGCGCCACTGTTCTCCCTCGGTCCAGGTTCGGGGCGGCCTGCAATACGAATGCCCTCGTTCCAGCTATCGCCGCTCATGGGCGCATAGAGCGCAGGCGCAGCCATGCGCACGCCAGGAACGCCCAGCAAGCGTTCGTCAATCCGACGATAGACCTGCTCCATTTGTTCGGGTTTGTAATCGCTCAGCCTGGGGTTAATTGAGACAAGATAGCGATCCTGCGTTTCAAACCCAAAGTTCTGCTGCTCAAGATTACGCAGACTCTGCCCCAAGAGCGCAGCGGCAGAGAGCAGCACCAGCGACATCGCGGCTTGCGCGATCACGAGCGCTTTTTGTGCGATGGAACTGCCGCCACGCACGGAACGATTGCTGCCGCGCAAGGCTTCAATCGGATCAACATGCGAAGTCATCCAGGCGGGGGCAACGCCGAAGAGAACGCCCGTGAGCAGTGAGACCACGAGCGTGAAAAGCAGCACGGGCCAGGAAGGCGACGCCTCCACTGGAATGTAGAGCGCGGGCCCGCCACCGCTCTGAAAGGCGAGATGCAGAATCAACTTGCTGCCCGCATAGGCAACGCCAATGCCCAAAATCCCGCCAATGACAGCCAGCAAAGTGGATTCAACCAGCGCTTTGCGCACCAGCCGACTGCGCGATGCGCCGAGCGCAACCCGCAGCGACGTTTGCGCGCGTTCTTTCAGGCCGCGAGCGAGCATGAGATTGGCGAGATTGCCGCAGGCGACCAACAGCACACAGCCAGCAGCAATGAGCAGCAGCTTCAAACCATCCTCGTATTGGTCACGCATGGCGGCAGTGCCAGCACCACCAGGTATGAGATTGAGGGTTTGTTGACGCCAGGTTTGCTTTTCGCCGGGCTCCATGTCGCCCTCATGGCTCGCGAGCCAGCCCTGGAGTTCGACGCGCAGCTTGGCTTCGACCGTCTGAGGATTCGCCCCGGGACGAATGCGTCCGAGGAGGTCGAGCCAGTTCGAATTGGGGCGTCTGAGACGATAGCCTTCGCCGCCGAGGAGCCGTTCGCTGTTGAGCGGAATCCAAATATCCGGCATGCCACCGCTGGCAAGCTTGGCGCCATAGAAACCGGGCGGAGCGACGCCGATCACAGTGAAAAGCTGGCCGTTGATCTGATAGCCCGCCCCCACCACTGAAGGGTCAGCGCCATATTTTTCGCTCCAGACGTGATAGCTCATGACGGCGACGGGCGACGCGTTTGGTTGATCGTCTTCATCGGTCAGCAAACGGCCAATCCAGGGATTGATGCCGAGGGTGCGGAAGAAATTGCCGGAAACGTATTGGCCATTACGCGTGTCAACCGGCCCCTGCGCGCCTGAGCGGCGAACGCCAAGCGGCGCATTTCCCGCTTGCAGCGCAGCCAGTTCAACGAACTCGGGCGTATTTTCGCGGAAATGTTTGTAAGCCTCGTAGGAGAAAAGCGAAAAATTGCCATCGTTGCCCTGCGTATACCCGCCCCAATTGCAGCAACGGACTTTGTCGCCAATGCGCCAGAGTTCTTCCGGCTTGGTAACCGGCAGAGACTTGAGCAACACCTGATGAACCAAGGTAAAAATCGCTGTCGTGGCACCGATTCCCAAGGCCAGCGTAATTACCGCAGTAATGGTGAATCCGGGTGTTTTTCTGAGTCGCCGCAACGCTTCCTTCAAATCCGTCATGTCATGTCCTCTTGATTATGGTTGGTGCCGCCCATCTGGTGTTGTTCGCGGCATCTCGCCACGGCCCTACGAGCAGAGTCGGCTTGTAAACAAGCCGGTCTCCACGGTTGCAGGTTTCAGAACAAGCTATGCGCAGGCGGGTCTATCAACGCCCAAAGTCGCGCTGATACCCGCGTCACACTCGCCTTAGATCATGATGGTCGTCATCTCCAGATAACCTGCCAGATAACTTGATGGAGGGTGAGTGACGTTTCAGATCAAAAGGTTTCAGATTTATGCCTGAGGTCGGCCGTCAATCGCCTGTACGGATTGGCCACAGCTGATTATTTTCAAAATGAACCGGCGAGGATTGCACGCAAGAGGTCTTTCAACATCAGGCAGGAGTAAAGTTGTGTGTCTTCCGGGTTGGCTTCGAGGATGCACAGATTCATAAAGGTCTGCCGAGGGATGATGGTTGGTCCGAAATCCGTGCGGTAGTCCTGAGGTCAGGATACGTCTCGTTGCTAATCATCAGACGCGAAATTCCCTCTTGGTAAAATCTATGTTGATGTTCAGCGTACTGACGCAGTGTAACGTCAAAATGTCTTTGTACCGTTCGTGTGTTCTACGTTATGGGCTGTCCGAGAATCACGCCCGGTGTCAATCCAATTGCTCGGCCTTGATACCGTCATCACCCAACACATCCAGCAATTGTTTGACGTGCTCGTGACCGCGCGCTTCGAGTGTTAGATCAATTTCAACGCCACCGACTTCCAGATTGGCAAAGGCGCGGTTGTGCGCAACGTCCAGAATGTTGGCCCCGACGGCGGCCACGTGTTGGCAAATGCGCGCCAATTCGCCGGGCCGGTCACGCATCAACGAACGCACACGCACCAAACGACCATCTTTGGCCAAACCGCGTTCGATGATTTTCGAAAGCAGGTTCGGATCAATGTTACCACCGCTGATAACCAGCGCTACGTTTTTACCCGCCAAGCCAGTCACCTTGTGAAACAATACGGCAGCCAATCCGGCGGCCCCACCGCCTTCAACCACGGTCTTTTCGATTTCCAGCAATTTCAGAATGGCGCTGGCAATTTCGTCTTCGCTGACGGTGACGATATCGTCCACATATTCGCGTACTAAAGCCGAGGTGCGCTCGCCCGCACGCTTGACCGCCAACCCATCTGCGATGGTCGGTTGCGAAGCCACTTCGACCGTGTGGCCAGCGCTGACCGCCGCTTTCATCGAAGCAAAATATTCCGGTTCGACGCCGATCACGCGCAAATTCGGTTGCTGTTCTTTCATCGCAATCGCGATGCCGCTGATCATGCCGCCACCGCCCACAGGCACAATGACGGCATCAAATTTCGTCTCTTCTTCTAACAGTTCCAACCCGATGGTCCCTTGTCCGGCAATGATGGCTTCATCGTCAAAGGCATGCACAAAGGTGAACCCGTGTTCGACGGCCAACTGTTTGGCCTGTGCCAATGCTTCGTCATAGCTCGCGCCGTGCAAGATGACCTCACCGCCCAGGTCGCGCGTATTTGCGACTTTGATCAGCGGCGTGGCTTTGGGCATGACAATCACTGAACGCATGCCCAAACGTGTAGCGTGATACGCGACGCCTTGGGCATGGTTGCCTGCGCTGGCGGCGATAACGCCCGCCTGGCATTCTGCGGGAGACAACTGCAACAGCTTATTGAGCGCGCCGCGCTCTTTGAAGCTGCCCGTCATCTGCAGGTTTTCGAGTTTGAAAAACGTCTGGCAACCACACAACCGGCTCAACGTCAGCGAAACCGGGCAAGGCGTGTGATAGATGGCGCGTCCCAACCGCGTGCGCGCGGATTGAATGTCAGCAAGTGTAACCATAATGCTTTGCTATTTTGCTAATCCGTGCTTTTTCAAAAATGCGCGGATCGTTGCGTAGGCTTTCAAATATTCGTCTTTGGTAAAGCCGCCGTGCTTGCCTCCGGGAATGGTCAGCAATTGATTGGTGACACCCGCTTTGTTGAGCGCATCGTGTAAACGAGTCGCGTGACTGTAAGGCACAGTCGGATCGGCATCACCATGAATCGTCAGAATCGGCGGCAGGTCTTTGCGCACGTATTGCAACGGCGAAACGCGTTTGGCAACTTCTGCGCGATTGGGCAAGCTGCCCAACCACTGCACGGCATAGCTTTTCACATTCGGACTATCGTCCAGCAAATCGTTGACGTCCGTAATGCCATACCAGTTGACGATGGCGGCGACTTTCAGCTCTTCCGTGCCGTAACATTGCCGTTCCAATCCCGCAGCCGCCGGCAGCATTCCCGTCGTCAGCGCCAAATGTCCGCCCGCAGAGTGTCCCGTCACAACCAATTTGTTCACGTCGAAATTGTATTCCTTGGCGTTACGCATCACCCAGCGCAAGGCACAGCGACAATCTTCGACAGCGGCTGGTGCCAAGGAAACTTTTGCCAAACGGTATTCCACATTGACCACGGCCCAGCCCATTTCCAAATACGGCAGGATGTTTAATACGGCGGACTCTTTAGTACCGCCAACCCACCCGCCACCATGAATAAACACCACTGTAGGCGTCGCTGTTCCCGGATTTGGCGGTTGGTAAACGTCCAGTTTGGCTTCGTAATTGTTTGCAACCAGATAAGTGATGTTTGGCACCACGCGATAGCGCAACGTCGCCGCCCAGGCCGCAGTGTCAGACAGCGGCTCCTGCGCCAGTGCCGTCAACGTCAGCAACACCATCAATCCAAGGATTCCCCCTGCGCTGAAACTTTGTTTTCTCTGCATGTCCACTCTCCGCAACATAACTTCGCGAACGCCATAAACAAATGGCCGGTGATTTCTTGCGAGAACCACCGGCCACGTTACAAGTCTTGTTGACTCGTTATTTCTTTTTGGCTGACCAAGTGCCGGAAAATCCGCCAGCCTCCCATTTGCCGCCCATTTCATTGCCAGTGCGTTTGCCCGGCAAGGGGAAAGGATTTCCCTGGAACGAAGCCATCAGGGTAACGCCGTCGCCTTCTTTCAATTCGATCGCGGTGATGCTCAGTTCGCCGCCGTTTTCGACTGAGGTGACCAATTTGTCGCCGTCCCGTTTGATGACCAAAACCATCGGAAATTCGCCCTGACCATCTGCGGTGATTTTCATGTCGTAGGTGCCTTCAATGGCAGCGCTGCTGCTCGCAGCAGGAGCCGCCGGTTTGGCCGCTGCTGTCGTCGCGGCTGCGCCCGCTTTGGCCGCTTTCCAGGTACCTTTCATATCGCCTGCCGTCCAGTCACCAGCGATATTGCCATTGTCGTATTTGCCAGCAATCACGACCGTCGTCCCACCTGCATCCGCGTTGATGGTGACTTTGTTTGCGTCATCCACCGTCACAGAAGTCACCGTCAACGGCATCGGCGAATCCTTGATTTCGCCGGTCCATTTGCCGCCTTCTTTTTTGAGGGTCACTTGAAACGTTAGTGTGCCCAATTCGCTGCTGCTTGCCGTCAGGTTATAAGAACCTTCGACAGGGTGTGCTTGCGCAAATCCGACCACAGAAAAAATCGTCAGCCAGGCGGCGACAAGCGCGATGCCAGCCAGTTTCATCACACGTTTGCTCATGATGTGTTCTCCTTGCTTGGTTGAAATCTAAGGGATGCCTGCCGCTATCTGCCAGAGCGCAAGCTGTAAGGGTAGACCGCTCCACCGGCTGCGGAGTCTACTTCTCGACAAAACAGAAAACAAGAGGGTCACAGAGACTCAATTGAGATCAACTGTCTTCTCCTCACAGATATTGAAAGGCGATGGACGACAAATTGCCGAAGAAAAACACCTACAAACACCTCCTGCCAACCCTCACTTCAAGCAAAGATTTTTTGATAAGCACAAATCAAAAACCCTGACTTGACACTTTCAACTGTTGCAAATGAAGGACTTTCCGACTTATCTCAAGTTGAATCTTCTCGTAATTTTTCACCAAAAATTTTTCTCTTTTATACGATTTTCGGTTCACTTTTTTACCTTAGCTCCGTATAATCCGCCCGCCCCAAACAAAACCCTCACAAATAACGATCCGAACCCTCACAAAGCGAGTAACGCCCTCACGTGAACCATTAACAAGGAGATGGTGCATGTTTCTTGAGCGACGTTTAGATATTGAGGAAATTGCGAACAGCATCACGCACGGTTTTGGGGCGATGCTGAGCGTAATTGGATTTGTCGTGCTGATGTCATTGGCCTGGACCCGTGGCGACGGGTGGCACCTGTTAGGATGTGGCATTTTCGGCGCGGCGCTTGTCATGCTTTACACGGCGTCAACCCTCTATCACGGGTTTCGCCATCCCCAATTAAAACAGATATTCCGCTTGGTGGACCAAATCGCGATCTACTTGCTGATCGCAGGCACCTATACGCCTTTTATGCTGGTCAACATGCGGTGTATGTGGGGTTGGGCGTTGCTGATGATGGTTTGGACGCTGGCGCTCTTCGGTATTGGCTTTAAGCTAATCTTCGGCCAGCAATACCAACGTGTTTCCCTTCTGTTGTACCTGCTGACTTCCTGGATTTCCCTGATCGCGGTCAAACCCATTTTCGCCATGATTCCTCAAGGCGCATTGCTTTGGATCGGGTTGGGCGGTGTGGCCTATATGATCGGACTGGTCTTTTTCCTTTGGGAAAAACTGCCGTTTAGCCATCCGATCTGGCACGTTTGTGTGCTGGCGGGAAGCTTCTGTCACTTTTGCGCGGTGATGTTTTACGTGTTGCCGTCATTTCCGGCACCGGATTCAGCACTCGCGCAAGTCAATCACACGCTGTTGCAGTTCATACAATTTCGTTAAGGCTTCTACCGGACTGATTTGGTTAATATCCAGCTGCTTGAGTGCTTCCAGCAACATCAGCCAAACCGGGTCAGCAATCATCTGGTCGCGCGAATCAGGTGTACCGTTTTGTGCCTTGTGGTCGTATTCGTGCAACAGCTCTTGCGCGCGATGGATAACGGGTTTCGGCAAACCAGCCAATTGCGCGACGTAAATGCCGAAGCTTTTTTCTGCTCGCCCGGGTTCCACTCTATGCAAATATTCAACTTTGCTGCCGTGTTCGCGTACGGCCAGATGAAAGTTGCGCACACGCGGCAAATAGTCAGCGGCGTCAGTCAATTCGTGATAGTGCGTCGCGAAAAGGGTTTTGGCTGCGACGCGAGGCTGGTTGTGCAAAAACTCAATGACTGAACGCGCAATAGACAGCCCGTCAGCCGTCGAAGTCCCCCGTCCGATTTCATCCAGCAAAATCAAACTGCGCGGTGTTGCGTGTTGCAGAATGTGCGCGGTTTCGATCATCTCAACCATAAAGCTGGAATGTCCGCGCAGCGTGTAATCGTGTAGTCCGACACGGGTGAAAATGCGATCCACGATGCTCAACCGGGCCGCTTCAGCCGGAACAAAACTGCCAATCTGAGCCAGCAGACAAAGCAATGCGACTTGCCGCAAGTAAACCGATTTCCCAGCCATATTGGGCGCAGTCAAAAGCATAATCTGGGTCTCGCGATTGGAGAGGTGCGTGTCGTTGGCGACAAATTGCCGACGTTCAGACAATCGCTGTTCGATCATCGGATGCCGACCGTTAATAATGACCAGTTCGCCCTCTGCGCCAACAGGGCAAAACTCCGGTTTGACATATTCATACCGCGCCGCAGCCTCTGCTAGCGATGCGCACAGATCAAGCTGTGCAATGCCTGCGGCAATTTGGCTGATGCGGTCGGCGTGCCGCCCAATTTCTTCACACACCTGCCGATAAAGCCTGGTTTCCAGTTCAAGGATGCGCTCGCTGGCGTTGGCGATCAGCGTTTCATGTTCTTTCAGTTCAAGCGTGAAAAACCGTTCGGCATTGGTCAGCGTCTGTTTGCGAATGTAATCGGCGGGCGCCAGTTTCAAATTTGGATTGGTGATTTCCAGGTAGTACCCAAAGACCTTGTTATAACCGACCTTGAGCGATTTGATGCCCGTGCGCGCACGTTCGCGCGCTTCAAACCTGGCCAAAAAATCTTTTCCGCCTGTCAGCAATGAACGCAGTTCGTCCAATTCCGGCGAAAACCCAGCGCGAATGATATTGCCGCGTTCAAAATCTGATGACGGACGCTCATTCACCGCGCGCGTCACGTAAGACACCACATCATCGCAATCCTGCAAATCCCTGCTGAAAATACTGGGCGCTTTGTGTTTTTCCAGCAATGAACGGAGCGCAGGTACTGCGCGCAAACTGCGCGCGAGCACGACAACTTCCATTGGAACGGCGAGTTTGCGCCGAATCCGCCCCAGCAAACGTTCGATGTCGAGCACTTCTTGTAGCGCAACACGCACTTTCTCACGCAAGGCAGCGTGCTGAAAAAACCAGTCAACCGCTTCCTGGCGCGTGCGCAATTCAACGACATCCAGCAATGGATGGCGCAACCAACGCCGCAACTGTCGCCCTCCCATTGGCGTGATTGTCAGGTCAATGGTAGCAACCAACGAGCCTGTTGGTTGCCCGCCGGTGAAATCCCAGCCTTGAAAGACTTCCAGATTGCGTACAGTTTGCGGATCAAGCCGCATGAAATTATCGGTGGTGAAATTTTGCAGCCGCGTCAAATTGGCGAGCGCATCAGGCTGGGTGTCGCGCAAATACGAAATGATCGCGCCTGCCGCTGCTGCGGCGTAGGGTTTGTCTTCGCAACCGTATGCGGCCAACGTAACAACGTCGAAATGCGCCAGCAAAGCTTGCCGCGTCAGTTTGATATCAGCCTGGTCGTCCCGCAATCGCGTGAGGGCGCGAATTTCAAGGTCAGGGGCTGGTTGCGTACGTGGCAGTAACAATTCAGCAGGCGCTAAACGTTCCAATTCAGCCAAGGCTTGTTCCGGCTCCAGCTCTGTCGCCGCAAACTCTCCGGTTGAGACATCCGCAAATGCCAAACCGGCGACGCGCTCTCCCACAATGAAACTGGCCAAATAGTTGTTTGCGCGGCCTTCGAGCAAACCGGGTTCAATGATGGTGCCCGGTGTGATGATGCGTGTGACTTCGCGTTCGACCAAACCTTTGCCTGGTGGCGTGGTCTGTTCGCAAATAGCGACTTTATGGCCGCGATTGATCAGCTTGGCCAAATGCCCTTCGAGCGAACGAACAGGCACACCCGCTAAAGGCGACACTTGCCCTTTGCCAAACCATTTTCGCGTCAGGGCGACGCCTAATTCGCGCGCGACGACCTGCGCATCTTCATCAAAGGCCTCATAAAAATCTCCGATTTGGAAAAGCAAAAGCAGGCCCGGATAACGGTGTTTGATTTCCAGATATTGACGGCGCAACGGGGTGGTCATGCCCTTGATTCTATTCGCTTCGCCAACGTTCACCAAATTGCGGCGACACAGAAAACCACACACAAGCAAAACGATTGTGACGCGACGAGCGCTTTCAGATCGAGACCAAGGGACACGCTGCGACAGTGCGCCGCTTGACAGCCCTTAGGGCATCGGGCAGAATCGCGCCTCGTTTTTACAACACGTTCTTTTTGTGTAATTCGAGTAGAGGCGCGGCTTTCATCAGTACCTCATCCGAGAGAGCGATAACTCCGGGACGATGGGCGAAAGGGGTAAGCCGCCGAAGCTTGGCACGATGTTTCGCGTTCGTGCCGGTTGGCTGTCAGGGCTAAATCCCTGAGGCTGCCATCACTCACGTGGTGGAGTGCTCTCGGTAACCATCGTCATAATTTTTCACGCCCGCCCATAGGTTGGGTGTGCAAACAAGACCAGGGTTAGCAGGCATTCCGCCGCTAACCCTTTTTTGTTTTCCCGAAGGCAACCGCATCGGCGCGCAGTACTGACATCGAGCAGTTCAGCAATGCAACCAGGCAACGCAACCAGGTGTGTCGGAGTTCAGTGCTTTCGGGAAATTTGACACAAAACTTTCGGAGGAAGCGAAACACTCAAATGATCGTCATGAAATTCGGCGGCACATCCGTAGAAGACGCAACTGCCATCCGCCGCCTAGTCTCCATCGTTCGCACGCAATTGCCCCGTCAACCGATCGTAGTCGTTTCGGCGATGGGCAAAACCACCAATGGATTGTTGGAATGCGCCCGACTGGCTGCCGCCGGAGAGATGCTGACGGCGCAAACCAAACTGGACGGGATCGCCGCGCACCACTGCAAAACCGCTGAACAACTGGCGCTGCCCGGCGAGCTGAACGAATTGATCTCGGATTTGCAGAAACGTTTTGCGGCATTGCGCGCGACGCTGGGAGAAATTCAGCGCACAGGCGCAATCACGCCGCAACTATCAGACGCGGTTTCAGCCAACGGCGAATTGCTTTCTTCGCTGGTGGTCGCGGCGGCATTTCGTGCACATGGGATCAAGGGCGTCTGGGTGGATGTGCGTCCGCTGATGCAAACCAACGATGATTTCACGCGCGCAGTCGTACAATTCGAAACGGCCAACCCGCAATTGCACGCCGGGTTTACAGCCGCGCTCGCAGATGGCGGCGTGCCTGTCACCCAGGGCTTCATCGGTTCGACGGCGGAAGGCGCCACCACCACCATCGGACGCGGCGGCTCTGACTTTTCCGCCTCGATCATCGGCGCAGCGCTCGACGCAGACGAAATTCAAATCTGGACCGACGTGGACGGCATTATGACGACCGACCCGCGCATCGTCGCGGAAGCGGCCAAAGTCAAAGTCATTTCGTTTGCCGAAGCATCGGAACTTGCCTACTTCGGCGCCAAGGTATTGCACCCTTCGACGTTGTTGCCGGCTATGGCCAAAGAAATTCCGGTGTGCGTGCGCAATTCGCGCCGCCCCGAAGTCGAAGGCACCGCCATCGTTCGCCACGCCGCGCAATCGCAAGCCCTGGTCAAAGCCATTGCCTGTAAACGCGGGTTGACCGTGATCAATGTGACGTCAGATCGTATGCTGATGGCGCACGGTTTTCTGGCGCGGCTGTTTACCGTTTTTGACAAACACGAAACGCCCGTGGATATGGTGGCGACTTCGGAAGTCAGCGTTTCGATGACCCTGGACGATACCCGCCATCTGGAAGGGCTGCTGGCCGATTTGCAGTCGTTTGGCGAAGTCACCGTCGAACGCGATCAGGCGTTGATCTGTCTGGTGGGCGAAAATCTGAAATACACGCCCGGCGTTGCGGCGCGTATCTTTTCCAGCATTGTTGACGTGAATGTTTCGATGATTTCGCACGGCGCGTCAGCAATCAACGTCAGTTTCATCGTCGCCGACGGCGTGGCAGAAAAAGCGATCAAAGCGTTGCATCGCGAATTTTTCAGCACGTTGGATGCCGCGACGTTCGAAGCTCCGGCGGTGGCGCAAGCTGTCGCATAACGGTTTCCAGGAACGAACTGCAATCGTATGAGTTTGAACATCGCAATTGTCGGTTACGGCAAAATGGGGCGCATGATCGAACGTCTGGCTGAAGTGCGCGGACACCGCATTGCTGCGCGCTTTGACATAGACAATAACCCCGACGGCACAGGCTTAACCGCCGAAACACTGTCAGGCGTGGATGTCGCAATTGAGTTTTCGACGCCTGATACGGTGCTTTCCAACGTGAATCGCCTGGTTGCCTTGCGCCTGCCGGTCGTGGTGGGAACAACCGGCTGGTATCAGCAACTTGCTGCCGTCAAAGCCGAGGTTGAAAAACAGCAAGCCGCCCTGGTTTACGGCGCCAATTTTTCGCTGGGCGTGAACCTGTTTTTCCGGCTGGTACAACAAGCGGGCGCATTGTTTGCGCAATATGCCGAATACGATCCGTATTTGCTCGAAGCGCATCATCGCTTCAAAAAAGACGCGCCTTCGGGAACCGCACTCGTGTTGGCGGACCAGTTGCGCCAAAGCTACGGCGAGCGCACACCATCCGCCGCCAGCATTCGCGCGGGACACATTCCCGGCACACACGAAGTCGGCTTTGATTCAGAAGCCGACACTATCACGCTGACGCATACGGCGCGCAACCGCGAAGGCTTTGCCGCCGGAGCCGTCCTTGCAGCAGAAAAAATCATCGGCAAACAAGGCGTGTTTGAATTCTCGGAATTGCTATTTGCCTAAACGATCAGAACCTTGCGCACGAGCGCGCAAGGCTTTCAAGGAGGAGCTATGGCCAATTTGAATCAGTTACAAGGTTGCGGAACGGCAATTATTACCCCGTTTCAACACGATGAATCCATTGACGAACTCGCATTGCGCCGCTTTATTGAATTTCAAATCACCGGCGGCGTGGATTTTTTGGTTGCCTGCGGCACTACAGGCGAAAGCGTTACGCTGAGCGAAGAAGAACAAGCGCGCGTCGTGGCCTTGACGATTGAAGTCGCGAAGGGCCGCGTGCCGGTCGTCGCCGGTGCTGGCGGTTACAACACACGCGAAGTCATCGAAAAAATTCACCGCTACGAAGCACTTGGCGCCGATGCGATTTTGTCCGTGACGCCGTATTACAACAAACCGACGCAAGAAGGTTTGTATCAACATTACCGCGCATTGGCAGAGGCGACGTCATTGCCGATCATTCTTTACAGCGTGCAGGGTCGCACAGGCGTCAACCTGGAACCCGCGACGGTTGCGCGTTTGGCCGAAATCGAAAACATCATCGGCATCAAAGAAGCGTCAGGTAATATCACCCAAATCGGCGAAATCGCGGCATTGGTCAACAGCGATTTCAAAATCTTTGCCGGTGATGACAGCGTGGTGCTGCCCGTGGCGGCGCTCGGCGGCGTGGGTGTGATTTCAGTCGCGTCGAATTTGCTGCCGCGTCCGGTCAGCGATCTGGCCCACGCCTGTGTCGCGGGACGGTATGAAGAAGCGCGCAAATTGCACCGGCAACTGACCCCCATCTTCAAAGCCATGTTTATCGAAAGCAATCCCATCCCGGTCAAAGCCGCACTGGCAATGAGTGGATTGATCGAAGAAGTTTACCGGTTGCCGCTGGTTCCGCTAAGCGCAGCCAATCGCGTCAAGCTCGAACAAGTGTTGGCAGAAAGCGGCTTTTTGGCCAAAGCTGCCCAAGCCATCAGTTGAAACGATTTAAGCCGACAATCAAATCCGCTTGCTAAGCAGTGGGAGGGCTGATTAACATGCGGCGCGATTGAGAGATGTCGCATATCCCCAAAATAAATTGCAGTCGTTCATCCATAACCAGATTGATTTGACACCGTCACGGAGTTGGAAGCTGGCTCTGTCAACGTCTCGACCATCGAACTTATGAAACTGCCCTCCCTCTTCAACTTGATGACCGATGATCTGGCAATTGATCTCGGTACGTCGCGCACTCGTGTCTTTGCGCGTGGCCGCGGCATCGTCGTCAATGAGCCCTCACTGCTGGCCTATGACCAGCCGTCGCAAGAAGTCGTCGCCGTCGGTTTGGAAGCGCTTGAACTGGAAGGGCGCGCCTCTGGCGACATTCAGATCATTGCCCCGCTCAAAGACGGCGTGGTGGCGGATCCAACGTTTGCGGGCAAGTTGCTCGAACACTATCTGCGCAAAGCGCGCGATGGACGTTCCAGTTTGTCGCGACGCGTGCTGATCGCCATTCCTGCTGACGCCAGCACTGTCGAACATCGCGCGCTCTATTACGCCGCCAAAGAAGCCGGCGTCAGCAACGTTCATTTTGTGAACAAGGGCGTGGTCGCGATTTTGGGTTCGGGGGTTGATCCTGACGATCAGCGCGCAACGCTGGTCGTGGATGTGGGCGCAGGCACAACGACCATCTCAGCCATGGTGCATAACCATTTGATCTTTTCCCGCACCTTGCGTGTGGGCGGCAATGATATGGACGAAGGCTTGATTGATATGATCAAGCAAAACCACAATTTGCTGGTTGGCCCGCGCACCGCCGAGCGCGTCAAAATCGAATTGGGTTGCGCCGTACCGTTGGAGCAGGAAAACACCACCATGGTCAAAGGCCGCAGCACCATCGGCGGCAATCCTGAAATGGCCGTCGTCAACAGCATCGAAATCCACGAAGCCATCGAACCTGTCATCACGCGCATCGTCAATGCCGTGCAAGATGCGCTCGAAGCCCTGCCGCCGGAAGCTTCTGGCGACATTTATGATCGCGGGATGATCCTGGCGGGCGGTTCGGCCTTGCTGGCCGGATTTGACGAACGGCTTTCTAAAGAAACCGAACTTTCCGTACAGTTGTCTGAAAGCCCGCAACGTGCCGTGATTCGCGGCTTGGGATTATTGTTTGAAAATCCTCTGATGTTGCGGCGCTCTATCATCCGTTCAGAATCGTAAGCTCCGCGTAACCAGCCCACTTGATCTAATGTTCAGCTAACTTTGCTGGATTGACGCGTGTGCTATAATCCGCCGCGTCGTTCCAGCTCTCGGCACACGGTGAGTACGGAGACGGTGCATTTTTCGGTTCGTTGATCTTTTGCCAGGAAGAGTTGGTCGGCCCAAATCAAGCAATATTTATGAGGTGCGATCTTCAGGCGATCATTCTTATCTGATCATTTCCGTTTTCTTCCTTTCAGTCAGCGCGAGCGGCGCGCGATGCCGTTTTGCGCGTCTCGCATTTCTGCCCTAATCATCTTAGCAATTTTACCAACAGGCGCGTTTTCACACGTGCACGGGTTAACTCTCCGCACCGGCCTCTGGGCCGGTGCGTTGTTTTTTGTGAGGGGTTTCGATGAATGGCAGGGTTCTTGTACTGAATTCGACTTATGAACCGGTCAATGTTTGTACGACGCGCCGCGCCATTGTGCTCATTCTCAAGGGCATTGCGCGTACAGAAGAACGCATTGAACAGGAGTATCATTCGGCGCGCGCCCGGTTGCCGGTGCCGTCAGTGATTCGCCTGACCGAATACATTCATATTCCTTACGAACGAAAAAGCCTGTCGCGCAAAAACATCCTGCTGCGTGATCATTACACCTGCCAGTATTGCGGCAAAATCTTTTCCCCATCCGAACTCACGCTGGATCACGTGATCCCGAAATCGCGCGGCGGCAGTTCCAACTGGGACAATCTGGTCGCCTGTTGCAAACGTTGCAACAATCGCAAAGGCCGCTATCTGCCCGAAGAAGCCGGGATGCGTTTGATCAAACGGCCACAAGCTTTTAGCTTGCATGTGAACCGCCAGATCATGCGCTATCTGGGACGCACCGATGAAAAGTGGCGCAAATATCTGTTCTATTGACGAGCGAAACCTTGCAATACCTTTACCTGACGACGCGCGGCCGCAAAACCGGTTTACCGCGCGAAATTGAAATCTGGTTCACGACACACGGCGGAAAGTATTACTTGATCGCCGAAACGCGATTGCGCGCAAACTGGGTGCAAAACATTCTGCACGAACCTCGCCTGGCCTTCCGCGTTGGACAAGAGCAATTTCACGGCACGGGCCGCGTGCTCGACGACGCTTCTGAACCGGAACTGGCCCAAGTCATACGTTCATTGTCAGAACAAAAATACGGCTGGAGCGATGGATTGATCGTTGAGTTACGCCCGCTACCGTCTCCCGACTAAGTTACGCGACGATTGTTGAACCAGGCCACCGCGCAAGCTACTATGCCGCTGTCGCCCCCGCACGTCATCTCAAATTCCCATCTATTTTCACGCTAAGCAGATCACTCTGGAGGATCTATGTCGCATTATCTTCGTCGCGTGTGTTGGCTTTTGGCCGCCGTGCTATTAGCAACGCCACTGGCCCTGAAGCTGTCACACACAGCCGCACAACCGCAATCCGTCATGCCTGACGCAACGCGCCCGTTGCGTCTTGCCGCACACGATGATCACGAAGATCGCAAGACACAGTTAACCCGCGATCAAATCGCACGCGAAGCCTGGCTCTGGCACGCACTCAACCAACAGCAGCTAACGCAATCGCACAGCCTTGGGGCAACGGCTCTGACCAAAGAAATCCCCAACCAGGACATCAATGATATTGCCGTGATCCAGGCAGACAATCGGCTGGTTGTGGATCCCAAAATATTCGATCTGAATGCGCGCACCGTGCAATTCACACCGTCAGGCGCGGGTTACACAATCAGTTCGTCAGCCGCCGCGTTTGATAACAATCTGGGAACAAAACTGGATTTGACGACCGGAGCTGCCGTCAACCCCAAAGCGGGCGCAGAACCGGGAGATGATGCGTATTTGTCACAAGACCTGGGATTCAGCTTTAGCTTCTTCGGCAACAATTTTTCCACGGTTGCCATTTCCAGCAATGGCAATTTGGCGTTTCGTCCGGCGGGCATCCCACAACAGGATTTCAATCTGGCAGCAGTCAGTTCCATCGCTTCGCTGGCAGAATTCCAAGGCGGGTTGCCGCGCATCGCCCCCTATTGGCACGACCTGGATGCACGCGCCAGCGTGACGCAAGGAGCTAACGGCATTTACCTGCGCCGCGACAGTGACCGCGTCGTCATCACCTGGAACAACATCCGCGATTTCCCCAACGATCCAGCAGTAGATCGTGGGCTACACCGCTTTCAAGCGACGCTGTTCAATACGGGCCGCATTGTGTTGACCTATGACTTTGCGCAACTGACCTCGCAAACGCTGGCCGGGATTTCTCCCGGTCAGACCCAAACGCTGCCGACGCTGGTGGATTTGAGCAATCCGCCCAACACAACATTTGGCAATCCGGTGGGGGAATTTTTCTCGACCAGCATACGCGTGGATTACCTAGGCGCAATCCAGGCGTTTTATGCCACGCATCCCAATCGCGATGTTTATGACTTTGTCTATTTCATGACGGACTTTGATTTTGATTTGGGCGGCGGTGCGTTTGCGTTTTATCTGCCCATTCGCAACGACATTAGCGGTATCGGCCAGGATGTTGGCGACAATGATCCCACCGGCGCGCTCGGTTCGCGCAAAATCCAAGGCGTGCTCAACCTGAGTAACATCGCTTCGCGCGGAGGCGTGTATCCCGATTTGCCGACCGCGCGCTTTCTGGGCGCAAACCACGCGCTTTCGATCATGGGGCAAGAGCAAGGCCATCGCTGGCTGTCGTACCTCAATTTCCCCGGCAACAATGTGCTGCTTCTCGGTCGTGATGATGCCCACTGGAGCTATTTCATGAACATCGAATCCACGACCAGCCATCCGGCAGCGCGGCGCTCTTCTTCTGCTGAAGGCAACGTCTGGCGTGAAAATGGCGATGGCACGTTTACGTCGGTCAATTTGATTGACGGCTTTTCACGGCTGGATCATTACCTGATGGGATTGCGCCCCGCCAGCGATGTGCCCGATACGTTCGTGCTGACCAATTTAACCGGCACGGGCGGACGCACGCGCGAATCTGCGCCGCGCCCCAACTCTGTGGTGTTCGGCAGCAAGCAAACCGTCACCATCAATGACATCATTCAGGCCAACGGACAGCGCACGCCCAATGCCAGCACCGCGCAGAAAAGCTTCCGCGCTGCCGTCATTTTGCTGACGCGCCAAGGTACACAGCCAAGCACTGCAACATTGAACAAGGTCACGCTTTATCGCCTGGCGTGGGAAAGCTATTTCGCGCAATCCACTGATTTCCTGGCCTCGATCAACACCGGCCTGGCTGATCAGACCACGTCGCGAGTCATTGCCGCCGCCTCAGCCGCGAGTTACAAACCGACGCTTGCGCCCGGTGAAATCACCGCACTTTTTGGTCAAGGCTTGGCGGGTAGCACTGTCGTTGCAACCACCCAACCGTTGCCAACAACCTTGGCCAACGTGCAAGTCCGCATAGACGGTGTGGCGGCGCCACTCTTTTTCGTTTCGCCCACGCAAATCAATTTCCAGGTTCCGCGCGGCACAGCATCTGTCACCTTGACGCCCGGTCTGGATTCGGCGACCGCCTTGGTTGAAGTCTTCCGTGATGGGCAATTGATTCGCGTTGGCGCGTTTCAAATCGCTCCGGTCGTTCCCGCAGTTTTCACGACCAATCAAAGCGGTTCAGGCGCAGCCGCAGCCATTGATGCCATCACCAATACGCCTGCGCCCTTCAATGCCAAACAAGCCAACGGGCAGCCAAACATCATCGCGGTGTTCGGTTCCGGCTTAGGTCAGGATGCGACGGACGTAGACGGCAACCTCAACGCCAATGTGCAAGCGACGATTGATGGCGTTCCCGCAACCGTTTCTTATGCTGGTCGCGCTCCGGGTTTCATCGGGTTGAATCAGTTCAACATCGTGTTCCCGGCCAATATCACATCCGGCACACATAACCTGATCGTATCGCGCGGCGGCATTCCCGGTCGCCAGGTCACTATCACCGTACGCTGAATTCCCTCTACAGCAGAAACAAGGCGCAAGGCACGAATTCTTCATCGTGTCTTGCGCCTTACACTTTTTTGGTTTGTTTCTGTCTCGCTTCCTGAAACTCCGGTTTACCTGGATCAGGCGCAAGAATTTCCAGCCAATCTACTAATTTCTTAATTGACAGTATCGAGTACCTCGGCTACCCTTCACACGAATTCTTTAATAGTTCAAAACCACTTTGTATGCATACCAAAGGAGGCGATGCCAATGGCACGCAGGAAGTCACCGACGCTCACAGAAGTCGAGCTGGAGCTGATGGATGTGCTTTGGGATAAGGGGCAAGCGACGGTCTCGGACATTGTCGAAGCCCTGCCCGAAGAGCGTCTGGCCTACAGCTCAGTGCTGACGATGATGCGCATCCTCGAACAAAAAGGATACGTCGAGCACGAGAAGGAGGGACGGGCGTTTGTCTATCGCCCGCTGATAGACCGACAACAAGCGCAAAAAAGCGTGATCGGTTATTTGCTCAAACGATTCTTCAACAACTCGCCCGAGCTGTTGGTCGTAAATCTGCTCGAACACGAAGACGTTGGCCCATCCGAGGTCAAACGCCTCAAGCAAATGATCGAAGATACCGAATAGACAAACGGTCTCCCCTCAACCCGCGCCTCCCCCAGGAGGCAGACGCAGGAGGACAACATGAGTTCCTGGCTCGAAACCTTTGATTCATGGGCGCGTCTGTGGCTCGAAGCCCTGCTCAATAGTCTGTGGCAAGGTTTGCTCATTGCCGTGCTGGTCTGGTTGTTGTTGCGCGTGCTGAAACAGGCCAGCGCCACGACACGGCACGCCGTCTGGCTGGTGACGTTGCTGACTATCGGAGCGCTGCCGTTTATCGCATTGGCCGCCAAACAGACGCCGACACAAACGCCCAGTCAAATCCGCCAGCCAGTGCGACAGATAACAACACCGACGGTCAATCGTCCGGCAATGCAACCCAGTGCGTCGGTAAATCTGGCTGCACCATGGCAAACAACGCCGCTGGTGACGCAATCAGCATCTGGACCGGCACAAGCCGCGCCCTCATTGGCGCAACCACACGCGACGACGCCGACCATACAGGCCGGGCAAAATCGGTTTTTGCTGGTAGAACAACTGACACGGTTGAATTCGCCTGTCAGGCAAGCGCCAGAAAAACTCGACCTCAACAACGCTCCAACGGCGCAAACAGAACCCGTGGCGCTGGCGCTAAGCCCGTCGCGCAACACGCAATCGTCGTGGGCGCGGCAAATGCTCAATTCTGTTTTGGGCGGCGTGTTGCCCGCGTTGCTGGTAAGTCTGTGGCTGATCGGCAGCGGTTTAATGCTCTGGCGCATTGCGCGCAGCTACCAATCGCTGTTCCGTCTGCGCCGTCATTTCGGGCCGGTGCCGCACGCCCAGCAAGAACGAATGCAACAACTGGCGGAAAGCTTTGGCATCAAACGCCGCGTGCGTTTGTTTACTTCGCACCGTATTTCAGTGCCGATGACGCTGGGTTCTTTCCGGCCAGTGATTGTGCTGCCGCCGGATTTGTCACAGACGTTGGCAACGACGGAATTTGACAGCGTGATCGCGCACGAATTGGCTCACATCAAACGTTGGGATTACCTGACCAATCTCCTGCAACGGCTGGTACACGCGCTGTTGTTCTTTCATCCGGCCATCTGGTTTATCGGCCAGCAATTGCTCATCGAACGCGAATTGGCCTGTGATGATTGGGCAGTGAAAACCTGTGAACCGCGCCGTTACGCCAGTTGTCTGACCAAACTGGTTGAAATCCTGCAAGACACGAAACCGCAAATCCGAGTGCGGCTGGCGGCTGCCGGCATGCTCTTTGGAAAACACGTCATCTCAAGGAGGGTAGAAATGATTCTCAACCGCGACCGTAACGCGACAACAGCTGTCTCAAAAGCCACGTTGGCATACGCCATCGGCCTGGCCGTCCTGTTTGTCGCTTTTTGCAGCACGCTTTCGCCGGTGATCGCCGTTCCGCTGGGCCAAAAACCCGCCAAAGCGCCGGCCAAGAAAGAAACCAAAGCACCAGCAACGCCCGTGGCGAAATCTGCTGAATTGCCACCGCTGCCCGCAGAAGCGCCATCCGCGCCCGCTTTGCTCGATGAATTTCCCCCGCCCGCGTTGGCCGAGCAATTGGATGTCACCGAACCGATGGAATTAACCGTGGCTCCGGCGGCGATTGCGCCAACCGCTGAGGTGAATTTGCTTTCGCTCGCTGGCTCAGCCGCGTTGGCGCAATCACCTGCGGATGTGTCTTGGGGACAAACCCCATTGGCAGTGACCGTTCCGGCTTCTCCCACAGCGCCCTTGGCGCCACTTGCCACGACCAACAACATCTATGGCTGGGCAGAACAAGACAGCCGCAAGACGACGCCCGCCATTCCTGAAGCGGAATTGCTGGGCCTGCTCAGCGACATCGTCAAGCGTGATGCTGATCCCAATGTGCGCAACGAAGCGTTGCAAGGCATTTATCGGTTGCGCAGCGAAGCCGCCGTCAATACGTTGCTTGGCCTGTATGACAGCGTCAGCGACACCAAAACCAAAGGCGACATCCTGAGCTATGTGCTGCGCCGCGACGGCGACAACAGCAAAGCGATTGCCAAATTGACCGCCATCGCCAAAAGCGAGCCGAACGAAGAATTGCGCAACCGGGCCATTCGCGCGTTGGGCGGCGTGAAAGGCGATGAAGGCGCAAACAATCTGATCCAGATTTACGACGGTTTGCAGGACGCAAAAATGAAGCAGTATGTCGTCCGCTCGTTGGCCTACAACAAAAGCCCGAAAGCCATCGAAAAACTGAAACAGATCGCCAAAAACGACAGCGACCCTGTCGTTCGCCAGTCGGCCATTCGCAGCCTGTACAGCATTGATGGTCGCTTGTACGTAGATACGATTCCCGGCGCGCGCATCGGTCAGATTGATCCAAACTTCAATTTCAGCGCGCCGCGCTTGCTGGAATTCAACGGTCAGAACTTCCCGCTTGATAGCAAGAAATGGGAAGACCTGCAGAAGGATTGGCAGGAAAACTGGGAAAAGAATCAGGGCAAATTCCGCGAGCTGATAGACAAACTGCGCATTGAAGACCTGGATAAGCTGCGTCTGGAAATGCCCCAAATCGAATTGCGCCTCAAGTCTCTGGAAGACGAACTGCGCAGCGGTTTTGCCCGTCAGCAAAACAACGAACTGGAAGCCCAGTTGCGGTTGCGTATGGCCGAAACGGAAGCCAAGCTCGCCAACTTGCGCACGCAATACACCGAAACGCATCCGAAGGTTGCGGAAACGCGCGCGCTGATGGAAGTGCTCAAGAGTCAATTGGGCACGGTGCGCAACTTCCAATCGCGTACGACCAGACCGACGAACATCCGCCGCGTCACGCCGACGCCGTCGCCGGCCAGAGTGGCCACCAACTCTTCGCTCTAAACCAAAACAAATTACTTGTTTTTCTGTGCGCTCTAGCGGTCTCACAGCCAACGCGGTGAGACCGTCACAGAGCGTTTTCTTTTGCGCGTAAGCGGAATGAAGGAGGGCAATAATGACTCGCAAACTATTTTTCGCGCTCGCGGTGACCCTGATCACGCTCGGTTGTGCGGCGACCCAAGCACAAGACAAACCCAAACGTGAATACACCAAAGCCGATTTCATCAATGTGGACGGCGGCAGTTTGAATGACAAACTCGACCGCGCCGTCAAACAGTTCAAAGCGGCACGTCAGGGAGAAACGGTTTGGCTGGCCTATCACTTTCCGGCACGCGCGGGCACGTCGTATGGTCCGTTCACCGGAATGATCTATTACGACGAGGGCATCAAACTCGAACGCAAGGATGATCCGGCCTCCGCCGCGATTTTTTTACTGGCGGATGTCAGCGCCTCGTCAACGAAGTTCAGCAAAATTCGTACGTTGGATTTGCGCGAGCCGTACGTGTTTGAAGACCGGCAGGTGTATTGGCTGGGCGAGGTAGATGCCAATCAAAGCCTGGCGCAACTGGAATCCATCTTGCGCGCCGACAAGGAAAACAAAGACCTGGCGCGTAGCGGTTTGCGCGCCATCGCCACCCACGACAGTTCGCGCGCCATCGCTTTGCTCAAGGAATACGCGACCAACGATGCGCGCGTTGACGTGCAGCGTTCGGCGATTGCCAATCTCGGGCGCGTGAAAACTGCAGAAAGCCTGGCGACGCTGATCGAGCTTTATGACAAAACCGCCAGCAATGAATTGAAAGAAGAAATCATCGGCGGTTTGGGGCGTAGCGATGACCGGCAAGCCAGCGACAAACTGCTTTCTATCGCGCGGAACGATCCTGATCCGAAAATGCGTCAACGCGCAGTTCGCCGTTTGTCGAGCGTGCGCGGCAACGTCGTCTGGAGCAATTGACTTTCCTTATGTCCCCAAAAGCAAACGGCAAAAGTGCACTTGCGAGATCAGCACTTTTGCCGTTTGTCATTTGCCGTCAGCGAACGGGATTACTTCTTGCGCCGCGAATATTTCATCAGCGTGTTCGGAAAGACCTTGACGGTCGCCGGAGCCGCTTTTTGACCTTTCAGCACCGCTTCTGCCGCCACGCCCTCGCCATACGCGCCTTTCATGTCGCTTTCGTCCAACGAAATGACCGTGCCTTTCAATTCCAACCCGGCAAACAGTCCTTTGCTGCGCGAATACGACAAAATCTGCGCGTTGAGTTGTAAATCGGTAGAGGCGCCAGCCTCGCGTCCAACCGGGCCTGCGGCCACCGAAGCGTCGCCGCCCATTTCAAATTTGTTTTTGAGCAAGCTGGTCATGCCATTGTCATTCATAAACAACAACACGAAGTCGGTCGCCTGAGCGCCGATTTGCAAACCAAAGCTGCCGCCTTTCATATTGAAATAAGCGGGAGCGCTCCAACCGGCGCGCGTGCGGCAACTGGCAACGCCGCGTCCGCCGCGTCCGCCGATGACAAATCCGGCCTTGATCACTTGCGGAAAGACGGCGACGCAAACGGCTTTATCGAGCACTGTCGAAGGAATGGCTTTGTCAGGTGTCCCCATAATCTCGTTGAACACTTTCGCTGCTTTGGCTGCCTGGCTGGCGGCATCGTCGCTGTCTTTCGCCACACCAACCACACCCAGCATCAACGAAAGACACAACACACCGATCAGAGCATTGAGCATTCTGAACTTCATATCTCCTCCAAAATTGAAAATCCGAAACGTTATTGATTCGCTATTTACTGTGTGGGGAAAGCAACGCCGGGATTTTCGCAGATGGCCATCGGCAAGTAAATGCAGCCCACAGCGTTTGCGGCGACAAGGCAATTGCGCGTGAAAAAACAGCGCCAGCGGACGCCAGGTCATTTTTTCCGAGGCGCGCGTTGTTGTGCTTTTTTCAGCGTCTCGGCATCTGGCTGGGGAATCACGCCAAAGCAGCGATATTGGTCTTCGTTCAACCGAAAAACGAATTTGCTCTCAGTCACGCCTGGCGAAGCGTTCGGAAGTTGATGATCTGTAACACTGAGAAGCTCAGCCTTTCCCTGCGAGGTGTCAGCAGAAGCGATAGCTGCTGTTTGTTTTTCGGCGGCAGGCGATGTGCGTGACGGCTGTTGCGCGACTGCCACCGCACTCAAAAACAGCAAACAAAACAAACTTGAAAAAAGGGATTTCATGATTTTTCTCCTGACGCAAAAAGTTGGTGCTGAAGCTAACCATTTTTTGAACGCCTGCTCAGTCAGAACTTGCGCGACGTGAACGGTGAAAATGCCATCAGCCCGGAAAACGGCAGGCCAAATGACCCGCCGTATATTCTGGCGTTCCTGATTCTCAAGAAGCGTGTTCGCGTTGATAGGCGACAACGCCCGCGCGAATTGTGTGCGACACCGAAAAATCTGCGTCCAGTACCGCGAGGTCAGCATCCTTGCCGACTTCCAGCGAACCTTTGCGCGCCGCAACACCGCAAGCTTCGGCGGGCAACCACGAAGCGGTGTATGCCAAATCCACCAAACTCATCCTGGCAAAGCGCCTGGCATTGGCGAGCGCCCCATTCATCGTCAACACCGAACCGGCAATCGTCACGCCATCCAACAGCGTACACAACGGACCGCGCACCTGAATCTGAAAATCGCCGAGCGTATAGGTGCCATCGCCGACGCCCTGCGCTGCCGTCGCATCGGTCACCAGCACGATGCCGTCGCGGCCTTTGGCCTTCCAGGCGAGTTCGACCATTTGCGGATGCACGTGTACGCCGTCGCAAATCAATTCCGCCTTGATGCCGGGTTCATTCAACACGGCGGCTGCCAATCCCGGTTTGCGGTGATGCACGCCTGACATTGCGTTGTACAAATGCGTAGCCCGCGTCGCCCCCGCATCAATCGCCGCCAACGCCGTGTCGTAATCCGCATCGGAATGCCCCACCGAAGCAATCACGCCTTCCGTACGCAACCAGCGAATCATTTCCAGGCTGCCGGGCAATTCGGGCGCAAGCGTCATGATTTTCATGCGCCCTTGTGCGGCGTCGAGCAATTCGCGCACTTCCGCAAAGTCTGGATCGCGGATTCCCGACTCAGGCTGCGCGCCTTTGAATTTCGGATTGATGTATGGCCCCTCGATGTGCAATCCAAGAATTTCCGCACAGGCAAAATTTCCCTGGTCGGCTTTTTCTGCGGCCAAGGTGTCTTCAGTGGCGCGCATCAGCTCTTCGTGCCGCGCGGCGATGGTGGTGGCCAGATATCCGGTTGTGCCAAATTTCAACACCGCGCGCGAAATCCGCTGAATGCCCGCTGAGCCGTTGGCCATCACGTCGTCACCGCCGCTGCCGTGAAAGTGCGTATCAATAAATCCGGGAAAGACGAACTTCCCGGCGGCATCCAGAATTTGCGCGCCGGGTTCGGGAGCGGCGTCGGTCGCCTGACCCACAAATTGAATCTTGCCGTCTTCGCACAAAACGATGCCGTTTTCGAGCACTGTCTGTGGCGTGACAACGTTGCCGCCAATGATTGCAAGCCGTTGGGCCATGTGGATTCACCTCGAGAGAAAACAGGATGGATGTGTTCGCAAGCTGGTAGTGGGTCAGCTGAGGGAGGTGTTTAGAGTTCACGCTTCAGCGTGTCTGCCGACAAGAAGACAAGCTAAAGCTTGAACTCTAAGCCTCTCACCCGATTGCGCCACTACCCGCAAGCTATGATGGCATTGGCCAGCGGGGTTGTAAATCAACGCGCGAAAGATGCGACGACGTGCTTTCGACACCGATCAACAAGCTTGGAAAGCATTACACGCCATACCTTTAACATTAAATCCATCAACGATTTGGAACGGACTGACGTATCGTGCGTTTGTCTCTCCGGGTCTTTGGCCTTCGGCAAAGATTCGTTAGCGGCTGCCCTGGTTTCATCAACAGCCACGGTTGGCTTGTTCTTTTGCGCGGAGATTTTGCCCTCTCAGCCCCAAACGCAAACGCGTTGTTGATCCCGCCTCATTCGTGAAACCGCCCAAGGTTCATTTTCAGAACTACCTTTAGGAGCATTCACCATGAAGCTTGTTCGCCTCCTCACCAAGAGCCTCTTTTTCTCGATTTTTCTTTTTTCGTTCAGCGCCTTGGCCGCTGATACGGGCCAACGGCCCAACCGTGATCTGGACGATGCCCGCCGTCCGGTCGCCGGTGATCAAAAACCCGGCTCGGTGCTGTTCTTCAACATCTACACATCGTCACCCAGCAATCATCAGGCAGATACAGAACTCAGCTTGACCAATGTCAATGCGACTGAATCGGCATTTGTGCATCTGTTTTTTGTCGCCGAGGGCTGTTCAGTAGCAGATTCCTTTGTCTGTTTGACGCCCAATCAAACAGCAAGTTTTTTAGCGTCTGACGTAGACCCAGGCATCACCGGATACATCATTGCCATTGCATCGGATCGGTTGGGACGTCCGCTCAGTTTCAATTACCTGATCGGCGGCGAGCACGTGAAATTTGCGTCTGGTCACGCCGCCAGTTTGGGAGCGGAAAGTTATAGCGCGCTGTTCAATGGCGTGCTGCCCGGCGTAGAAGCCAATGCCGTCAGCGCGACCATGGCGTTTGATGGCGTGCGGTATAACGCCGCGCCGCGCCAAGTGGCACTGGATCACTTTCGCAGTCCCGCCGAGGGCAATTCGACGATGCTGATTCTGAATCGTTTTGGCGGCAGTTTGGCTGTCGGCGCCGCCACGCTGGGTTCGCTTCTCGGCGTGCTGTACGACGATGTGGAAAACGCGTTTTCGTTTCAGGGCAAAGGCGGCTGCCAGTTGCGCGTCTTGTTTTCGGATGATTTTCCGGCGACAACACCAAAACTGTCGCAGGCCATCCCCGCCGGACGTACGGGTTGGCTGCGCTTGATGACGCGCGATGAAGAAGCCCTGACGGGCGCGGTCATCAACTTCAACCCAGGCGCGGCGACAGACAAACGTGGGGCATTCAATGGCGGGCGCAATCTGCATCATTTGCGCTTTGGCAGCGCCACGTTTACCAAACCGGTGTTTCCACCAAGTTGCTAAGCCTGGCGCTGGTTTGAGTCATTGCGTCAGACACGCCTCGTATCAGGCGTGTCTGACGAGTTCTCTCTCGTTGATCGTGCTGTCTTTCGTCCCCAAGGAGCTTGTCATGAAACTCCCCTGGTCAATCACCAATGTCTGTCATTCTTTTGCCTTTGCCCACCACCTAACAATTCGTGGATTGGCGTGCCGCCTAAACAGCGGCCAACCGCCGCCCAGCCAGACAAAAGCAGGCGTGCAATAACGCCCGGCAGTCTTTAACACAAACTCGTGCGGCGCACTCTCCTGCCTCGCCGCAGAGTCACACACATCTGCTCATCTCAATCGTGGCGTCAACCTGTTGCCCCAATGGTCGGCAAAGACAGCTTTGGCCGTGGTCTGTCTGTGCCTGGTGACGGTGGCGCAACCGCCAGCGCCTGACGACCCAACATACTCTCTTCTGTCACCCTGTAGCCCGCAGTGTGCCATCTATTGCCGCGCCCTGCGGGTTACTCACCCATACGAGGTACGATCTATGTCATCGTCAAAACCACTGCCCCCTTGGCTGAATCAGGTTTGTGCGCTGATGGCGGCGCAATTTCGCGAACGAATCACGGTCACAGAACTGGCGCAAGCGGCGGGCGTACATCCCGTCTATCTGGCGCGCGTCTTTCGCACGTATTTTGATTGCAGCATCAACGACTACCTGCTGGCCTTACGACTCAAATACGCACTACGACTGCTGGAAAACCACGAACTTTCATTGACTGCCATTGCCTTGGAATCCGGTTTTTGCGATCAAGGGCATTTTTCCAAAAACTTCAAACGCGTTTACGGAATTTCACCGGGCGAATATCGCAAGACGAAATTTGGCGCCTGATTTTTGCGTTAGGTTGGGAATGTACAAGCGTCGGTCTCGCGCGTTGCGTACATTACTCTCGTTCTCAGTGAAGAGTTTGATACGAATGCGGTTTGCGCAACGGTGGCCAAGGGCGATAGCCTCGTTGCACAAACAGCCATTTCTCGCCCAAGCGACATCAAGCCTTCTGAAGCAGCCCCAACCGTTGTTGTTCTTTGTTTCCCGCTCACAGCCTGATTGGAAAAACGGCGTTTGCTGTCGGGCCGACGTGTGCCCGCGTTCAGCGCTGCGGAGATCAAAACGCTCTCAGACATTAAGGAGAAAAGACCTATGACATATCGCACGTTGAGAAGCTTGTGTGTTTCGCTGCTGTTGTTGTTGACGTTTGGCATCGTCGGCCTGGCCGCCGATCCGGGCTCACCGATTCCCAATGGAGCCACCAACGATCAGCAACCCGGCTCGGTGCTCGTTTATAACCTCTACAGTTCAAAAATCACTGACGAAGGCGAAGACACACGCATTTCAATCACAAACGTCAACACTACGCAAAGCGCGTATGTGCATCTGTTTTTTGTGTCCCCGGCCTGTTCGACCGCTGATTCGTATATCTGTCTGACCCCCAATCAGACGGCCAGTTTTCTGGCTTCTGATGTGGACCCGGGAACGCGCGGATACATCATCGCAGTGGCAACTGAGCTGGCGACCGGCATTCCGACCAGTCACAACTTCCTGATTGGCGACGCGCTGGTCAAACTCGCCACCAAACACGAAGCCAAATTGAATGCCGTCGCATTTCAGGCGCTGTTCAACGGTCCGTTGAGTACCAGCACCGATCCGATTCTCAATTTGCCGTTTGACGGTGTCAGTTACAGCAAAGCGCCGCGTGTGTTAGCACTGGATCACATTCCCAGCGTCGCCGACAAAAATAACACCATCCTGATCATCAACAGCTTGAACGGCAATCTGGCCACGGGCATTACTCCCGTCGGTACGCTGTTTGGCATTCTTTATGACGACACGGAAAATGCCTTTTCCTTCACGATTCCTGGCGGATGCCAGTTTTTCTCTGCCTTGTCAGACTCGTTCCCGCGCACAAGGCCGAGCTTTGAAACGATCATTCCGACCCAACGTTCCGGCTGGCTGAAAACCTTCTCCATGCAGGATCGCGCCATCGTCGGCGCGTCCTTGAATTTCAGCAAAAACACCGGCGGTCGGCGTAACGCGTTCAGCGGTGGTTCGAACCTGCACCACCTGACCAACACCACTGGCGCAATCAATCTGGCGATCCCGGTGTTCCCGCCCGCCTGTTAACGTTCCCCCTGCCTCACAACACGAAAGCGGACGCCGGAAATTCCTCCCCGGCGTCCGCTTCGTTTTTTGCAGAACTGATTTTTGTTTCAGACTGACAGCCTGTCAGCGCGGTTGCTGTGCGCGGTACCAATCAATGGTTTGCCGCAAACCTTCGTCAAATCCGATGCGCGCGCGAAAGCCAAATTCACGTTCCGCCCGTGCCGTGTCCAAACAACGGCGCGGTTGCCCATCAGGTTTTGACGCATCCCACTCGATCCGCCCTGTGAAACCGGTCAGCGCCGCAATTTTTTCCGTCAGGTCTTTGATTGAAATTTCAAAGCCTGCGCCCAGGTTGACCGGCTCAGACTGATTGTATGTTTCGGCGGCCAGGACCAATCCTTCGGCGCAATCTTCGGCGTGGAGAAATTCGCGCGTCGCCACGCCCGTTCCCCAACACGTGATGTGATCATCGCCCCGGTCAATGGCTTCGACGCATTTGCGAATCAAGGCAGGAATCACGTGCGAACTTTCCGGGTCGAAGTTGTCACGCGGACCATACAGATTGACCGGCAACAGAAAGATCGAATTGAAATCATATTGCTGGCGATAGGCTTGCGATTGCACCAGCATCATTTTTTTGGCCAGGCCATAAGGCGCGTTGGTTTCTTCGGGATAGCCGTTCCAAAGATCGTCTTCTTTGAAAGGCACCGGTGTGAATTTCGGATACGCGCAAATTGTGCCGGTTGCCACAAACTTTTTGAGCTTGCGCTGACGGGCTTCGTCCAGCAATTGCACGCCCATCATCAGATTGTCGTAAAAATACTTGCCCGGATTGACGCGATTGGCGCCGATGCCGCCCACCACTGCCGCCAAATGAATGACCAGATCAGGTTGCGTGTCGTCATACAACCGCTTCACGTCGGTCAGGTTAACCAGATCGTATTCTTTGCTGCGCGGAACAAAGACGTTTTCGACGCCGCGTTGGCGCAATTTGGCCACGACATACGAGCCCAAAAACCCAGCGCCGCCCGTCACCACCACTCGTTCGTAAGGAAATTTGTCAGCCATAGTTTGTTATGTGAGGTTGTGTTTTTGTTTCAGTTCCGTCACGTCGGCGTCAATCATCATTTGCACCAATTGTCTGAAACTGACTTTCGGCTCCCAGCCCAATTGTTTGCGCGCTTTGCTGGCATCGCCAATCAGCAAATCCACTTCTGCCGGACGAAAATAGCGCGGATCAATTTCGACAAATTGTTGCCAGTCGAGATTCAGATAGCCAAAGGCTTCGTCCAGAAATTCGCGCACCGAATGCGTTTCGCCGGTCGCGATGACAAAATCATCCGGCTTTTCCTGTTGCAACATTCGCCACATAGCTTCGACGTAATCCCCCGCAAAGCCCCAGTCGCGTTTGGCGTCCAGATTGCCCAAAAACAATTTGTCTTTGAGACCGAGTTTGATAGCGGCGGCGGCACGCGTGATTTTGCGCGTCACAAAGGTTTCGCCACGGCGCGGCGATTCGTGGTTGAACAGAATGCCGTTGCAGGCAAACAGTCCATAGCTTTCGCGATAATTGACCGTGATCCAATAGGCATAAAGCTTGGCCGCAGCATACGGGCTGCGCGGATAAAACGGCGTGGTTTCGCGTTGCGGCACTTCCTGCACCTTGCCGTAAAGCTCTGACGACGAAGCCTGATAAAACCGCGTTTCGCGCAAGCCGGTTTCGCGAATGGCTTCGAGCAACCGCAACGCGCCCAACCCGCCGACTTCGGCGGTGTATTCAGGAATGTCGAAACTGACGCGCACGTGCGATTGCGCGCCCAGGTTGTAAATTTCATCGGGCGCAACATCGCGCAAAATCTTGTTGAGCGAACTGGCGTCGTTCAAATCGCCAAAGAGCAATTTCAACCGGCGGTCTGTCGTGTGCGGGTCCTGGTAAACGTGATCAATGCGTTCGGTGTTGAACGTGCTGGCGCGGCGGATGATGCCGTACACTTCGTAGCCTTTGCTTAGTAACAGTTCTGCCAGATAACTGCCGTCCTGGCCGGTGATGCCCGTAATCAATGCTTTTTTTGCCATTGGGATTTGGATTCCTTTGAGAAAAGTCTTCGGGAGGAGAAAAAACAGCGGGGCCAGATGCCCAATACTACAGTCAGGCGCTATACGGCGGCAACAACCAAAATTTGAAAAATCACCAGACCGGATGTTAGATTGCCGCGCGTTTGCGCCACGCTTCGACAATCAATCGTCGAAGCCAAATCCCGCTGCGCACCAAGCTTTATGCCAATCCGATTACTCGCCCTGGATATTGATGGAACCTTGCTGACTTCGCGCGGCGAATTGACGGCGCGCAACCAAACCGCGTTGCAAGCCGCCAAACAGCAAGGCGTGCAGGTCGTGTTGCTGACCGGTCGTCGGTTTAATTCGGCCCGCGAATTGGTATTGCAACTGGCGCTCGACATTCCGCTGGTTTCGCACAACGGCGCGTTGACCAAAAACATCGAGACGCTGGAAACGCTGGACTTTCATCCGCTGGCTGCCGACATCACGCGCGAAATCATCCGCATCGGACGCGCCTGTGGCGTGGATATGATCTGTTGCGACGACCCGCACGGCATGGGCACGATGGTCATCGAAGGCGTGTCGGAACAGAACAAAGCATTGCACCGCTATCTGGAAAAATACCGCCACTCGCTTGTCGAAGTGCCAGACCTGTTGCAATACGTGCAGCGCGATCCGATTCAGATGATGTTTTCGGGCCGCTGTGATCCGATGGACGAATTCGCCATGGAATTGGAACGCGCGATGGACGGTCAGATTCAGCTTTTCAAAACGCGCTACCGTTCGGTGGATTTGACGCTGCTCGATGCTCTCAGCTTGACGGCTTCCAAAGGCGAAAGTCTGGCCAAACTGGCGCGCGAACACGGCGTCACGCCAGACGAAGTGATGGCCGTCGGCGACAATTACAACGATTTGACGATGCTGCGTTTCGCCGGATTGGGTGTTGTGATGGGCAACGCCGAAGAAGACATGAAACAAATGGGGTTTGCCGTCACTGGCTCAAACGAAAACAGCGGCGTCGCCGACGCCATCGAAAAATACATCCTGGCGGCCTCGTAACAGGAAAGGTAAAACCGCATGGAAATCGCTATTTTGCTGTTTGATCGGATGACGACGCTGGATGCCGTGGGACCATATGAAGTTTTGAGCCGGTTGCCCGGCGCAACCGTAAAGATGGTGGCAAAAGCTGTGGGACCACAACGCAACGACACGGGCAGTTTGGCGCTCGTGGCCGATTACGCGCTGGACGAAGTGACCGCGCCAGACATCGTGTTAATCCCTGGCGGCCCCGGCCAAACCGCGTTGATGGATGATCAAGCCATTTTACAGTGGGTGCGCCAGGCACATCAGACGTCCAAATGGACGACTTCGGTTTGCACAGGCTCGCTGGTTTTGGGCGCAGCGGGTTTGTTGCAAGGTTTGCCAGCGACAACGCATTGGTTGGCGTATGACGCGTTGCGTGCGCTGGGTGCGGAGCCAACCGAACAGCGCGTCGTCAGCGCGGGCAAAATCATCACCGCGGCTGGCGTTTCGGCGGGCATTGATATGGCGTTGACTCTGGCCGCGCGCGAATGCGGCGATGCTATCGCGCAATCCATTCAACTGGGCATCGAATACGATCCGCAACCGCCTTTCAATGCGGGGGCTCCCAGCAAAGCGCCAAGCGAAATTGTCGCACGATTGCGCAACCGCAGCCGGTTCATTTTGCAAGGCCGCTAGTGTTTCTTCTCAGGAAATTTACAACGGGCTGGACAGCCTGTTGCGGCTCCATTAATCGCTTTTTTGAGAAGCCGACGAGACAGTCGGTGATGCCAGACCAATCAGACTTACGACTCAACATTCGCAACCATAGATCGGAGAGAAGCAATGAGAGAAGCCGTTGTTGTCGCCAGCGCTCGTACGCCGTTGGCCAAATCTTTTCGCGGATCGTTCAATTTGACCAGCCCTGTTGACCTGGTCGCGCACAGCATCAAAAGCGCGCTCGCCAAAGTGCCGCAACTGGACACAGCAGAAATCGAAGACCTCATTCTGGGTTGTGGCTATCCGTGCGGCGCGCAAGGACAAAACGTCGCGCGCGTCGCTGCCATTCTGGCCGGATTGCCGGTCAGTGTCGCCGGATTGACGATCAATCGGTTTTGTTCGTCCGGGTTGCAATCCATCGCCCTGGCCGCCAACCACATCATCAACGATGGCGCAGACGTAATGTTGGCGGGCGGTGTTGAAAGCATCACGATGTTGGGGCGCGACACGCAACCGCATCCGGTCGTCAAAGAAATGAAACCCGGCATTTACATGGTGATGGGCGACACGGCAGAAGTCGTCGCCAAACGCTATGGCGTTTCGCGCGAAGCGCAAGACGAATATTCGCTGGAAAGTCAGTTGCGCACGGCGCGCGCACAAGCCGAAGGCTTTTTCAAAGAAGAGATTGCGCCGATACAAGTCACGCGCGGCATTCTCGACAAGAAAACCGGCGAAGTCATTGGCAAGGAAGAGCATCTGTGCGAAGGCGACGAATGCAACCGGCCTGACACCACGCTGGAAGGGTTGCTGGCGCTCAAACCGCATTTTGACAAAGACAGCGGACAGGGGTCGGTGACGGCGGGCAATTCGTCGCAATTGTCTGACGGCGCTTCGGTGGCGGTGTTGATGTCACGCGAACGCGCCGAAAGCCTGGGCATCAAACCGAAACTCATCTTCCGCGGGTTTGCCGTGGCCGGTTGCGAACCGGACGAAATGGGCATCGGGCCGGTGTTTGCCGTGCCCAAATTGCTCAAACGGCATGGCCTGACGGTGAATGACATTGACCTGTGGGAATTAAACGAAGCATTTGCCGTGCAAGTGCTCTATTGCCGCGACCGGCTCGGCATCGAACAAGCGAAATTGAACGTCAACGGCGGTTCGATTGCCATTGGTCACCCGTTCGGCATGACGGGTGCGCGGCTGGTTGGAACCATTGCCAACGAAATGTTGCGCCGCAAAGCCAAATACGGCGTCGTCACCATGTGCATCGGCGGCGGACAAGGCGCCGCCGGGCTATTCGAAGCCTGTTTGTAAATGGGAAAGAAAGTGCAGGACGCAAAGCCTCAGCGAACCGCCTGGTTTGCTGGGGCTTCGTTGTTGGCGGGCTCGCCGAAGGCGAACGCCAACTGTCGGCTGTGATCAATGATTGCGATGGAATCGCCGAAGCGCACCGTACCGCCTGTCACGATCGTGGCCAATTGGCCACAACGACCAAACAAACGTTTCGGCAATTGATTATCTATTTTGGTGATTGAACGGCAGGGTTTGCGCGCTTCGACAATTTCCAGAATGGCATCGCCGATGCGCAATTGCGCGCCGGGTTTGAGTTTGTCGAGCGCTAAATTAGCGGTGAACAGATTGGCGCTGAGCTCTCCGGCTGAAAGCGAGAAACCTTCAGCCAACAATTGTTGCAGAACTTCCTGGGAAAAAAGACTGACCTGGCGACGCGGATCGCGTCCGGCGTGACTGTCGCCCTCAACACCATGCCCGGCAAGCAAGACGGCGGAGGCAACCGCGTGTTTGCCTCCGCCTTTTTGTGTGCCGGTGTAAACACCGGTCAGGATTGCAGCTTCGCCGTTCATGGTCTTGCGAGTTAATACGCCGCCAATTCGTCAATCGCGTTCAGCACGGTTTCGACTTGCGGCAAAATGGCGTCTTCGACTTGTGGCGCATAGGCCACAAAACAATCCAGCGCGGCAACGCGTTTGACCGGCGCATCCAGATAATCAAACAGTTCGTCGGCGATACGCGCGGCGATTTCCGCGCCATATCCCCACGAAAGCGAATCTTCGTGCGCGACGATCACCCGGTTGGTCTTTTTGACGCTGCGCTTGATAGCCGCCCAGTCATACGGGCTCAACGTGCGCAAATCAATGACTTCGACGTCAATGTCTTTGGCCGCAGCCTGCTTGGCCGCCACCAGAGATTTTTGCACCAACGCGCCATAGGTGATGATTGTTAGATCACTGCCTTCGCGAACGGTTTTGGCTTTGCCAAACGGAATCATGAAATCCCGGCCCGGATACTGGCTCTTGTTATACGTTTGCCGGTACAGGTGCTTGTGTTCCAAAAACAGCACCGGGTCATCCGCGCGAATCGCCGTGCGCAACAATCCGCTGGCATCCAGCGCATTGGACGGCATCACGACCCGCCAGCCGGGAATTTGCGTGAAGGTCGAAACGCCCGATTGGCTGTGATAGATCGAACCGCCGGTTAAATATCCGCCGATGGGCACGCGCACCACCATCGGACATTTCCAGGTGTTGTTTGAGCGCCAGCGCAACACCGCGATTTCGTCGCGCATTTGCATAAACGCCGGCCAGATGTAATCAAAAAACTGAATCTCGGCCACGGGTTTCAGACCGCGTACGGCCATGCCCAATGAACGGCCGACGATGTTGGCTTCGGCCAGCGGCGTGTTAAACACCCGATCGCTGCCAAATTGGCGTTGCAGATTGGCAGTGACCTTAAACACTCCGCCTTTGCCTTTGACACGATTGAGATATTCGCTGCGGCTGGTGTCGGCGACATCTTCGCCCAGCACCACGATGCGCGGATTGCGCTCCAACTCTTCGTGCAAACAGCGATTGATCAAATCCACCATCGTGGCTTCGTTGCCGCTGAAGGTGACTTGCGCTTCGGTATCGAATGCCGCGCTGGTCGGGTCCACATCCGGCGAATAGACATAGCGCAACGCCGAATCTTTAGCCGGTTGCGGCAATTTCAACGCACGATCTGTCGCGTCATTGATTCCCGCATCCACGTCGGCGCGCAATTGCTCCAGCTCGGCTTGCGTTAACAAACCTTCGCGTAACAAAAACGCTTCCATCTGCAAAAGCGGATCGCGCGAAGCATCCATCGCGCGTTCCTCTTCAGGCCGATAAAGCGATTCATCATCTGACAACGAATGCGAATACGGGCGAATGACGTGCGCGTGCACCAAAGCCGGGCCACGACGTTCGCGGCAATATTGAATGGCGTCCTTGAGCGCTTCGTAGCTGTCAAAGAAGTCCGTGCCGTCGCATTCGGTCAGATACAAATCGGGAAATCCGCGCAACAAACGCGAAACGCTGCCGCCTGCGGTTTGCACTTCGACCGGGGTTGAGATGGCGTATCCGTTGTCTTCGATCAAATACAGCACCGGCAATTTCAGGTTGCAGGCCGTATTGAGCGATTCCCAAAACTCGCCTTCGCTGGTGGTACCGTCCCCGGCAGAAACATAGACGACTTCATCGTGTTTGAAATGGGCGGTGCGGTCGGCAATTTCTTTGACCAGAGAATAACGATAGCCGGCTTCGGCGGCGCCGACCGCTTGCAGGAATTGCATGCCCGTGCAGGACGAACGCGAAACAATGTGCAGCGCCGGATTGCTCCAATGCGAAGGCATTTGCCGCGCGCCAGAAAACGGATCGTCTTCGGTCGCGATGGCTGCCCGCAGTTGGTCATAGGGCGTCGTGCCCAATTGCAACGCCAAGGCACGGTCGCGGTAATAGGCAAAAAACCAGTCATAGCCGGGCCGCATTAATAATCCAGCCGCTGTCAGGACCGCTTCGTGGCCCGCGCCACTAATTTGAAAATAAATGCGATTTTGCCGTTTGAGCTGAATCTCCTTGTCATCAATTCGCCGCGACGTATACATCGTGCGGTAAGCGCTGACAATTGTCCGGGGATCGAGCGCAAGATGGCGTTCGAGCAATGTATCTCTCACCATAGTCGCGTGTCTCCTTAAAGCCACTGTTGTTTCAAGGAAGGAAGGGACTACTTGCTAGTGCAGTTTGTTGATAGTCAATTTGTTTTATAAAGCTGTGTAATACACCTCTTATTGATGCGTCAGTCTATACAGCGAAGCTTGGTTGCGCAAGCCAGCAGTCACGTGCGAACATTCGCCACTTGGTTAGACCGCCCAACAATTTACGACGGAACAACAGTGCAGGAGCAACAGCATGAAATTGACCAGAGAGCAGATCAACGACCACCTGTCGCAGTTGGCTGGCTGGCAGCAAGAGGGAGATTGGCTGATCCGCGACAGCCAACATGACAATTTCGGTCAGGCGCTCGATTTCGTGAATCGCGTCGCTGCCATCGCCGAATCGCTCGACCATCATCCCGACATTCTTTTGCACGGTTGGAACAAAGTACGCTTGAGCGTGACGACACATGATGTCGGAGGTTTGACGGAAAAGGATTTCGCGTTGGCCAAACGCATCAACCAGTTGAACTAACCTTCCCGAACGAAACACCTAACCCAAACGCGCTGAACTCATGGAAGATTTTTCCCGTGCCCTGAGCGCGCTCAACGTTTTGAGTGCGATGATTACCCCTGCGGTGCTGATTTCCGCCTGCGGAACGCTGGTCTTTTCCACGTCGACGCGGCTGGCGCGCATCGTGGATCGCGTGCGTGAATTGAGCCGCGCCATCGAAGAGCTGTCAAAAACCGAAAGCGTGGATTTCCCTGATGAACGCCGCGCCGAGATGGACCGTCAACTGGCCATTCAGACCCGCCGCAGCCGGTTAATCCAAAATGCGCTGACCGCGTTTTACCTGTCGCTGAGTTTGTTTGTCGGTGCAACGGTGGCGGTTGGCTTTGTGTCTGTCTTCAAATCGTCGGGCTGGGTGCCCAACATACTGGGCATGATCGGCACAGTGATTCTTTTTTATGGCTGTGTGATGCTGATCGCCGAAACTCGTCTGGCCTTGCGTTCCGTCAATTCTGAAATGGAATTCACGCTGATGCTGCGCAACAAGTATCAGGAACGCCGCGCCGCGACCGAAAAACAAGCCGATAACCTGTAATGAAACAAGTAAACATCGTTTGCGACGGCAGCAGTTTGGGCAATGGCGGCAAAGCCGCACGCGCCGGAGCCGCTGCCATTTTGGAATATCGTGGCCAACGCCGCATCGTCGGCGAATTTCTCGGCCTGGGCACCAACCAGCAAGCGGAAATCGTCGCCGCCTGTATCGCGCTGGAAGCCTTGCGCGAACCGTGCCAGGTCGAAGTCATTTCCGACTCGCAATATGTCGTCAAAACCATGAATCGCGAGTTTCGGCGCAAAACCAATCACGAATTCTGGGCGCGGTTGGATGCCGCCGCCAATGGGCACCGCGTTTCCTGGAAGTGGACGCGCGGCCATGCCGGCCACCCCATACAGGAAAAGTGTGACGAAGCCGCCCGTTTGATTGCCGAAACCGGCCAGATAGATCAAAGCAAACTGGACGAGATTTTGCAGGGCTAGCGACAACCGCTGGCCTGGCAACACAGAATCCGGGGCGAATTTGGAAAACGCCGCCTCGCCTGTTATCTTATCCGTCACCGAACCAAAGTTTCGTCGCTGCATTCAGGTATCAATCATTCAGGCATTCAGGTACCAATAAGGTATCAAAACGAATCATTTCTTCATCATTCGAAAGGCAGTTTATGGAAGTCTTTACGCCCGCCGACGATGTGGCGGTGCGTCCGGCTCAGATTGAAATCTCTGCAACGCCACGCCGCGTTTTTCCTGAGGGCGTTGGGAGAGCATATTTCGCGCTGACCAAACCGCGTATCACCTTTCTGGTAACGCTGTCAGCACTGGCCGGATTTGCACTCGGCTCATCGCCTTCGCTCAATTGGCTCTTGTTTTTGCATACAGCGCTGGGCATTGCGTTGCTTTCCAGCGGTATTTCCTCGCTCAATCAATATTGGGAACGCGAACTGGACGCCTTGATGCCACGCACGCAAACGCGTCCGTTGCCGCAGGGGCAATTGTCTCCGCGCGGCGCATTGCTTTTCGGCATTACGCTCTCGGTGTTGGCAGAACTCTATCTGGCGCTGTTGGTAAATCCGCTGACCGCTGTTTGGGGATTTGTCGCGCTGGCCAGCTATCTGTTTTTGTATACGCCGCTCAAAACGCGCACGCACTGGTGCACCTTTATCGGCGCATTCCCCGGCGCATTGCCGCCGCTGCTTGGCTGGACGGCAGCCCGTAACGAACTCGGCGTCGAAGCGCTGGTGCTGTTTGGCATCATGTTCCTTTGGCAGTTCCCGCACTTTCACGCGATTGCCACGCTCTATCGCGAAGATTATGCCAAAGCAGGCATTCGTATGTTGCCGGTCATCGAACCGGATGGACGTTCAACGGCGCGCCAGATCATCGGCTATGCGCTGGTGCTGGTGCCGGTCAGCCTCTTGCCAACGTTGTTGCACATTTCCGGCTGGGTATATTTCGCTGGTGCGGTCTTTTTGAGCGTCTGGTTTTTGCGCGTCAGTCTGGCCACGGCGCGCCAGATGTCGCACGTGCAGGCAAAATACCTGCTCAAAGCATCCGTGCTGTATTTGCCGCTGTTGCTGGCGTTGATGGTGCTGAACCGCTAATTCCAATGCCAGAACTCATTGAGGGTGAAGACTATTACTGGGAACGCGACCGCATGGTCTTCACCCGTCAATTTCATTTGAAACGCGGACAATGTTGCGGATCAGGTTGCCGACATTGCCCCTATCAGCCGCGCTGGACCAAAGGAGCCACAACCAGCTCGGTTTCAACGCCAACCGACCAATCAGAAACACGATAAGTCCATCTCTCGTTGTTCGCTCACCTCTGCGGAAACAACTGCCTTCCCTAAACAAAGCAAAAAATCTATGCTGCGGCCGTGAAACCAATCGCTTTTGTTCGAGCGTGCCAGTGGATTGCGTTGCTGAGCGCCGGCTTATTCCTGGGCGGTTGCCGCCCGCCGGGAACGCAACTTACGCCCGTCATCACCTTCAGCAAAGTGCCACCAGCAGATGTCGGTGGTCCGGACAAAACCGGAACCATTGCCGGGCACGTCAGCGGAGCACGCCCGCAACAGCGAATCGTCATCTTTGCCAAAAGCGGGCAATGGTGGGTGCAACCCAATGCCGCGCAACCATTCACGAATCTTCAATCTGATGCGAGTTGGGCCAACGCGACCCATCTGGGAACAGAATATGCCGCGTTGTTAGTTGAGCCGGGTTATCTGCCGCCAGTCACCACCGATGCGCTGCCCAATCCAGGTGGCGCGGTCATCGCGCTGGCAACCACGCCCGGTCAAGGAACGCTTTCAGACACTGCCGACAAACAACTTGCGGAACCGCGTCGACTGCAATTCAGCGGCTATGAATGGGAAGCCCGTCAGATGCCCAGCCCGCGCGGCGGCACACCAAACACTTACGATCCGGCAAACGCGTGGACTGATGCGCAAGGTCATTTGCACCTGCGCATTGCGAAATCAGGAGACGGCTGGTCGTGCGCCGAAGTCAGTTTGCGACGTAGCCTGGGTTATGGCTCGTATATTTTTGTCGTGCAAAACATCGCGCATTTGGAACCGGCGGCGGTGCTTGGTTTGTACACGTGGGACGATTTGAACGCAGACCAAAATCACCGCGAGCTCGACCTGGAATTCAGTCGTTGGGGCGATCCACTCAGCAAAAACGCGCAATACGCGATCCAGCCGTATTACGTGCCCGTCAACATGTTTCGCTTTGTGGCCCCGCCCGGCGTGCTGACTCATTCCCTGCGCTGGGAGCCTGGCCGGGTGGCATTTCACAGTTGGCAAGGTCGCACGCTGTCTAACCAAATACTCGTTGAAAGTTCAGCGAATGCGCGCGCACGCGTCATCGCCGAACACACATTTACGTCTGGCGTCCCGTCGCCAGGCAACGAATCCGTACGCCTGAGTCTTTATGTCTATGGCAAAACGAGGACTCCGTTACAAAATGAAGCCGAGGTCATCATCGAAAAATTTGAATACCTGCCGTGAGCTTCGCCGGATGATCCGTTGGCTGGCGTTGATATTGCTTTGCCTAACCAGCGCGGCACACGCCATGGACCCAAACCGCGCGCTGTCGCAATACGTGCGTCAGCGTTGGGGCAACGAAAGCGGATTTCCCAGGGGACCGGTGTATGCCATTACGCAAACAGCGGATGGCTATCTTTGGATCGGCACCGAAGCCGGGTTGGTGCGTTTTGACGGTGTCAACTTTGAATTGGTCAAAGACACTTCGGGCCAGTTCGGCGTCGCGAGCGTGTTGGGCTTGACGCCTGATCAGCAGGGAAATCTATGGGTGCGTTTGCCGCGTCCCACCTTGTTGCGCTACCGCGAAGCAAAATTCGCCAACGTATTGGCTGAGTTTGGTCTTCCCGCCACAACTGTGGCCACCACAACGCGAACCCAAAGCGGCGCATTGCTGGTGTGGGCCTTGAAAGGCGAGGGCCGCGCCGTGATTTTGCGCAACAACCGATTTGAAACCGTGGCGGCGCCCGCAGGCTTGTCCCGGTCGCCGGTGATGGCAATGGCGGAAACACCCAACGGAGAAATCTGGCTGGGCACGCGCGACGCCGGTTTGTATCGCTTGCGCGGCGATCGGGCAGAAGCTGTCACGCAAGGCCTGCCCGACTTAAAAGTCAATTGCTTGCTGCCATTGCCATCCGGCCAGGTATGGATCGGCACAGACCGCGGCATCGTTTTGTGGACCGGCACGACGTTGACGCAAAGCAACGTGCCCGCGTTATTACGCGAAGTGCAAGCGCTGTCACTGACCATTGACCGCGACGGCAACCTTTGGGTTGGCACCAATTCGCACGGCTTGCTGCGCTTCAATGCCCAGGGCGTGTCTGTCCTGCCGGGCGCGCACGAAGGCAGCGAAGCCATCACCGCTGTGTTCGAAGACCGGGAAGGCAGTCTTTGGATCGGCAGAGCCAATAGCATCGAACGATTGCGCGACAGCGTGTTTGTCACCTATTCCGCGCCCGAAGGCCTCGCCTCAGAACAAAACGGTCCGGTTTATGTGGATGCAACTGGTCGCACCTGGTTTGCGCCGATTACGGGCGGCTTGCACTGGCTTCACAATGGGCAAAGCGGCCGCCTTACCGAAGCGGGGTTGGAACGCGATGTCGTCTATTCGCTTGCAGGCATGGGAGATGACCTGTGGGTGGGTAGACAACGTGGCGGGCTGACACGCCTCTCTTTGCGCGGCAACACGATCAGCGCGACGACGTTCACACAAAAACAAGGGTTGGCGCAAAACAGCGTGTATGCCGTCTCTTGCAATCGCGACGGCAGCGTCTGGGCCGGCACGCTCAGTGGCGGCGTCAGCCAATTCCGCAACGGCAAATTCACAACCTATACCAACGCACACGGATTGGCGTCGAATACCGTCGCCTCGCTGCTGGAAAGCGCCGACGGAAGCCTGTGGTTTGCTACCCCACAAGGCCTGAGCACGTTTTCGCAAGATCGCTGGCAAAGCTTTCACACAACCGACGGATTGCCATCAGACAACGTGAATTGTTTGTGGGAAGACAACAAAGGCATCTTATGGATCGGGACTGCCAATGGACTGGCATACCGGCAAGCTGGCCGGATTCAGCAACCCGCCAATGTTCCGGCGTCATTGAAGGAACAGATTTTAGGTTTGGTCGAAGACAGCAATGGCGCATTGTGGATTGCGACCTCTAACCACGTGTTGCGCGTGTCCCGCGACAAACTGTTTAACGGCGACTGGAAAGAAGGCGACATCCGCGAATTTGGCCTGACCGATGGTCTGCAAGGCGTTGAGGGTGTCAAACGTCACCGTTCCGTTGTCAGCGACGTGCTGGGGCGCATCTGGTTTTCACTCAATCGCGGTTTGTCGGCAGTTTCTCCAGCGCGACTCAACAACGACTCTGCACCGGCCATTGCGCACATCAAAACCATTGCCGCAGACGACAAACTGCTTGATTTGACCGGCCCGATTCGCATCCCCGGCAAACGCCAGCGAATCACATTCGGATTCACCGGACTGGGACTGGCAATTCCCGAACGCGTCAAATTCCGCTATCGGTTGGAAGGATTCGATCCCGGCTGGAGCGCCCCAACGACAACGCGCGAAGCGCCGTATACCAATCTTGGGCCGGGCGTCTATCGCTTTCGTGTGCTGGCGAGCAACGCCGATGGCCAGTGGAACGGCGCAGAAGCTGTTATCAGCTTTCAGGTGGAACCGATGTTCTGGCAAACGTGGTGGTTCATCCTTTGTACAATGCTCTCAGCCGTAGTGCTGATCCTGGCGTTGTATCGCCTGAGATTGCATCAATTGACGCGTCAGATGAATCTGCGGTTTGAAGAACGGCTGGCCGAACGCACACGCATCGCCCAGGAATTGCACGACACCTTGTTGCAAGGATTTCTCAGCGCTTCCATGCAATTGCACGTCGCGCTGGATCGTCTGCCAGACGATTCACCGGCTAAACCCTCGTTTAGCCGCGTGCAGCAATTAATCAAAAAAGTCACTGAAGAAGGTCGCAATGCGATTCGCGGCATGCGCTCTACTGCCGACAACCCGCTCGATCTAGAGCAGGCGTTTTCCCGCTTGCCGCACGAATTGGCGGCGCAAGAACTGTGGGAACAGATCAGCTTTCACGTCATCGTAACCGGGCGACCGCAAACCTTGCATCCGATTTTGCGTGACGAAATCTACCGCATTGGTCGTGAAGCTCTGGTCAATGCCTTTCGGCATGCTCGCGCCCAACGCATTGAAGTCGAACTGGAATATGCCACTGACGGTTTGCGCGTGGCGGTACGGGATGATGGTTGCGGGATAGACCCGCAAGTGCTACGGTCGGGACGCGATGGGCATTGGGGATTGTCGGGTATGCGCGAACGCGCCGAACGAATCGGTGGGCGCTTTTCCGTGCGCAGTCGCGCTGCCAGCGGTACCGAAGTCGAGCTTTCTGTTCCCAGTCACATCGCGTTTGAATTGCCCACAAGTACCAGCCGGTGGCATTGGCTGAAAAACCGGTTTGGTCTTTTGCGTAAAGGAGCCAAACCATCACCGACAGAATCCAGACGAAAGAGAGGCTAAATGGGCGAATCAAATCGCATTCGCGTTTTTTGCGTAGACGATCATCCGTTGATGCGTGAAGGAATTGCCAGCACCATCAACAACGAGACCGACTTGCACTTGATCGCCGAAGCCGCTTCTGGCGTTGATGCGGTGAATGGCTATCGCAAACACCAGCCGGACGTTACGCTGATGGATTTGCGCTTGCCGGATATGAGCGGCATTGATGCGATCATTGCCATTCGCGCCGAATTCCCGGACGCGCGCATCATCATGCTGACGACGTTCGAAGGTGATGTCGAAATTCAGCGCGCACTCGAAGCCGGTGCGCGCGGGTACCTGCTCAAAAGCATGCCGCCCAAAGACCTGGTCGAAAGCATCCGTCAGGTACACGCAGGCAAAAAACGCATTCCGGCAGAATTGGCCGCGCAATTGGCTGAACATCTGGGCGACGAAACGCTCACCGAACGCGAAATCGAAGTGCTGCAACACATCGCGGGTGGAAATCGCAATCGCGATATTGCCAACCAGCTTTTCATTTCAGAAGAAACCGTCAAGGTTCACGTCAAACACATCATGGAAAAACTCGGCGCAAACGACCGCACGCAAGCGGTCGCCATTGCCGTCCGGCGCGGCATCATTCAGCTCTGAACCCACGCCAAACCATTTGTTTCCCCACCGTCTGTTGCCTGTCCAATACCACAATAGTGTTAGGAAAAGATGCCGATCTCTGGGAATACCCTTTTGGTCTAAGACGCCGTACCCTCAGCCTGAACGCATCCTTGTATGCGCCTGCGACTCCCCAGGAGAGGCGACTTGCAACGATCATTTTCTACATTTCCAAGCGGATGGCCTGGCGCAGGGCTGCTACTGCTGCGCCTGACGGTCGGAACGACCTCGCTTGTCGAAGGCTTTTACAGCCTGACAACACCTGAACCGCCGACCTGGGGTCTGCGCATCGGAAGCGGTCTCGCAATTCTCAGCGGGTTAGCGCTGCTGATCGGCCTTTTCACGCCACCTGTCGCAGCACTGCTCAGTGTTGGCAACACGGCGGCGGCGTTTTTGCCGCTGCGCACAACGCTTTTTTATCCGTTTGGCTCCTGGTTGGCGCTGGCCTTTTTTATCGTTATGGCGACAGCCATCGTGTTGCTCGGCCCAGGCGCATTTTCCCTGGATGCCCGCCTGTTTGGCCGCCGCGAAATCGTGATCCCGCTCGCAGCGCGCCCGCCCGCTTCTTGACGCACGAACTATCAATGCCCGCATTGTTGATCAAAAAGTCCAAGTCCTTTCGTCGCCAGTTACTTTCCAGCGCCTGTGCCAGCCTGTGGTGAAAGCCAGCGAACTGGCTCAAGTCAGAGACATCCAGGGGCAAAGCGACAGCTTTACGCCC
>JAEUQO010000139.1 GCA_016789605.1 Acidobacteriota bacterium
TTTTTCAATTCGCTTTACGGATTGGCCACAGAGCCACGGAGGCTCAGAGAAATACTTAGAAACCTCTGTGGCTCTGTGCCTCTGTGGCAAAACCCGTACGCCAAAAGGAAATCTGATCTAGTTGGTTGCCAGAAGTAAAAAAGGCGAGAAGGAATTTCCTTCTCGCCGTGTGAGTAGGTTGGATTAGGGAATCACTTCAGTGCGAAGTAACTGGAGACAGAAACGATGGTTACGGCCGAAGTTCAATCAAGCCGCTATTGCCCCATTTCAGTAAGGTCACGTTTTTTCCCTTGAAGGAGGGCGTTTGATAGGTTCCGGGTTTCAACAGGATGGCTTGTCCATAAGTCGAAACGGCCAGCGCCTTGGCGAGCGAGTTGCACGGAGCCTGATAGGAACATTGCGTGTTGGCGCCGCTCGCTTTGGGGTCTACGTAATGTGCGCCGCTGGTGAGCAATGGCACGCGATTGCTGACGGCATTCAGGGTTTGCAGGGCGCGACTGATTTGCCCTGGCGTAAATTCACGGCGGCAGGTGTGGAGGGAATAGGACATCAGGTTATACACCGGCGGGTTGTAAGGCGTTTGGTCGCAATTCGCCGGAAGAGGAGCTGAATTGTCATACACGCAGCTTTCATTTACGCGACTCACCTCTGTGATGGGATTGTAGAGGCCGGGGTCGGCTGGCGTGTCACACACCAAATCTCCTGTGGTCGCACAGGCTGTGCCGTTGGGACATTCAGGTCCAAGCGGGGCATCGTGCGTATGGTAGAGGTCGAGATAATGTCCCAATTCGTGTGCGATGACGTTTGCTCCATCCACATACACCGATTCATAGTCCAACAGGATTCCCTGATCCTCAGCCGCGCTATAGCTTGATATGCCAGCCCAAAATTCCAAGTCGGTGAAATACAGGTTGATCGCATTGGGGTCGGAATTGACACGACGGAGCGCGTTCTCGTTGTCTTTACGATCTGGAATGTACGTCCAAAACGTGCTGTTGATGTAATCAACGTCCCCATAAATGAAAAACTGGATACCGCTGGCAGCCCACAGTTGGTTTACATCTCGCACGATGACATCCAGGTTGGGATTGGTTAGCCAGTTCGAGCTGCCATTGTCAGGACGAGTCAGGTGAATTGCCAGCGGCAAATACACCGGATTGTTTGGGCTGGGCGTCACGGCTGCGGCCAGCTTATGCATTTGTCGGCGTGCCAGTTCTGCCGTGATTTGTTGCTGGGGAAGGTCTGTTCCACAGGCCGATTTGACCGGTTGTTTGGATTGCGGCGGTTGTGTCGCCGCCAAGGTCAGAACCAGCGCAAGTAAAAAGTGAAATAATGGCTGCATGATTTTGATCTCCTCTGACAGCGCGCGGAGTTCAGACCTGAAGCGGGACTTTGTCTCTGTGCAGACAGGGCCGCTGACCGCCGCCTGAACTCCACGGGCTTGTTCTATGTCTTGGAACGGTGTTTCAGGATGTCGTTTATTGAAGCGTGACGAGCACCAACACCAATCCTTTGCCTTCTTTCAGGCTGGTCATGGCTTTGCCGATGATCGCGCCCTGGGCTTTTTTCGCGTCGGTCGCTTTCATTGCGTGGCCGGGCGTGCTGGATGTCGTCAGCAAGTCGCCGGGCTGAATGGCTCCTTTGGACGCATCCACCCAAACATAGACACGACCGCTGAGCGCCACCGGACGATTGCCATCTGCCAGCGTGCCTTCCTGATTCATCACCATGCCCGGATTGATGCCGCCCGCGCCGCTGATCACACCGGCGACGCGCCGGTCATAGGCTTGCGCGCAGAGCGCCAGCTTGCCGGGGTTGGCCGGATCAATCGAAACGACAAAGCCGGTTTCAATTTTTGCGGCGCTGCCGGTCAGCTCTGTTTCCGGATTGATCTCGAAGTTTTCCGCGAAATCCGCGCCACCCGTAATTTTCAACGCGCCGGTCATCGTGGTGCCTTGAACGTGCAATCTGGCTTGCGGAGCGGTGGTTCCCACGCCGACCCATTGGGTGGAGTTTTGGATGTACATGGCGCTTCCGCCGACCAGCGTCAGGTAATCAGTTTGGAAGTTCAGGCCACCCGCAACATTTTGAATGCGTGCGCGCGCGCCTGCATTGCTGGTATCGCGCAAGGTCAAAAACGGTTGAAAGCCGGTGATTCCCAATCCGTCCTGGGCGGCGATTTCCAGACGGCTGGTTGGCGTGGTCGTGCCGATGCCGACGTTGCCTTTGAGCATCGTCATCACCGGGTTGGCGTCGTGCGTGCCAAACCGCAAGCTGTTATTGATGCGATCCCACCACATATAAGCTTTGGCTGCGCCATCCTGTTTGAACCAGATGGCGGGAAACCCGGAATTGCCAGTGTGGTTGATTTCCAACAACGGGTCTTCGCTGCCTTGAATGGTCAGGCGACCATAATTGGTCGAAGCCGTCAGCGCAGCTGGTTTGGTTTCGGCTTTTGCTTTCGGTTCACTGTTGGCGTTGGCGTGTTGAGGATCGTTGTCGGTGGCAACGCGCGCCTGTTCGCCGGGCAGACTGGCGCCAGCAATCGTGACGCCTTCGTTGCGGACAATGGTCAGCTCTGCGCCGATGTTGCTATTGTTTTGGCTGGTGACCCATAACCGGTCTGTCTGACCGTCGCGTTCGTGAGCGCGATCTACGATGAAATGACCGCGTCGCACGCGCGCGCTTTCCGCACCGGCTTCCTTAATTGTGAGCGTGTACGAATAGAGCCCGCTTCTGACCGCTTCGCCATTTGCCTGACGAAACGCCCACGCCAGTTCCTGCTGTGTCGCGGCACCGCTGTCAAAAACCGGCTGGCCGGTTTGGTCAAACACTTGCAATTGCATTTCTGCGACAGGTTTGGCTGACGTGAAGCGAACCTGTTCCTGCTCAATGAGAATCGTCACGTCCTGTTGTGCGGACTTGGCGCCCGGCGATTCCTGTTGGCTCACGGACGCGGGATAGGCTTGCGTCAGCGGCGCGCACAGCGCGAAACACAGTAACAGCACGAACACTTGTTTGATGGATTTCATATATCCTCCTAAACCTTCTTCCTGATTTGCGTTGCGAGTTGGTGTTCACCCGGCGAACACATTGCGTTTGGCGGCTGTGGGGTTCCGCACGGTGCGGGGCACAGCCGGATTGCGGTTGCAGGCAGGAAGAGGCAGGCGCGGATAAAGCTCCGCCTCTCTTACCGAAAACTCGGTAAGCTGTTTGCCTCTTTTCTGCCCAATGACGCTGAGGTTGCGCGCTTAGCCTGGTGGCCGGTTGTGGCTGACTTGCTTATCGGTTCAAGGCTGCACGCAAACGGCTCAGATGGTGATAGCTATGCCGGACGGCATGATCTTCCAGCATGAACTGACACGTCAGCGGAGCATCGGCATTGAGCGAAAGCGCCGCTGCCCGATCGAGCTGTTCATCGCTGAGTGCGCGAATGGCGGCTGCGGCTGCGGCGCCGTTTTGGCGTAACAACGCCAGCGCAACCGCTTTGGTCACCGCGTCATGCTCCTGGGCGTGTTTGGCGTTCATTTCGTGAACTGCTTGCCAGGTTACGCCTTCGATTGCTTTGCCTGCCGCCAGCACCTGTGCCAGTTCGATTTCGAGCGGATAGACGCTGGCGACGTGATGCACGATGACCCCGACTTTGCGTCCGTCTTGGGGCACCCGCATTTGCCATTCGGTTTCGGTCAGCGCATCGGCAAATGCGGCAAGCGCGTTGGCTCCTTGTTCCAGGCGTTCTGCCAGCGCATTACTCCGTTTGGTCATGCGTGGCTCCTGTTTCGATGTCGTCGCTGACAATGGTTTCGTTATGGTTGGTTGCGATTCTGAGCAGAATGTCCACCAGGTTTTGGGCGACATCCGCTACGGCAGGCACGACGGTCATGATTTCTATGGACATATTGATAACCTCTTTGGTTGATACACGTTGAACTTCAGTGACAACGCGATTGCAGACGCGCGTCACCAGTTGAGAAAAGTGTTGCCACTTTTGCGCAGCCCATCGCTGCTCACCCAAATAGGCGAAAAAGGAAGAGGAAACTTCCGATTGCTGGAAAGATTTTTTTCGGCGAAAAAATAAAGCGGGTGGCGGGGAAAATTCGCAGTGGCCCGGTTCGCTTGCGGGCAGAGCGTTATCGTGCTGATGCGGCAGAGAACTTGGCAAGCTCTACGTCACAGCTTGCCAGCAGGTGCGCGGCCTCTTCGCGTTTCCGTCGGTCGAAATTGGTGGTAGGCGCGTGTTGGTTCCAGCTTTCCCAGATGCTGAGACTTTGTTGCGCGTATCGTTGGGCAGCGCGCCCATGTGTAAGCCGTTCAGCGGGTGGCACTGACGTCGCGAGGCTAAGGTGGTAACGGCTCAACCTGGCGTAGGAATCGGCCAGTCGCCAGCGCAGGTACAGATCGGCTGGATGGGCAGCAGAGGACGTTTCAACCAGGGCCAGCGCTTCATGGTCACGCGCCAACGCCTCGTCATATTGATGAAAAGCCAGAGCAATATCACCCAACGCAAGCAAGGTGACGTTTAGGTTGCCGAGCGTTTTGCTGTTGGTTGCATCGCGTTTGCGCAGCTCCTGCCAGATCGGCAGCGCTTGCTGCAACTGTTGCAATGCGTTGCGCCGGTCATTCAGGCGCAGAAATGCTTGGCCCATTCCTTTGCGGAAATGTGCTTCCCAATTCAGGAACACAGTTTCTTGCGGCGCCGACGCCCGCAAGGTTTCGATGATGCGCAGCGCCTGCTGAAACTCTGCGATGGCATGTCTGGGTTGTTCCAGGCTTAGAACTTCGGCGACGCGTTGATGAGCGCCAGCCAAATCCTGTTGCGCCAAGGCATTTTTCGGATCGCGTGCGGCCAGTCGTTCAGCAATCGCCAAATGCTCGCGGTAATACTGCAAGGCTGATTGTGTCTCTCCCAGATTAAGCCAATACGGATTGCCGGAAACGTGCCCCAGCCAGAGCAACGCAATCATACGGCCTCGTAAAAACAACGGCTCGGTTTCGTGGCGCGGCATCACGTTATCAATCAGCGACAGTCCCTGGCGAAACGCTTCGCGTGCGCCCGGCAAATCGCCCAGCGAAATCATCGCTTCGCCGATGCGCAAGTGCGTTTGGCCCAGCCCCAATTGCGAGCGGTCGCTGGGGAATTCGACTACGCGTCGTTCGCCCAAGCGCAATTCCCGACGATAGCTGGCGAGCGCGCTGACAGGGTCGCCCGTGTCGAGCGCCGTATCGCCCAACCGCGCGTGGCAATTTTGCAATAAGCGAATGTCTTCCAGGTCGTGAGTTTGCCGTTCGAGTTGTTCAGCGAATGGCAAGGCCCGGTGCAAGGTTTGTTGCGCCGACGTCTGGTCGCCATTCTGCGCTTGCAAAGCCCCGAGCTTAAAATATCCCTTGGCCAGTTGGCGCAATACGGGCAAATCATTGCGTCCGCTGTCGCTGAGCTGTTGCGCCAGCGCCACACCTTTCCGATAACTTTGTATGGCTTCCTGCGGGCGACCGATGTTGGCTGCCCAGGGGTCGCCTTGTACGTCGCCGACTTTGTGATACGCCACGGCCAGCTCCCAACTGAGTTGTGCATCGCCTGCCGCTTCTGCAGCCAGACTGTCCAGATAATTCAAGGCCGTTTTGACGACCATCTCACGCGCTTCGATGGTGCCCGGAACGTTTTCGATCTTGTCGTGAAAATCAAAGAGGAAGGTGTTGGCCAGGGCGCGCACCTGGGCAAAGCGTCGCTCGGCACGCGCACGTTCTTCGCTGGCGCGCTCACGTTCCGCGCGCGCTCGTCGTGCGGCCAGCGTCGTGGCCAAAATTCCGCCCAGCAAACTGATAAGCACTAGGGCGGTGGCCAGAACGGCGAGGCGATGCCGCCGCACAAACTTGCTGGCGCGGTAATAAAACGTGTCGGTACGGGCCAGCACCGGCAAGCCCGCCAGATAACGGCGCAAATCTTCTGACAGTTGTTCGACTGACTGATAACGCCGTTCCGGTTCTTTGCGCAGCGCCATCAACACGATGTTATCCAGATCGCCTTCGAGTTGCCGCGCGAGTTTGATTGATGCGCCAGCCTGTTCGCGGGCGGCGTTGCTGGGACGCGGCGCTTCGGTGTCGCAGATTGCGCGCTCGATGGCCACCGGCGAATACGTTTCAAACTGGTGCGGACGCCGCTTGGTCAACAGTTCATACAGAATCACGCCCAGCGCATAAACATCGGTCACGGTGGTGATCGTGCCGCCGCGCACCTGTTCCGGGCTGGCGTAATCCGGCGTCATCAAACGCAAGGCGGTTTCCGTGCGCGTGACGGCTTCGCCCGTATCGGCTGCCAGCAATTTGGCAATGCCAAAATCCAGCAGCTTGGGCGTGCCTTCCTTGGTCACCAGAATGTTGCCGGGTTTCAGGTCGCGGTGTACGACCAGTTTCTGATGCGCGTGTTGCACGGCTGAGCAAACATGGCGAAACAGTTTCAGTTTTTCCTCGAGCGTCAAGTCCGCCTGCTGGCAGTATTCAGTGATGGGAACGCCTGCGACAAATTCCATCACAAAGTAAGGCTGGCCGTCTGGCGTGGTGCCGCCGTCCATCAACCGCGCGATGTAAGGATGATCCAGTGATGCCAGGATTTGCCGTTCGCGCAAAAATCGTTCCCGCACAAAAGCGGTATCCATGCCTCGTTTGATGAGCTTCAGCGCCACCTGTTGCTGAAACTGATCATCATCGCGCACGGCTTCATATACTGCTCCCATGCCGCCGTGTCCGAGCAAGCGCGTTAAACGATAAGCACCAATGCGCGTGTTTGTCAGATCGCTTGTCGTTTCATATGCAAGCGACCAGACGGCATTGGCAATCGGATGGCGCAACACATCGTCGGTGGTGTCTTTGGCCAAAAGCGCCAAGACTTCCTGCCGCAATTCCTCATCGCCGTTACAGATTTGCGTCAAATGCGCATCTCGCTCGTGCGGCGGACGATGCACGACCGTGCGGAACAATTCCTCGATTTGTTGCCAGCGTTCAGGCGTCATACAGGAGGCACAGCGCTGCGGCGGAAAGGCGCGGTTAGTCTTCGATTTGGTGACGCAGCCAGGCGCGCGCCAGCCGCTGTTCATTGCTGATGGTAGAGATGGAAAGCTGTAAGACTTCGGCGGTTTCTTCCAGACTCAAGCCGCCGAAATAGCGCAATTCGATGATGCGCACCTTGCGTTTATCGAATTCCGCCAGCGCCGACAACGCATCATCGAGCGCCAACAGTTCCGAGGCCTTTTCGTCGGAAAACGCCAACGCTTCGTCGAGCGTGAAATTCTGCTTTCCTCCGCCGCGTTTGTCAGCTGACCGTGTGCGCGCGTGTTCGACCAGAATTTGGCGCATTAATTGCGCGGCTACCCCAAAAAAATGACGGCGACTTTGCCATTCAGGGAAGTCCTGCTTGATCAAACGCATATAGGCTTCATTGATCAATGCCGTCGGTTGCAAGGTGTGATCCACGCGTTCGCGTCGGAAATAAACTTGCGCCAAACGATGTAACTCTTGGTAAACAATCGGAAGCAACAAGCTCAGCGCGGCTTCATCGCCCTGGCTCCAGCGCAGCAGTAGCGGTGTGATTTCGTTGGGTGGCGGCGTTTGCATGGTCGCAATTTTGTGTCTGACTTCAAAAATATGTCAACGACTCTCTGACCGTGTACGACGCGCCAGACAAAAACGCGC
>JAEUQO010000171.1 GCA_016789605.1 Acidobacteriota bacterium
CTGGTCTGGAAAAATACGCGTCAACGGCGTTTGACCGGCTGTAAAAGCATACGCGATAATCGCCGCGCGTTGAAAGCTCCTTCCCCAGCACGCAACAAGTAATTTCATGTTCCGATTGTCCTATTTCATCCCGGTACTTCTCGTCTTGTCGCTGCCAGTGCTCGCCGCCGCACAACCTAAACGTGTGGTGTATGGGCCGGTCGTGCGCGCCTATCTGACCGGACTCGATGAAGAATTGAACGAACTGGAATTTCAGCTTCGCCACCAGGAAATCAGCCGCCCGGATTACGACCGCGCCAAACTGCGGCTGGCCGTTTTGCGGCGCGCCGTCCAGGAATACGCCAAACTGCGCCAGGAAGATCGCGTTCCTGAATTGCAAATCGTCAACGAAGACGAATTGGCCAGTTTGGGGCTGGGTCAGGAACTCAATGCCGATGCGCTGCGCATTGGACAACAATACGGCGGGCGCTGGGAATTGTTCAGCATCGAACGCGGACGTCCGCGCGTTTTTGTGTTTGAACATTTGCGCGCTGAAACCGTGCCCGAACGCAAATTAGGCGCGGGCGTTGATCCGCGCTCAGTGATCGAAACCATCGTCATTCAGGATGCGCCGCCGCCCGCGCCGGAAGTCGCGCCCTCCAGTTCAGCGTCCGCGCCAACGCCACAAGTTTCTGCCGGCGAAGAACCGAAACAAACCGCTGCGCCCCGGCTCAGATTTGAAGCGCCGCGCATCCTGCACATCTATTTACCCGAATACACCGACAAGGCGCGCGCCAAACAAATCGAAGGCGAAATCGCCGTGCGCGCCCTGTTGCAACGCAACGGCAAAATCAAAAACGTAAAAGTGGAAAAAGGGCTTGGCTTTGGCCTGGATGATCGCGCCGCCGAAGCGGTCAAGCGGCTGGGCTTTTTGCCCGCACAACTCGACGGACAGGACGTAGATGCGCAAACCCAGATCGTCTTCAATTTCAAACTGGCGAAAGTCACCGTGTTCGTCAATGTCCTGAATGCGGAAGCACTGGTCAAAGGAGAACGGCAGTGAATTTTCCTTTGCGGTTGCCAGAGAAATGGACACGGCGCAATGTGCTGAAACTGTCGGCGGCGTCAGTGACTGCCGTCGGGTTGGGATGTTTGGGTTATGGCGCGGCGGTGCGACAACACGTCGAAGTGTCGCGCGTCACCGTCAACGTCAAAAACCTGCCGCCGGAATTTGCCGGGTTGACCATCGCGCATCTGAGCGACATTCACCACGGCCCTTACACCGGGCAAAGTTACATCGCGCGCTGTGTCGAAATCGTGAATGGTTTGCAACCAGACCTGATTGCGTTGACTGGCGATTTCACGTTTGCCGGGCGGCGTTACGTGGAACCTTGCGCCGAAGTGCTCAGCGGACTAAAAGCGCGCGTCGGCGTTTATACCGTGCTCGGCAATCACGATTATTACGTCGGCGCGAGTTATGTTGCGCGCGCGTTAAAAGCAGCGGGCACAACGCTGCTGATAGACGGTCTGGATCGGTTGGAACATCGCGGCGCAAAATTGTGGCTGATCGGCATGGACGACATGTATTATGGCACGACCGATTTGCGGCAATTGATGCGCAACGTGACCGGCGCTCACGCGCGCGTGGTCTTTTCGCACAACCCGGATTTCATCGAAGAGTTCGCCGCCAAAAACCAACACGTGGATTTGCTCATCGCCGGACATACCCACGGCGGACAGATTCGGTTTCCCGTGTTGGGCGCGCCGCATATCGCGTCGGAATACGGCCAGCGGTACGCCATGGGAATGCAAGAACGAAAGCGCATGCAGGTATACACCACGCGCGGCATCGGCACGATCCTGCTGCCGACGCGTTTTGCTTGTCCGCCGGAAATTCCGCTCTATACGTTGCAACCGGCGTAAGCTGGCGCACGAACCTTTCCACCACTTCGCAACAGGACGGCTCTATGAGTTTGCTCACCCAAAGTCAGGTTTACGACGAAATCACCAAGGCGCAAGCCACGCAGCAAAAGCTGGCGGTGGCGACCATCGTGACGACTTCCGGCTCGACGCCGCAACGCACGGGCGCAAAGCTCCTGGTATTTGATGACGGGCGAATGCTCGGCACCGTCGGCGGCGGTTGCGTCGAAGCCGATGTCTGGACCGAAGCCCGCGCAGCGCTGGCCGAAAATCGCCCGCGTTTGTGCCGTTTCACGTTGCGCGACAATCCGGACGTTCCGCCCGACGAAGAAGGCATGGTCTGTGGCGGCGAAATGGAAGTTTTTATCGAGGTCTGGAGCTAATGCTGACCGCACAGGAAATTTCGACCGCCATCACAGAATCGCTCGTAGCCGGACGCCCGTTGGCGCTGGTTTCGCTGCTGGAAGCCAGTGGTCAGGTGCTGGCGCAAACGCCGCGCCTGTTGGTTGCCGATCCCGGCCTCTTCGTGGGCGGCTCGTTGGGCGACGAAGCGCTTGAGCAACTGGCTGCCCGGCACGCCAGCAAACTGCTCGCCGACGACCGCCAGGAAATCGTGGTCGTCAGTGTGGCCGATTTGATGCCTGAAGATGACGCCATGCGCTCACGCTGGGCACAAACGCGGTTGCTGTTTGAAATTGCGCGCCCTCCGTTGGAGCTGATCATTTGCGGTGGCGGACACGTCGGCCAGGCCGTCGCCAAAGTCGCCGCGCTGCTCGATTTTCGCATCACGGTTATTGACGATCGGGCGGAATTTGCCGCGCGCGACAAATTCCCCGACCCGCGCGTGCAACTGCTGGCTGAAGATTTCGTGCCTGCTTTGCGTTCATTGCGCATCACGCCCGCGACGCACATCGTCATCGTGACGCGCGGACACCGCCACGACGAAATCTGCTTGCAAGAAGTCATCGCCCAGCCAGCGCGCTACATCGGCATGATCGGCAGCCGTCGCCGTACGACGACCATCCGCGAACGCCTGAAACGCGAAGGCGTCCCGCCTGCCTTGTTGCAACGCGTACACGCTCCCATCGGCCTGGACATCGGCGCGCTGACGCCCGAAGAAATCGCGCTGGCCATTCTGGCCGAAATCGTGCTGGTAAGGCGCGGCGGCGACGGTCGCCCCAAAAGCGCCGACGGCCCGATGGCGCGCGCGCGCTAACAACACTGATTCCTTCATTTGGCAGGGTTGTCCACCCTCCGTCACAGGCACTTCCTGGATTCAACTGGCAAGGCTGTCGGCTTTCGGTTAGTATAGGCGCGGCCCAATGAAGTCCGTGGCTAAGGCGCACGGACACCAAACGAAAAACAAACAAAAAATCCCAAGAGAGTGAGGCGATTCGGGAAAATGGATAACAATGCTCAAAATTCTCAAAACGTACAGGATGGATTTCTGAACACGCTGCGCAAGGATCGCGTCAACGTCACCATCTACCTGATGGGCGGCGTTAAGCTGACCGGCAAAATCCGTAGCTTCGACAAATTTTCCGTGGTGCTTGAATCGGGCAACCTGGAACAGTTGATTTTCAAACACGCAATTTCAACCATTTCCGTGCCGCGCAGCGCCATGCATCATCCCCGCCCGGAAGGCTTCCGTTCCGAGGGGAGTTCCCATCATTCTTCGTCTTCGTCCGCACCGTCAGCTCCTGCCGCCCCCGTCGGCACGGGCACGTCATCAGCGACTTCCGGCAGTTAATCCAACCTGCCATTTTCACCCGAGCTTCCTCAGATGTAATGCTCTCGTTTGCATCTGCAGGAAGCTCTTCTTGTGTCTGGCGAAATGAACCGAGGCAAACTCATCACATTTGAAGGCATTGACGGTTGCGGCAAAACGACGCAACTGCGTTTGCTGGCAGAAGAACTGACCGCCCAGGGATTTTCCGTGGTGGCCACGCGTGAACCCGGCGGCACCGAACTGGGGTTGAAAATTCGTTCGGCGCTGCTCGATGGCGGCAAAGGCTCAGTCGAACCGCTGGCCGAATTGCTGTTGTATGCCGCAGACCGCGCACATCACGTGCGTCGTGTGGTCGAGCCCGCGCTCGCAACAGGCCAAATCGTGTTAAGCGACCGGTTTTACGACGCGACCACCGTGTATCAAGGCTATGCGCGCGGATTTGAGTTGTCGCTGGTCAATCAGCTCAATGAACTGGCGACCGGCGGGCTCAAACCCGATCTGACCTTGCTGTTTGATCTGGATGTCGAAACCGGCCTGAGTCGTACGCACAAGCGCGGCGCCGAAAGCGTGCAACCCGACCGGCTGGATCGCGAACCGCTCGCCTTTCATCAACAAGTGCGCGCCGCCTATCTGGACCTCGCCCGGCAAAACCCGCAACGCTTTCGCATTATTCCGGCGGCGGGCACAATCGAAACGACCTATGCGCTGACGCGCCGGGAAATCGCCCAGGCGTTTTCTAACGCGCTGCTCAACGCATAACCGATTTTTTGCGTGTTGGATTTGCAGCTATGTCTTTCGCCAAACTCATCGGCAACGAACGAAACAAACAGATTCTGCAGCGGCTGCTTTCGCGCGGGCGCATCGCTTCGACGCTGATTTTTGCCGGGCCGGACGGCGTCGGCAAACGGCAATTCGCGCTGACGTTCGCCAAAGCCGCCAACTGCTTGCATGCGCCCGCCAACGGTTTCGCCACTGATTCCTGTGATGAATGCGCCGTCTGCCAGCGCATTGACGCCGATGCGCACGGCGACGTCACGACGCTGCGCCCCGACGGGCAATACATCAAAATCGCGCAAACCCGCCACCTGGCCGAAGAGGTTTACACACGTCCGCGCGAAGGCCGCCAACGATTTTTCATCATTGATGAAGCCGAACGGCTGCGCGAAGAAGCCGCCAATTCCCTGCTCAAAACCCTGGAAGAGCCGCCACCGACTTCGACCTTGATTCTGCTGACGGCGCGCCCCGATGCGCTGTTGCAAACGATTCGTTCGCGCGCACAACGCATCAGCTTCACGGCGCTGACCATTCCCGAAATGGAAACGTTTTTGACGGTCAACTATCCGCGCCCGAAACCTGACACGCAATTGATCGCACGCGTCACCGGCGGACGCATCGGCCAGGCAACGGCGATTGATCTGTCAGTGTATCGGCAAGCGCGCCGCACGTTGATTGAATTGCTGGAATTACTGGCGGGCGGACAAAATCGCGTTCGGTTGCTGAAAGCGGCAGAGTTTTTAGGCAAGAAAGAACGAGAAGAATTTGAACAAGAACTGGATTTGCTGACGACGTTGTTGCGTGATTTGTTGTTGCTGGCATCAGGCCAGACGCCCGATGCCATCGTCAACATAGACGCGGCAGACCGGTTACAACCGTTGGCGGCCAAAATCGGTTTGCCGCGCGTGCTGGCCTGGAGCGAGAAATTCCATGAGCTGCGTCACAACCTGCGCATCAACATCAACCGCCAGATTGCGCTCGAAGCCGCGCTGCTCAGTCTGGCTTAATTGACATTGACAACCGTCGCTTTGATCGTCCCCACCAGACTCAAGTTGGGCATGGGACTGGCGTTGGCGTTTTCCGCCGCCGTCATTTTGCCTTCCAGCTTGGTCACCATTTCGCTGGTTTTGACCAATCCTTTATCCAGATTGACGGCGCAATTTCCTGATCCGCTCATCTTAAAATCCAGCTTCATTTTGGCTTTCTGTCCGGTTGGGCCTGGCACTTCGGTCGTGTTCGCCATTTTGGCGGTCACCGTCTGATCAAACGTCGCGATGCGCGTCGCGCCTTCTTTGGTGATGGCCGTCAATTTCACTTTGGCATCGCCGACCAGATTCAAGGTGCCTGCGCCCGGCACGGGCAAGGGAAAATTCTGTGTCAGCGGAATCGTCACCGCATCGCCGATGGCCATCGGTTCGGTCGGCAAACTGCCATAGATGGATTTCAACAATTCGGTAAATGTCTCTTTGGGCAACACGTCATCCGGCGGCAACAGAAAATCCACCAGCTCGCCTTTTTGGTCATAAACGGCGCGGATCTTTTTTCCCGCCAGCTCGTCGTTCAAATTGAGCGGGATGGTTTGCCCGTTCATCGTCATTTCCGATTCGATTTTGTTATAGGTCAATTCCATTTCCAGACGCCCCTGGCTGTCTATTGCGCTGGTTCGTTGTGTGATCGTGGTTTGGGTTTTCATCAACATCTTCATCGGATTCATGGCTGCCATCTGCGGCGGCATCTCGCCCTCAAAACGAATCTCGATCTCGACATCCTGACCGATTTTCAACGTCGCGGTCTGGTTCGGTTTGGGAACGATGCGCACGGCGATTTTTTCTGCCTGCGCCACAGCGATAGAGGCAAACAGGCTCAGGCAAAGTAATGCAGAGCACAACAAGCGGCTGAGAGATTTCATTCGATTTCCTTTGTGTTAATCAATTAGATCGTTTTTCAATTTGCTTTACGGATTAGCCACAGAGCCACGGAGGCTCAGAGAAATACTTGGAAAACTCTGCGGCTCTGTGCCTCTGTGGCAAAACCCGTACGCCAAAATGAAATCTGATCTAGTGAGTAAAAGCGGGCAGCCGGTAAAGGCTTGGCCCTGGTTAATCCTGCCCCACAGCCAACGGCTGCATGGCGGGCCGATGCGGTTCGCCTTTGATGGCAACGCGATACCATTTCAACACCGAACCGATGATGACAATCACCAGCCCCGTCATCAGCGAAACGGTAATGCCGGTATTCAGATACAATTTTTTCGGCCAGTAATTGTTCACGATGTTCTGATAACCTGCGGTCATTTCGATCACGGCGATAAACGCCAGCGGCAAAATCGTCACCCAGGCATAACGCGCTTTGCCGGAATTGATGAGGAAGGTCGTGCAAACGCAAAGCGCAACACACGCCAGCATTTGATTGGCCATGCCGAAAAGCGGCCAGATCGTGGCAATCGAACCTTTCCAGATCATGTACGCCCAGGGCACAACGGCCAGAAAGCTGGCGATGATGGCGCCCGGCAACCAATCGGTTTGCGCAAATTTCTTGTGCACGACGCCCAGCGTCTCTTGCATCATAAAACGCGCCACACGCGTGCCCGCGTCCACCGTTGTCAAAATAAAAAGCGCCTCAAACATGATCGCGAAGTGATACCAATAACTCATCAATCCGCTCATGCCGGGAATCGCCGAAAAGATTTGCGCCATGCCAACCGCCAGACTGACAGCGCCGCCGGTACGTCCGGCCAGACGCTCTTCGCCGACGGCGCGGGTCAAGGCTTCGAGGTTGGATTGATCAAAGCCCATCGCGCGCAAGCTGGCGTCAATTTTGGCAAAGGCTTCGACCGGCACGTTGATCTGAAAATAATCGTGCGGAAACATCGAACTGGCGGCAATCAGCGCCATCACGCCGACGATGGATTCGCAGAGCATCGCGCCATAGCCGATGGCGCGCGCGTGCGTTTCCTTGTCAATCAGTTTGGGCGTTGTGCCCGAAGAGATGAGCGCGTGAAACCCTGAAATCGCGCCGCAGGCAATCGTGATAAACACAAACGGAAAGACTTTGCCGGGAATGATCGGCCCGCCGCCGTGCACAAACGGCGTGATCGCAGGCATCTTAAACGTCGGCATCACCGCAAAAATGCCAATCGCCAGAAAGGCAATCGAACCGAGTTTCATGTACGAACTGAGATAATCACGCGGCGCCAGCAACAACCACACCGGCAACACCGACGCGACAAAGCCATACGCCGCCACCATCAACGTGATGCCGTTTTTTTCAAACTTGAAGTAATGCCCCCAGGAAGAATTCTGCACGGTTTCGCCCAGGACAACTGCCAGCACCAGCAAGATCACGCCGATGATGGTGCCTTCGGTAATGCCGCGATGCGACCCGGCGCGCCAGCGAAACATGTACATGCCCATAAAGAGCGCGATGGGAATCGTCATCGCAATCGTGAACAATCCCCAAGGACTTTCAGCCAGCGCATTGATCACCGCCAGTCCGACGCCCGCCAGCGCGACAATCAGGATCACCAAAATGGCAAACGTAGCGACCGAACCAGTCACGCGGTCAATTTCGCGGCGGGCGATTTCGGCCAGAGATTTACCGCCGCTGCGCATCGAAGCCGCCAGCACAATAAAATCGTGCACCGCGCCGCCCAACACCACACCGATCACCAACCAGATCAAGCCGGGCAAAAATCCAAACTGCGCCGCCAGCACCGGCCCGATCAACGGCCCCGGACCGCTGATCGCCGCGAAATGATGTCCCCACAAAACATATTTGTTGGTCGGCGTGTAATTTGCGCCGTCGTTGAATTGGTGCGCGGGCGTGACGCGCGTATCGTCCAGCGCCAGCACCTTGGCGGCAAGAAACGCGCTATAAAACCGATACGCAATCGCATAAATGCAAAGCACTGCGATGAGGATGGGGACAGCGTTAATCGTCATGAAATCTCCAGGCGGAACAGGTCAGTCTTCGGGATCAAACTTGATTTTCAGGGCGCGCAAAAACTGGCGGTCTTCGTCGCTGATGTCTGCCAGACGTTCTTCGATGGAAACCGGTTCGAACGTGGGCGACTCGTCTTCTGTCTCGTTTGTCTCGTTGCTTTTGTCAGACAGCGCGATGGTGGCTTCGAGCGCAAGAAACACCTTATGACCGGCGTCGCGCAAGCGCGCCAGCGCCAGATTGATTTCTTCGGAATCACTGACCGCGTGATTGATTGCGTCGCTTAGCTCACGCAGCAATTTGTCCAGTTGTTCGTCCACGGAATTGCGTTGCTACGGACAGCTTGTCTTGTGTGCCATCAACCGGGAATCCGGTCGGGCGAGCGGTGCCATACTGCACCAAGTGAACACCGCGTGCTAGAATTCGCGCGGCGAATTTAAGCACAGAGAAAACTCCATCTCCAACCCCTAACAACTTTATGACGACGAAAGCCAAGGAACGCAAAGAACGGTTCACCACGACTTCTGACATTGAATTGCCCAACCGCCTGACGCCTCAGGACGTGCCCGTCAATTACGCGGACGACCTGGGAGAACCGGGCGCGTTTCCCTTTACGCGCGGCGTATACGAAACCATGTATCGCGGGCG
>JAEUQO010000172.1 GCA_016789605.1 Acidobacteriota bacterium
CTGATCAAACCAGAGCCGTGCCCTTGAATAAATTTCAGGTCGGCCTCGGTAAATTCCATGTCGCTTTCGTGTTTTTCGCGCGCAATGGCCAGCGGCGTGCGGTCGAGCGTCAGCACAAATTCGGCGGTCAGATGGCCCTGATAGTTGATTTCTTTCAGCGTGTTGACGACTTCGCGCCAGTCATAACGCCCCTGTCCGCATGGTTTGCGGTTGTTGTCGGCGACGTGGAAGTCGAGCAATTTGTCGCCCACATTGCGGATGGCCTGTCGCCAGTCGGTTTCTTCGATGTTGATATGAAAAGCGTCGAGCACGACCGAAAGGCCGTTGCCGACTTCTTCGGCCAGTCGCAAGGCCTGATCGTGACGGTTGATGAAATAAGTTTCGAAGCGGTTGAGCGGTTCGATGCCGGGTCTGATGCCCTGGTCAGAGGCAAACGCGGCGACTTCTTTCAAACCTTCGACGGCCCATTGCCATTCTTCGGCGGGCGAAGCCAGCGGTTTCACCTTGCCAACGGTCGAAGGCACGATACAGAACATCTGTCCGCCGAGCGCTTTGGCCAACATGATGCAATCTTTCATGTAAGCGATGGTGTCGCGCCGGATGCCGCCGTCGGGGTGAAGCAGATCGCGCCCTTCAAACATCATCGTGACCGAGCCCCAGCATTGCAGTTCGTATTTGTCGAGCAGCGCGCGCACTTCGTCGGTGTTGTATTTCGCCGGTTCGCCGCTGATTTCGATGCCGTCATACCCGAACCGATGCAAGCGTTCGAGCGTGGTTTCAATCGGTTCGGGTCTCATCCAGTTGTGCATTGAGTGCTTCATCGTCGTCTCCCTGATCAATGGCAGATAAAAAGCCCTGGTTGTTTCGTGGTCGCTTCTGGTTGATGAGTCATGGGTTGATGACTTGCGGGTTGCGGACGTTACGGATGTCCGGCGGTTTGCCTTGTAACACATGTGCGACCTGTGTGGCGACTTCGACGCACATATTCCGATACGCCAGATCGGTGATCGTCGCCAGATGCGGCGTAAGCACGACATTGTCAAATTTGAACAGCGGATGATCGGCGGGCGGCGGTTCCTGTGCCATCACATCCAGCCCTGCGCCGGCCAGCCGCTTTTCAGCCAGCGCCGCCACCAAAGCGTCTTCGTCAACCATTTCGCCGCGCGCCGTGTTGATCAACATCGCGCTCGGTTTCATCAATGCCAGACGTTCGGCATTGACGATGCCGCGCGTGCCAGCATCCAGCGACAAACTGACCGACAACACATCGGCCTGCCGAAACAAATCAGACAGTTCGACAAACGCAAATCGCGCGTCACGGCTGTTCCGACTCCAGTAAATGATCGTCATGCCAAATGCCGCGCCTAACTCTGCAATGCGTTTGCCGATGTTGCCCAATCCGAGCACACCCAGCGTTTTGCCGCGCAGTTCCGTGCCGACGCCGACGCGATTGCGCACTTCCCAGTTGTTGGCCTTGGCTTCGCGGTCAAGCAAGGTCAGCCGCCGCCCCACGGCCAGCATCAACATCAGAGCGTGTTCGGCCACGGAATAGGTGGTGCCTTCGGGCGAAAACAACACTGGCAAACCAAGTTCCGTCGCGGTGGCCACGTCAATGTTGTCAGTGCCTGCGCCGCAACGCGCCACGCATTTCAACTGCCTGCCCGCCAGCAACGCTTCGCGCGGCATACGACCACGACCGCGCGTCAACACGGCGTCAGCCTCGGCAAATCGTTGCACGACGGTTTCCGGCGCGAGATTTTCGATCATCCGCACCGTTCCCACTTCAGAAAGCAGCGCGACGGCGTCGTCGTGAATGGCTTCGAGCAGAAGAATCTGCATGTCGGGTTTTCCTCGCAATCAGTGATGACAGAAACACGCTGGCTTTGTCAGCCGTGCCAAGACGAGTATGCTTATGGTCTCTGTTGTCGTTTTTCGTTAAACTTGGCCACGGAGATGAGCAAACAGCCCCGATCAGACGTCCAACAATCCATTGACATCTATCTTGTGGGAATATGCCGTATCAAGGTTCACTTCCGTTTTCCAACCGCAGCCCCTTTTCTTCGTTTCAACTCGTTCTGGCGCTGCTCTCGCTTTTCCTGTGTGGCGCCACGAGCTTCGCGCAAACGTCCGCACGCAAAAGCCGCGCGCAAGCGCGTCCGCTGACAGCGGCGGAACATCGCCAGGCAGAACAACAATTGGCTGATTTAGGCTATTGGACAGGGCGCGTGGATGGCCGCTGGGATGACGCTTCGCGCCATGCGCTGATTGCGTTTCAAAAAGTCGAAGGCTTGAAACGCACAGGCCAAATGACGCGCGCGGATTTCAACAAATTGATGACGGCCCAGCGACCCACGGCGCGCGAAACCGGACCGGCGCACGTCGAAGTGGATTTACGCCGCCAGGTTTTGTTTTTGGTGGATGACAGCGGCACGGTCAGCAAGGTTTTGCCTGTTTCCACCGGCAGCGGCAAAGAGTTCAAATCAGAAGGCTGGGTGCGTGATGCGATCACACATCCGGGCCGTTACAAGGTCTACATCAAAATTCCCGGCTGGAAAAAAAGCGCGCTGGGGCTGCTGTATTACCCCAGTTATTTCATGGTCGGCACGGCTATCCACGGATATCCGTCAGTGCCAACCAAACCTGCCAGCCACGGCTGCATTCGCATCCCGATGTTTGCCAGCAAAGAGTTTTACCGCCTGACGCCGCTCGGCACGCCCGTCATTGTCCACCAAGGCGACAACTGGCCGTTGTGGTTGCCCGCGCGCGAAGGCGAAAAACCCGCCTTGCCCAACGCTCCTTGAGTCAACCAACCGCTTTTGAAGTGCCGCTATTTTCGCTTGAAGACGGTGCGCACGCTTTCGCCGCCTTTGCCCGCGTAACGCAAAATCACGCCGTCGCGTCCCGTCGCCCAGCCGCTATCGCCATCCCGAAACATGACGGCACGCAACGGCGTCGTCGTGGTGCTGGCGTCGCGATACCAACGACGTCCGCCGTCTTCGGTGCGCAAAATGATGCCGTTCAACCCGACGGTCCAGGCAAATTTGGCATTGAGCGCATACACACCTAACAAATTGCTGGGCACGGCGCTGATTTGCACCAGCCAGGTTTCGCCGCCGTCGGTCGTGCGCAAAATCAATCCGTCTTCGCCGACGGCCCAACCGTGTTTGGCATCGCCAAACGAAACGGCATAGAGCCATTTGCGCGTGCCGCTTTCCTGTACGCGCCAGCTTTCGCCGCCGTCTGTGGTGTGAATGATGACGCCCGATTCGCCGACCGCCCAACCGAGTTTCGCGTCGGTAAAGGCCACGGATTCGAGCCAGAATTGCGTCGCCGACGTTTGCGGTTGCCAGCTTTGTCCGCCATCACCGGTGTGCAGCACCAGACCGGCGTCAGCCACCAGCCAGCCGTCATTCGCCGTCGGAAACGCCAGCCCGTGAAAGCTCGCTTCGGTGTTGCTGGGCTTTTGCTCCCAGGTCGCGCCGCCGTCAATTGTGTGCAACAACGTGCCGCGTTCGCCTGCCGCCCAGCCTTGCTGTTTGTCTATGAAACGCACGGCGCGCAAATTGGCCGTCACATTCGATTTCTGTTCGCGCCAGATTTTGCCGCCATCGTCCGTCGCCAGAATCGTGCCATTCATGCCGACGGCCCAGCCGTGTTCGTCGCTGGCAAAATGCACGGCATTGAGCATTTCACGCGCACCGCCGGTTTGCGCAGCCCAGGTTTCGCCGCCATCCACCGTCGCTAAAATCGCGCCACCTTCGCCCGCCGCCCAGCCGGTTTTGTCATCCACGAAATTGACGGCATTGAGCAATTGCGCCGTGTTAGAAACTTGTGCGCTCCAGGTCGCTCCGGCATCGGTCGTATGCAAAATCGTGCCGTCTGCGCCGGCGACCCAACCTTGTTTGTCGTTCAGGAAGTTGAGCGCATACAGATGCGAAGACGAATTGCTCGGCTGTTCCTTCCAGGTTTCGCCCGCATCGCTCGTATGCAAAATGACGCCGTTTGTTCCCACGACCCAAAGCTTGTCCGGCGCGACGGCAAATGCGCCCAGAAAATTGCGATTGGCCAGCGCAGGCGACAGGCGCGCAAGCTCCAACCCCACCGTCCAGTTGGCTCCGCCGTCGCCCGTCACCAGCAAGGTTCCGTCGGCGCCAGCGGCAACGCCATATTTGTCATCGGCAAAAGCCACCGCAGTCAGATGTTTTAGCGTATTGCTGGTTTGCAAGCGCCAGGTTTCGCCGCCGTCTTGCGTTGCCAGAATCATGCCTTCGACGCCGACAGCCCAGCCGCGTTTTTCGTCGCTGAACCAGACCGCATACAAATGCTGTTTGGTGCCGCTCTTTTGCGTTTGCCAGGTTTCGCCGCTGGTATTGCTGAACAGGATTTCGCCGCGTGCGCCCACGGCCCAGGCTTTTTTGCCTTTGGCCGCCAATCCATAGAGCGGCGTGTTGAGCGGTGAACGAACGACCAGCCATTTTTGCCCGCCGTCTTCGGTGCGCAAGATCGCGCCATCGCGTCCGACCGCCAAACCGCGCCGCGCATCGCTAAACGCCAGGGCATAGAGCGGATTTCCCTGCGGACGCGGATTCTGCCAGCGCCACCAGGCAAGCACGGTTTCGCCCGCGTGCGCCGACAACAACCCGGCGACGCCCAAAAACAGCGCCACGGACAACCAGATTGGCCAGCTTCGCGTAAGCCTCATCGTGACCTCACCTGTGCAAAACTTTTGCTTGTTTACACATTTGAACGTAAGCATAAAGTTTCATCAAAGCGTATTCATGGATAACACGCTTTCCTCCAGAGTGCGAGGTAGCCGTACAATAGAGATATCCCCCAGTCACCAGCACTTGTGTCATTGCCTTTCCCTAAATCCAGTTGTCGCGAATTCCCCCCCAACATAAAATGAGCGCGATTCATTTACAGATTCATTTACAATTGCTGTCATTCAGACAGTCAGATAAGTAACTAGTAAAAGGAGGTTAACGCTTGGGTGATGCAAAATCATCTTCACAGACAATCCGCGCCATTGATCTTTTCTGTGGCGCTGGCGGAAGCAGTTGGGGAGCGCAAAAAGCCGGCGTCGAAATCGTTGCGGCCTTTGATTCGTGGGAACTGGCTGGCAAGAACCATCACGTCAATTTCCCTGATGCCCTCTTTTACCCAACGCGCCTCGAAGATGTGAATATAAGTGAAGTGAAGAAAGACCTTGGACATATGGATTTGATCCTGGCTTCTCCCGAATGCACAAATCACAGCCCAGCCAAGGGAAACAAAATTCGTTGTGAAGAAAGCAAGAACACTGCATTTCAAGTCACACGGTTTGCCCGTGAGCTTAAGCCTCGGTGGATCGTGATCGAAAATGTCGTAAGCATGCGCCGTTGGTCACGCTATCAGGAATTCAAGAAGGAGTTGGAAGCTGATTACCACGTTCGTGAAGAGGTTCTGGATTCATCGGACTTTGGAGTGCCGCAGAGCCGTCGCCGCCTCTTTTTACTCTGTGACCGCCAACGCATGCCTGATCCGACTCCGACAATAGGTGGGCGCAAAAAGACGATCCAGTCCATCATCAACCTAAATGGTGCTTACCGTTGGTCGCCCTTACAAACGGAGCGTCGGGCCAAAGCCACTCTGGAACGTGCTGAACGTGGTATCAATGAGGTTGGTGCGGATAGTCCTTTTTTATTGGTTTACTATGGCTCGGATCAGGCAGGTGGCTGGCAAGAATTGTCCCGGCCATTGCGAACCATCACCACTCTTGACCGGTTCGCCATTGTGAAACCATCCTCCAAAGGTCATTTGATGCGCATGCTTCAAGTACCAGAACTTCAGTTGGCCATGGGAATGGGTGGTATGCAGTTTGAGCATGGCACGCGACGCGAGCAAATCAAGATGATTGGGAATGCTGTTTGCCCACCAGTAATGCAAGCCGTTATTCAGCAACTGACGAGAGCATAATTTTATGTCTGAGCCTATCAATCAAAATACACCGGCAAATAAGTTGCATTTTCAAGTAAAGCCGCGCCTGTTAGCAGTGCTTGGCGAGCAGCTCATCAGAGACGCCAGCTTGGCTGTATTTGAGCTGGTAAAAAATGCCTACGATGCTGACGCCACAAACTGCCGAGTTTTACTCGAACATATTGAAAGCAAAGAAAGTGGACTAATTACGGTTGAAGATGATGGTTGCGGTATGAACGAAAATGTGTTGCGCAATGCTTGGATGACTATCGCGACAGATTTTCGTGCTGATCAAAAATTGCATAAGAAACGAACCCTTGTTTTCAATCGCTTCCCCCTCGGAGAAAAAGGTTTAGGCCGATTGTCTATCCATAAACTTGGGAGGTTCATACGGTTAATCACCCGAGTGCAAGGTGGCAAAGAGCTTGTTGTTGAATTCAATTGGGATACTCTTGAGACCTCTGACAATCTAAATGCTAAAGATGCTGGGGTAATCCTGCAGGAGCGTGAGCCTAAAACTTTCCCGGGTAAAAAACACGGTACAAGATTGGAAGTCAGTCGCCTTCGAGACACCTGGACGCGTGGTGAGTTGCGTCGTTTGCACAGAGGAGTAAACAGCTTGTGCTCGCCATTCAAAGGGCCAGAGGACTTCAAGGTCACACTATCTGCTCCTAACAACGAAGATTGGCTAGAAGGGTTACTAACCCCGGAGGATGTTTATAGGTGCGCTCTATACAACGTAACAGGTTATTTTGAAGGTGAAGCTGGGTACTTTGACTATAGGTTTACTCCCCCACTTGGTACAGAAAAGCAGCTCACAAGTCGAAACGAAAAAGTTGCGGGTTTTAAACTAGAACGTAAAGAAGGGCGAAAAAGCTATCCTCTCGATCTGTCTAAGCATAAGATCGGCAGAGTTGAGTTTGAGTTTTGGTTATTTGACAGGGATTCAGGGGTCCTCAAAGCTGTCACTGATGACGTCAATGGCCTCAAGGATTATCTCAATGAGAATGGTGGAATACGGGTTTATCGTGATGGAATTCGAGTTTACGATTTTGGCGAACCAGGAAATGACTGGCTGAATTTGGATTTGCGTAGAGTTAATACTCCTACAGCTCGAACCAGCAATAACCAGATTCTTGGGGTACTTCGATTAGACGCAATGGCCAGTGGTGACCTTCGGGAAAAATCCAATAGAGAAGGGTTCATCGAGAATAATCAATTTGAGGATTTCCGCAGTGCAGTAGTTAGTGTGTTGACACAAGTCGAGGCGGAAAAGATCAAAGACCAAAAACGTGTCCGGGAAGTGCTTGGAAAGGGCACTGGCCAGAAAGTATTTTTAAAGTTATCCGAGCTGAGAGACACTTTGGCGTCCAAAGGAATGCTGGCAGAGGTGGAGCCAAGACTAAAAGAAGTGGAGAAGGAGTTGGAGATTTATCGAGACCAACTGCTACACGCCGCAGTCCCCGGTCTTAATCTTGGCATCATGCTGCATGGTGCTGAAAAAACTTTAGAGGAATTGCGCCAAGCCGTAAAGAAAGACCCCGACATATCGAGAATCAGGGAGCTTGTTGACCGTCTCTACCGAGCAATGCGCCCTGTAACCAATCTTCTCAAAAATCCGGGGGTTCAAAAAACTTCCGCAAGTGTTTTAGTAAAAGAAGCTATATTTTCTACAGAACTACGTCTAAAACGACACGGCATAAGATTGGTCAACGGGATGGAATTGGGATGTCCTGACTTTAAGGCGGAAGGTTCAAAGCAGATGCTTATTGCCTCGATTGTGAACTTGATAGATAACTCCATCCACTGGCTGGAAATAAAAAATCCGACGCAAAAGCTCATTTATCTGACAACAACCAATGATCTCGACGGCGGACCAGCCATTGTTGTTGCGGACAATGGTCCGGGATTAGGGAATGACGATCCAGAAGATTTGATTGCCCCATTCTTTTCCCGTCGAAATGGTGGAATGGGGTTGGGTTTGTATATCGTTAATGAGGTCATGCGTGTTAACCAAGGGCGTCTGGTTTTCCCGAATCCCGGTGATATAGATTTGCCAGCGGGAATTGATGGAGCAGTCGTCGCGCTTCAATTTTTGGAGGTTTAATGATCCCTCAGCTTGCTTCTCCCTCAGTATGTGTCATTGATGAAGACAAAGAAGAATATCCTCAAATCCTAAATGCCTTGCTGCAGCTTGGGCTTGGCTGCGTACATATATCAGGCGATAGTGCTGAAAACTTACCGCCAGAGCCATTCAAAGGAATACGCCTCGTCTTTACTGACCTACATCTCACCAGTTCAGTAGGGAAAAATGCCGCGTCTCATACCGCAAATGTTTTTTCAAAAGTAGTGTCCAAGGACATTGCGCCAGTAATCGTCGTGATCTGGAGTAAATACGCCCAAAAAGATGAAGGCAGTCTTCCTCCAGATGACGAGCACGCGGATGCGGAATTATTTAAACAAACCTTGCTGGATGCAGTGCCAGAATATAAGAACTGCTTAGTTTTTATAGAAATGCAGAAGCCAATGCCACGTGACCGGTCTGACAACAAGGTTTGGGTTAATGAGTTGAGAGAAAAGATTGAAACAACTTTGAGAGACCTAGAGGCTTTTGATGTACTGTGGGCTTGGGAGTCGTTGATGCGAGATATAGGAATCGAAGTGAGTAAAAATCTCGCAGGCTTAGTGTCTTTAGGGGGTTCTGCCCCGCCAAATCTTGCAAACCTTAATACTCGGTTGAAGTCACTCCTAAAACATCTGGCACAGCGTCAGGCGGGGCCGGACTGCTCAGATGCTACAGCACTTCGTCACCTTCTCACAGTTTTATCTCAACTTGGTCAGGAGCACCTAGAGACATCACATTTGAATAAAACACTGGGAAGACATGGAAATTGGCTTGCTGAAAAATTAAACGACGAGCTTGTAGCAATTTCTCCATCAAGACTCAATTCATTGATATTGACAACATCAGCATTTCCTTCGTTCGCGCCTTTTCCACCTGGAACGATATATCGAATAACTGATCAAGAACTTTTGATGAATGCAGTTGGTTATTCAGCACTGGATATTCAGCGTGATTGCTTCGAAGGGAAAAATCCTGAAGGGAGTCCTCATTTTAAGAGATTTTGTGAGCAAACAGTTCCTGTTTTTCTTGAGGTCAGCCCAGCATGTGATTTTCATCAAGGAAATCGCCGATTAGCCATGTTACTTGCTGGAGTTGTATGCCCGGCAGAGTTGAAGGATAAAGCAAAGTCAAAAGATGCATTTAAGAGGACGCCTGTTTTTGAAAACAAATATTCGTTACCGGCCAAAGACGTAGTGCTGGTTCTATGTAGTAATTACCGATTGACAGTGAATCACGACAATCATCCAGACTGGTTAAGTCCTTGGATTAGACTTAGAGACATTTTTGTGACCGAAATTCGGAATTGGCACGCTAGCCAAGCGTCGCGCGTCGGTTATCTTTCTTTTTGAGAAGGCAAAAGCTCACTCATCTAGACAGGAGTTCTTCAGTTGCCTATTACTACCAAAGACAAAGCCACTTTACTCAATATGCTCAACGGCCTGTCTGATACTGAATTGATCCAGTTGCGAGCACAGCTTGATGTAGAGATGCGAAAGCGGAAGATGGCCTTTTCCGTTGGTGAGATTGGAGAGCGGCTTGTTATTGGGCGCTTCAAAGCCACAGCCAAGCTTCCCAATCTTCAACTGGCTCCCAAAGGCACAAAGAATGTAGACGCACTTTCTCGTAATGGTGACCGCTATTCCATCAAGACCATTTGCAATGCCAAGAAAACCGGAACCATTTATCCCGATCCAGAAGACGCCGAGAAGCAACTTTTCGAGTTCCTGCTGATCGTTCGCCTGACTGAAAGCTGGGAACTGAAATCCATTCACCAACTTACCTGGGCAGCCTTTTGCCAGGTTCGTTCCTGGGACAAGCGCATGAACGCCTGGTATGTCGCCATCTCCGGGCGTGCGCTTGCTGGTGCCACAGTTGTTTTTACCGCTGAGAAGATTGCCGATGTCTGACGTTTTCACTCCAGAAAAGCGATCAGATGTTATGTCGTGCATTCGTGGGCGCGGTAATCGAGACACGGAGCTTGCGCTGGCAAAACTGTTTCGTCAAAACCGGATCACCGGCTGGCGAAGGCATTTGAAGATAAAGCTGGCCCAGCCGCACGTCGTTGGGTCGAAATCCACCAACCAAAATCCGCGAAACAAGCCTAAAACTCGTGCTCAACTGTTTGTACATCCAGACTTTGTCTTCCGTCGGCAACGCACTGTGGTATTCGTAGACGGTTGTTTCTGGCACGGCTGTCCTAAGCACTCGAACATGCCAGTAAATAACAGAGCATTTTGGGAAAAGAAGCTCAATGGAAATAAGGCCAGAGACCGGTTCGTCAATCAGCGCTTACGGAAGGGTGGTTGGAAAGTAATTCGGATATGGGAACACGATATTTCCAAACGTTCCGAGGCGTGTCTAAAACGGATTCAGCAGGCGTTACAAGATGAATCGTGAGTATAGAAGCCCTAAAGACTTTCACGGCGCGGGGCCGAGTTTCGCTCACGACGGGCGCAAAATAGCACGACCTGAAAAAATCGCCAACGGCGTGTGCTCTCTCATTGTTTTCACACCGATGCCAGTTCATCCAGCAAGAACGCTTTTCAGCCAACCGTTCACCGCTCACTTGCGCAACCATTGATCAAACCAGCCAAAGGCTTCTTTTTGCATCTCCAAATCGAATTTGTGCGGGCCAGGATAAAAACTGCAACGGTATTTGTCTGCCGCACCGGCCTTGCGAAAGACTTCGGCCAGCATGCGGTCGGCGCGCTGCATTTCGGGCAAGGTGAAAAGCGAATCTTCCTTGTCGTTGAGCACCAGCGTCGGCAGCGGCACGCGCAAACCGAGGATTTCGGGATAGTCCAGATCGCGCGGCAACAGCGGCACGTAACACATCCAGGTGTGCGTGTGGCATTTGTTGAGCAGGTAATCGCGCCAGGTCGTCATCATGCCAACGCAAACCGCCGTCGCAATGCGGTCATCGCTGCCCGCCAGAAAAACGGTGCGCAAACCGCCGCCCGACAACCCGGCACAACCAACGCGCTGGGCGTCAACGTCAGGCCGCGAACACAAATAATCCAGCGCGCGCTGGTCTTCCCACAAAAACACGCCCGGCCAGGTTAACCCGGCGCAAAACAGGCTTTTGGCGATGTTGTGTTCCTGTTGCGCCGCCCAGGTGTTGTAAGCCGAAATCTGCTCTTCTGTCTCTTCGGTGACTTCGTTGACGCCGCGTTTGATCACGTCGGGCACGTCGGCCAGCCGCGTGCGACGGCTGCCGAACAAAAACGCGTCGTGAATGAGCACGGCATAACCGCGTTTGGCCAGTTCGTTGGCCCAGGCGGCGCCGCCGTAATAATGCTCCTGGTGGCGTTTCATCAGCGGATGCTGATCCTGGCTGACGCGCGTGATCTTGCGCAATCCGAAATATTTGTTGCCGCCGTGATCGTGCAACGCCAACACGGCGGGCAGTTTGCCTTTGGCGTCGCGCGGTTTCAGCAAGAGCGCTTCGGTCGGCGGCCCGTAAGGCAATTGCCATTGCAAATGCTCGATGTGCAATCCGTCGTAATCGAATTGATGCTGCAAGGTGGCTTGCGGCACGTCGCCGCGTTTGGGCATTTGCAAACATTCAAAAAACCGTTGGCGCGCCTGTTGCCGCCAGCGATTGACATCCTGACCGCGAAACCGCGTTTGACGAAACGACCAGCGCGCCGGGCCTTCGCCGTTGATGCCCGCCGCCCATTCGCCATACGCGCCCATCATTGTCTGGCTCATCGTTGCTCCTTTGTCGGGGTGAGAGAATGGTTTACCAGCCGATGGCGTAACGACCGCGCCGCACGTCAGCGCCTGCTTCGATCAATTTGCGTTGCGGATCATAAAGAATGATCGTCGGCGCAGAGCTGGGCGAATAATCCGCGCGGATTTCGAGTTTGTGGCCGCGCGCTTTCAAATCGTCAAACACTTTGTCGCCAAAGCGGCGGTCAATCTGTACCAGACCGGGGTTGAATTTGTGATCGTCGAAAGAGCTGACCAGATGTTGCGTGTCAAAACGCGCGGCTTCGACGGCTTCCTGCGGATTCATGCCAAATTCGATGACGTTGAGTAGCACCTGCAACAAGGCTTGATCCTGATTGTCTCCGCCCGGCGTGGAAAGCGCGGCAAACGGTTGGCCGTCTTTCAACACCAGCGTCGGCGAAAGCGTGATGCGCGGACGTTTGCCGGGTTTCAATTCGTTGGGGTGACCGGGCGTGAGCAAAAAGCTTTGCAAGCGCGACGAAATCGGAATGCCCGTGTCGCCCGCGATGAAGCTGGGCAACCAGGCGCCGCTGGGCGTGGCCGAAAAGACATTGCCCTGTGCATCAATTACGTTGACGCAAGTCGTATCGTTGGCCCGTTCGTCTGGCGGAATTTCTGACGGGCCGAGCGAAAGCTGATTGACCAATTGCGCCAGGGCTTTTTTGTTTAGCGGATCGCCCGGACGTTGTTCCAACGAAGCCGTTTTGGCGTCAATCAAACGGCGGCGCGCTTCGGCATAGTCTTTTGAGAGCAGCTCTGCGCCCGGCACTTTCACAAATCGCGGGTCGCCATAAAAATGATCGCGGTCGGCAAACCCGAGTTTGATGACTTCGGTCAGGGTGTGAACGTAATCTGCTGAATTGTGGCCCATCGCTTTGAGGTCATAACCTTCCAGCAAATTGAGCATTTCGAGCATCGCCGGTCCCTGCGCCCAAAAACCGGTTTTATACACTTCATAGCCGCGATAGCTGATCTTGGTCGGACGTTCGATGGTCGCGCGAAAACCGGCCAGATCGCTGGCGCGCATCAATCCGCCCGCGGCTTCGATGGCGTCGCAATAGCGTTTGCCCAGCGGACCGCGATAAAAATAATCGCGCACGGCTTCGAGCGCTGCGTGACGACCACGACGCGCGTTTTTCTTTTCCACGTCAACCAGTTCGCGCAAGGTACGCGCCAAGTCTTTTTGCACAAAGATGTCGCCGACTTTTGGCTCTTCGCCGTTGGGCAAAAAGAGAGCGCGCGCCGCAGGCCATTGTTCAAACACGCGCCGCGTATTGCGAATGTAATTCACGCGCAATTCGTCAATCGGAAAGGCGTCGGCCAGTTCAATCGCCGGTTGCAACACATCCGCCAGTTTCATCGTGCCGAAATTATCAAGCGCCACGATCATCGCATCGAGCACGCCAGGCACGGTCGCCGCCAGCGGCCCGGTCGAAGGAATCAGCCCGGGCTTGTTCGCGCTGCGCCCTGAAGCGCCGCTTTCTGTTCCGCCTTTGGCTGCACGCTGTTCAAAAAACTGACGCGTCGCCAATTGCGGCGCAGTTCCCTGCCCGTTGACGGTGACGACCTGTCCTTTGGCCAGTTTGATCAGCACGGGGACTTCGCCGCCAAAAGCAAAATGCGAAAATTCGATTACCGAACCGGCAAACGTCGCGGCGACACCGGCATCAACGGCATTGCCGCCGCGATGCAACATGCGCAATCCGGCTTCGACCACAAGCGGCTGACCGCCTGCGACAATGCCACGCGTACCGCGCACCGGCGGACGAAAGGTGTCAGGGCGCGCAGGGCTTTGCGCCAGTGGCTGCAGCACCAACGCAAGAAGCAAAACAACGACCGGCAAACGATGCGGACGCGAATTCATAACAAATCTCCTGTTGGCGAATGGGTTGATGTGGAAATTGCCCTGGTTTTCTAGCAGATCACCGCCAACCCGACAAGACAAAGCCGCCTGTTTGTTCCGGCCCGGCGGGCTGTGCTAAATTTTTGCCGGTTTTACCAGCTCGAATTTCACAGGAGGTAGGAAATAGGAACATGCCAATTTACGAATACACCTGTCAAAAATGCGGGCATCACCTGGAAGTGATGCAAAAAATGAGCGACAAACCGCTCAGCAAATGTCCGGAATGCAAAGGCAAACTGGAAAAAATCTTTTCGCAAACGGCCGTCCAGTTCAAAGGCTCTGGCTGGTACGTCAGCGATTACACCAATCGCGGCAAAGCCGAGAAGTCTGACAAGGGCGACAAAGGCGAAAAGAAAGAAGCGGCGGCGGCCTGCGCTTCGACCGGTGGCGCGTGCGCAACCGGCAAATGTGACAACTGAGTTTGGCAAGGCTGGAGAAAGACATGAAAGGCCAGAGAGAACAAGCAACAGCCCCCGCGGCAAACAATCAGGCAACCGAAATTCGCGCGTTGTTGCGCCCACGCCTGTTTGCGCGGTGGGGCAAACGCCCGCTGCTGCTGTCTCTTGGCCTTTCGTTGTTGCTGGGTGGCGCTGGTTCGTTCTGGTTCACGACACCAACCAACGCGCAATCGGGACGCAATCCGGCGTCAGGCCGGCGCACAACGGTTTTGCACGTGCTGGCCGAACGCGTGGACGATCCCAACAAACCCAAACCGTTGTTGACAGATCCGGCCAAGGCGGAAGACGAAAAAATCATTCCCAAACAAGTGCTGGAACTGTTTGACGGCGGTGTGCTGCAAAAGATCGAAGCCTTTGCGCCAGACCCGACCCCCGCGCGCATCGTCGTGTTGATGGACAATTCGACGACGTTACAAGCCGACGTCAAAAAACTGGCGGCGGTTCCGGCGGCGTTCGCGCCTGAAATTTACGAGGGCGACAAGGTGATGGTGGTCGGTTACGACACCAAACCGGAAGTCATCACGGAGTTCACCGACGAGCCGAAACAATTGCAAAGCACGCTGGAATTGTTGCGCAAAGCCGAAGTCCCGCGCCTGTTTGATTCGCTGAATGTGGTGATGGAAGACGTGTTGCGACCGGAGGTAGGATTCTCAAAACGCGTCATTGTCATCGTCGGCGACGGGCTGGATCGTGACAGCGTGATCAAATTCGACGAAATCCTGGCCAAACTGCAGGACGAAAACGTCACGGTTTATGCCATTCAAGTGCGTGACCGCACGCGCGGCGCGTTGCGCAAGGACGCGCCCAAACCCGCCGAAGCATTGAAATTGCTGACGGATGGCACCGGCGGGCGAATTTTCTCAATTGACAACGACGTCAAGGATTCCGTCAAAGCCATTTGCGACGAGTTGCGCAACAACCGTTACCAGCTCACCTACTATCCCGAAGGCATCAATCCCATCAACAAACGATTGCTGCTGCTCACCTCATCCGACGCGACGGTTAAAGTCCGTTACAAAGGCTGGCATCCCGCCCGCAAGTTATAGTCGTAAGCAACGCAGCTCCCTACAGACAAAGCTTATCCGTAGGCGCAAAAGAGTGGCACAAGCGCAAACCTGTGCCACGTCATGTGTTTTGTGTTTGTGGCGCTAAACGATTTCCACTTTGTAATCTTCGATCACAGGATTGGACAGCACGTCGTGCGCAAACTTTTCGACTTGCGCGCGCGCCGTTGATTCATCGAGCGTGCTGTCGAGTTTCACTTCAAAATATTTGCCCTGCCGCACATCGGCAATGCCCTGATACCCGATGGTTTCAGCCGCGTGGTGAATGGCTTTGCCCTGCGGATCGAGCACACCGTTTTTCAGCGTCACATAAACTTTTGCCAACATCGTTTTTCTCCTGATGGTGTAACCGCCGGGGGTTAGGCGTCCCGGCGTTGAGATTCCAACGGCAAAGCGCCGCTATATTTGTGAATGCCGCCAAACACGCGCTCAAAAATGAGGTCTACGTTTTTGAGCTGCGTGCGCACGTCAAACGCTTTTTCGATCTGCGCCGCTGTCAGCCGGGCGCTGATATCCGCGTCCTGTTTGACCAGCTCGCGAAAATCCAACCCTTCATCCCAGGATTTCAGCGCGTTGCGTTGCACCCAGTAATAGGCTTCTTCGCGCGGCACACCAGCGGCAGCCAGTTCCAGCAACAACTGCCCCGAAAACACCAGCCCGCGCGTCGCGTTCAAATTGGCCAGCATGCGTTCCGGTTTGACCACCAGCGTGTCGAGCAGCGAAGCCGTTTTGGCCAGCATGTAATCCACGCCGATACAGGCGTCGGGCAAAATCACGCGCTCTGCGCCCGAATGCGAAATGTCGCGTTCGTGCCAGAGCGCATTGTTTTCCAGCGCCGCCACGGCATATCCGCGAATGACGCGGGCCAACCCGCAAATCCGCTCTGACAAAATCGGATTGCGTTTGTGTGGCATGGCCGACGAACCTTTCTGGCCGGGTTTGAAATATTCGTGCGCCTCGCCGACTTCGGTGCGCTGCCAATGGCGCACTTGCAACGCGATTTTTTCCAGCGACGAAGCGATGATCGCCAGCGTGCACATAAATTCGGAATAGCGGTCGCGCTGAATGATCTGCGTTGAAATGCTGTCAGGGCGCAACCCCAACAAAAAGCAGATGCGCTCTTCGATCTCGGGATCGAGGTGAGCAAAGACGCCAACCGCGCCCGAGATTTTGCCGTAACTCAGGCCGGCGCGTGCGCGCGTCAGCCGGTCAACATTGCGGCGGTTTTCTTCAAACCACAACGCGAAGGTCAGCCCCAGCGTCATCGGTTCGGCGTGCACGCCGTGCGTACGGCCAATCATCGGCGTGTCTTTGAATTCGTAGGCGCGTTTTTGCAACACATCGCTGAGCGCTTGCAGTTTGTTGAGCAGCAAATCGCAGGCTTCGATCAACTGCAAAGCGTTGGCTGTGTCCACCACGTCAGACGAAGTCAGACCGTAATGCACCCAGCGCGCTTCAGGGCCGATGTTTTCCGCCAGGTTGGTGGTAAAAGCGATGACGTCGTGATCCAGCGTCTTTTCCAGTTCGCGAATGCGCTCTACCGAAAACGCGGCTTTTTGTTTGATCACTTCGACGGCCGCGGCGGGAACGTTTCCGGCTTCGGCGTTGGCCTGGCAAGCGGCGATTTCGACATCCAGCCATTTCTGGAAGCGATTTTCTTCAGTCCAGATCGCGCCCATTTCGGGCAAAGTGTAACGTTTGATCATCAGCTAAAAGAGTTCAGGTTAAGAGTTGAGAGTGAAAATTCAGGAATCTTTCGCCTTTGCGTACAACGAAAAACACAGCACGCTAAGCGCGGCGGCCCCTACCGGAATGATCCAGTAAGCGCGGTCTTCGCCCGGCTGTCCCTGCCAGATAAATGCGGCGCTCCAAAAAATGGCTGCCGCTGCCAGACCGAGGCCGGCGCGTCGGTATGCGTGGGCAATGCGGTTGTGTTCTTCGCTCATGCGCAAAAAATGAGGTCGCTTATTTGCGACCCGGAGTTTCGGTTTTGGTTTCGTCCCCGGCGTAATAGTTACGACGCGAACGCACGGACAAGCCCGCACGCGCCGGTAAAACCTGAATGGAGCGCAGGTCTTCCAGGCTCGGTTTTCGCTCGGTCACAAACGACAAACTGTATTGCGCCCCGATCGTACTCACGACTTTGGACCAACGCGTGATCAATTCGTCGTGCGTCAGCGGCAACCACAATTCGCCGCCGCTGTTGTCTACCAGATTTTGCAATTCGGCGATGGCGGCTTCCAGCTTGGGCAAATGGCGGCGCAATTCCTGAATGCGTTTGTTGTTGGAACTGCTGGCCGGTTCGTGCGCGCCAATCCAATTGGCGGCAATTTCGACTTCCTGTTTCAGCACATCGCTCCACCCAACGGCAAACACGGCGGCGCGCGCTTGCGCCAATGCGCTCAATGCCTGGGTGCGTCCGGTTTTGCTGCCCGAATCCAGCCCGTCGCTGACCAATACCACGACGCGGCGTCCGTTGGGACGCGTTTGTAATTTGTCGGCGGCCAGCTTTAGCGCGTCCAGAAAACTGGCTTTGATACCAACGCGATATTTTGCCCGCAAGGCGTTCAACGCCTGCGTACGGTCGTTGGTCCAGTCTTGCACGACTTGCACGCGATCGGCGTATTGAATGACGGTCAGCGAATCGTTCGGCGACAACTGCGAAATGAAAAACTCTGCGAATTGCCACGCCGTCGGACGCGTGATCACCTGATAGCTTGCGCCTTTTTCCCAGATCGGCACATCGGTTTTGCCCAACCGTTGCGTCGGACCATTTTTGAAGGTACCGATTTCGTTGCTGGTATCGAGAATCAACACAATGTTGGCGGGTTCGCGTTTGACGTTGGTCACCTGACGGGCTTCGCCTTCTTCCAGCACCAAAACATCTTTGGCCGTCAGGTCATCCACAAATTTTCCGTCCGCGTCATAAGCCAACAACGGCAAGGCGATTTCGCGCGTTTCGATGCGCACGACAGGCGCGTCGCCGGGCTTTTGTTCCGCGCCTTGCTGGCCCGGTTTGGGCGGCGGCTTGCGACCTGATTGCGCCTGCGCCGAAAGAGAAAGCGACAAGAAAGCAAAAGGCAAAACGCAAAAGGCAAAAGACAAAAATGCCGCGCGCCGCGCCAAGTCACAACGCGCCATGGCGCACGCATTGGCAATGCTCGCATGTGCAAGCCACGTTTGCCGTTTGCTGTCTGCCGTTTGCTGTTTGCTGTTCACGACGTCGTTCGCCTTTTGCTGTTTACAGCTCAATCCATGCGCTGGGACCGTTGTGACGTGCGATTTTGATCCGTCGTTCCGCGTCAGCAGAGAACAACGGAGCCTTTGCCTGTAACGCCTGGATCGCCGCCAGCCGCGCAATTTCTGGATGATTGGTGTTTTGCGACAAATGCGCCAACACGATGTGCTGCGCTTTACCATCGAAATCTTCCTGTAAAAAGCGCGCCATTTCGTCGTTCGACGTGTGCCCGTGGCGTCCCATGATGCGTTGTTTCAACGACCAGGGATAAAACGTGCAAGCGCGCAGCATTTCGATTTCGTGATTGGCTTCGATGATCAACGCGTCCGCGCCGCGAAAGCGCTCCGCCGCCAATCCATTGAGGTAGCCCAAATCCACCGCGATGCCCAACTTGCAGCCATTCGCTTCGACAGCAAAGGCGAGCGGGTCGGCGGCATCATGCGGAATGGCAAAGGGCCGAAAGCGGAACGCACCGATTTCGAAGTCTTGCGTCGCCGAAATCTCTTCTCCGCGTCGCACGAGCGCTTCTTTTTCACCAAGCTTACAGGCCGCCAGCGTGGCGGAAGAAACGTAAACAGGAATTTGTAAGGCTTTGGAAAGCGCCAGCAATCCACCGGCGTGGTCGCCGTGTTCGTGGGTAATAACGATGGCATTCAGACGCTGCGGGTCTTCGCCAATTTCCAGCAACCGGCGTTTGGTTTCGCGCCCGCTCAGGCCGCAATCAATCAAAACGCGGGTTTCGCCCGCGACGACCAAAGTCGCATTGCCAGAACTGCCGCTGCCCAAAATGCAAATTCGCATTGGCCCTGTACGTCGTAAAAGAGGAAGGAAGATGAGCTAGTGATTGCGCATCTTAGCAAAGGCCGCCGCACTCGCAAAGGCAGCACATCTAACGATTCTGTTCCAAATGTCTGGTGGTGTGTTCTGTCACGCTGACCGGTGTGGCCAATTCTGAAGTTGTTGGCGCTGACGGCGCTTCAAGTCGAGGAGCAGGCGCGGCAGGCGCGGCAGGAAAATTCGCAGGCGGATATTGTGGTGCGGGAAACTGCTGCTGGCGCGCGAGTTCTTTCAGCTTCAAATATTGCCCAACGCCCGCGCCCATGCAGGAAAACGCCGGGATCAACAGCCAAAACCACCAGATGTGTCCGGCGGGCGCATATTGGCTGACCGCCAGCGAAACAAACAGAAAGCCAAGTCCAATGAAAAAATTATTGGCAGCGCCTTCAATTGTCGGGGGGCGATTACCACGCCGACGACCACGTCTGCCGTGGCGCGTATGCCAATCTTCTTCAACCGCTACTGGCGCAGGCAATTGGCCGGTCAACGCTTGCGGCACCAGGCTCACGTTCGTGCCACACGAACGGCAAAATTTCACGCCGTCAATCGGAGCTGCACAGTTGGGACAATACATCAGAAACTCCTTTCAGCCTTTCGGCGTGGCAATTCATACGTGCCGGTGGGTGAGGTGGCGCGTAAAGATGCAAACGCTTCACAACCATTCAAGCTGGCCGCGCCGTTCTCCCACCAAGTGCAAAAACAACGACTCGAGCGTGCCAAAACGCTGCCCGTCGCATTCGACCTGACCGCCGCTGGCAAGCTGGCCGACTTCGCCGCGCCAGGCAATTTTACCGGCTTTGATGATGGCCACGTCGTCACAGAGACGCTCAACGGTTTCGAGCACGTGTGTTGTCATAAACACAGTGCGGCCTCCGGCGACAAACCGGCGCAGCCAATCTTTCAACATGGCGACGCCAGCCGGATCAATGCTTTCGAACGGTTCATCCAGAAACAAAATGTCAGGCCGATGAATGATGGCTGCTGCAAACGCGACTTTTTTGCGCATGCCGGTGCTGAAATCGGCCAGGCGTTTGCGATGCGTGCCGGTCAATTCCATCACGGCCAGCAATTCTTCGACGCGCTGCCGCACGATAGATTCTTCCAGGCCGAACATGCGCGCGTTGAAGGCCAGAAATTCGTGCGCGTAAAGCTGATCAAAGAGCGCCAATCCTTCGGGCATGACGCCAATGCGACGTTTCAGATCGCTGGCTTCGCTGGAAAAATCCTGCCCCAACAATTGAATCTGTCCCGCTGTTGGATCGAGCAGACCGGTCAAACAACCGATGGTCGTGCTTTTGCCAGCGCCGTTCGGGCCTAAAAACCCGAATAGGCGTCCGACCGGGACTTCCAGCGACAGATCGTCTACGGCTGTCACCTGACCATAGCGTTTGGTCAAATGTGCGATACGAATGGCGACCGGGCGCGCAACCGGTGGCGTTTCGACCACAGGCTCTTCCTGAACGGAAAGTGGAATGATGGTTTGTGTTTCGCTGGGCGTAGCCATACCGGAGACTTAAGAGAAAGCACAATTGCCAAACAATGCTTTGGCCAGAAATCGTGTTGGATATTTTCTGCTATCGGTTGTTTTGTTAATTGCTTTGCGCGCCTGCAATCTGGTTGATCAATCGTTCGCGGCGCGCACGCAAAGCTCTTTCTATCACGTGGAAGGAGAAGGCGTAAAACGCAGCACTGACCGCCAGAAACAGCAACGCCGCCCACCAAAACCGCAGCGCCACTGTTTGGCCAAACCGGGATGCCAACGCCAGCAACGCCCAAAACGGCACGAGCACGCCGCCGATCACGACGATGTTGGCTCCGATAGACAGGCGCTGATTCCACAACGCGTCAAAATCCATGACCTTGGGCGCGTACACGGAGGTCCACAAACCAAATGCGTTATACAGCAACAAACTGCCGACCGCAGTTCCAAAGAGCAACGGCAACAGCCGCCAATTCATTTCCGCGCGATTGTAAACCGCCAACCACAAAGCAAACGCCGCCAGCACAGCCAATGCACGCAATATCAGCGAAGCCAGATTGCTCGCACGCAACGCATCGGCAAACGACACGGGCAAAATGGCATAGCGACGAATGCCTGCCGCGTCATAACCAAACGCATTCAGCATCATTGCGGCGGCAGTCGCGCCGCTGAGGACAAAAAACATGGCGAGCGCCACAAAAAACTGGCCTTCCTGGTTGCGCGTGGGAACGAAATATTGCCCCAACAAAATGATCAGTGGCGAAGTCAGCAAACTGAACCGGATCATGTTGCAGCGCAGATGGTAGCGCAACGCTTTGCTAATCAGCGGTCTGTATGAGCCGCGAAAACAGCTGCTCGCCTGCTCAACCCAGTCTTGCCACACCAGCTCGCCAGTCGCGGTGTTTTCTTCCAGGCGCGGCAAACTTTCCAGTTTGCGTAACGCCCACACCAAGCCCACACACCAAGCCAGCAACCAAAAGGCACTACCCAAAACGGCAATGGCGTCTTCGCCAGCCATGACGCCTGCCGTCGCTCCCGGCGGCGTAAAGCGTAACAACAGGTCGAAACCGCGCCAGACTGTCTGCCGATACGTCGCCGCCAGCATCGAAATGGCCAGCGGTCCAAAAGAAACCAACAACAAAACGACGCTTCCTAAAATGGCAGAGCCTCGGCGCGTTTCGAGCACTCGTCCCAATAACGAAAGCAGCACCATCGTCGCCAAATAGTTCACCACGATAAACAAAAGCACCGCCGGTAAACTGGTCAGCAACGAGCTGCCGCCCAAGGCGACAAATCCGACCGTCAGCCCCAACGCCGTCACCGTCAGCAACAACCAGGCAGGATCAAGCAACCCGATGCTTTGTCTGACGAAAAAGCGCTCGCGCGCCGTCAAGGGATAGCGGCGCAAGGCCTCTTCGGCAAAAGCCGAGCGCGGTCCGATGCCAAACAACAAACTCAGCCCAACACCATTGATAAAAAGCGCGGTCAAAATCCAGCGGGCAAACGATTCTTCGCGTCCCATTTCAATCGCAATTGCCGCCGCACCAACACCGCCCAACGCAAAAAAGACGCCGAACAGTCCGCCCAACAGATACAGTGCAAACAGCAACGCCATGCGTCCATTGCCGCTGCGGGCGTGCGCCCAAACCAGCCGGTATCGCAACCGCACCAAGGCGGCAAATCGCTTGAGAAACTCTTCGTTCATGAAAATCAGAAGCTGCGTGGGATTGCGCTCAGCACTGCAATTGCTCTTGCGTCAGCGTGAACCCATCCAGATCGCCCAACACCGTCGCCGCCAACATCTGTGGCTCGAAGATTTCATTGGCCAGCCGCTGCACGTCTTCGGCGGTCACGGCTTCGACCTGCGCGATGATCTCATCAGGCGAGATGAAACGACCAAAGGTCATCTCCTGAGCGGCCAGCGCACTCATACGCGCAGAAGTGGATTCCAGGTTAAGGACCAACGACGCTTTTAACTGATCTTTGTTCCGCTGCAGCTCTTCGTCAGGAACCGGTTCTTGTTTAATGCGCTGCAATTCAGTCATCGTCGCAGCGACCGTTTCATCTATTTGATCCGTCGAAGTCCCCGCATAAATCGTCAAGTAGCCACAATCGCTAAATGGATTGACGGCGGCAAAAACGGTATAAACCAACCCCAGCTCTTCGCGGATAGACTGGAACAGCCGCGAACTGGAACCACCACCCAAAATTACGCTCAGAATTTGGGCGACATATCGGTCTTCGCTAACCAACGACGGACACGGCACACCCAGCACCAAGTGGGACTGTTCCAGCTCGGCTTTATGGCGCAACGTCAGGTGCGGCGTGGGAATCGGTGTTGTAGGAACAAACGGCGTTTTACTGGGTTGTAATGCGCCGAAGTGTGCTTGCGCCAATTCCAGCAATGCTTCGTGCGTCAGATTGCCCGCCGCAGCCAACACAAAATTATCAGGTCGGTAAATGTCGTCATAATACGAACGTACGACCGCCCCTTTGAACTGGGCCAGCGATTCCGGCGTCCCCAGAATCGGACGTCCTAACGGATGCTGCGGATAAAAGTTTTCGCAGAACAAATCAAAGATGATGTCATCCGGTGTGTCTTCCACCATCTTGATCTCTTCCAAAATGACATTGCGCTCTTTGTCTAATTCAACCGGATCGAACGTTGGCGCGGTGACGAGGTCTGCAATCAAATCAAAGGCGCGCGGCAGGTGTTCATCCAGAACCTTGTCATAAAACCCGACCATCTCCCGTCCGGTGAATGCGTCCAGGTTGCCACCTAACGTGTCGGCTTCGGCGGCAATTTGCGCCACAGATCGTTTGCGTGTGCCTTTGAACAACGCATGTTCAATGAAATGCGTCAGCCCATGCTGCGCATCTTGTTCGCGCCGCGACCCGCTGCGCAGAAATACGCCAAAGCTGACCGAACGCACGTGTGGAACTTGCTCCGACACAACAACCAACCCGTTGTCCAAGCGCGTTTTGCGCACTTGAAGCTGATATCCGCTTGCACTTCCCTCTCTTGCCACTGCTTTCGACTGCATTTTCCTTTTTGATCATCCTTTGCTTTGAGCTGATGGGCTCACCCGTTTTCATTGTTGCCTTGGCTAAGCAGCGATAGCGCTGCTGTCTGCACATAAACAACCAATACATCATAATGCGAGCAACCGGAGCGCTCAAATCAAATGTCACGGCATAGCTGCAAGCCTCCTTGGCACCGCCCTCTATAGCGACTGTCGCTATTTGTTGTCACCTATCGTAGACATCAAGAACCATTCGTTGTCTACGATAAAAGACAATCCTTGGAAGGTAGTGTGCTTAGCCTCGTTAAGCCGTCTGCCTCAACTACGCCAGCACGCTGAACATGTCTTTATATTTCAGCACTTACAAAATTTCTCAGACTGCTTTTCAACCAATGGCACGGCCGTTGCTTTTGTCTATGGCGTGAAGAGATGAGGAACGAAAAAACAAAAACGTTCCAGCGGTATTTGAAGCAAGTTGATAGCCAGTACGTAAGCGGGAGAGTTCAATCAGGCAGCTCGAGGGACAGGCAACGTCCTCACCACCGATGTCGTCGCTCTGATGCGCGGATGGGAACTCTCCCGAGATTTTGGAGCGCTGCTCCTTACGAGAATGTAGCGACCGGGTAAAGCAAAGGACACGGGGGTCGGATTTAGTCGGTTGCTACAGCTTCGGCTCGCAGGTTACGTCACGCAGGTTACGGGGCACACTGTGTGGCGCAACTTGCGAGCCGGCCCGCAAGGGCTTTGAGTTGAGCGACGCACCGCAAAGTTTTGACATTGAGTTTGGAGCCACGCTCCTCGACGTTTTGTGATGATTGGCCGGAGAACACGGGGGTCGGATTCGGTTCGGTCATCGCAATCTTCGGTTCGCAGGTTACGCCGTTTGGTAAACGGGGCACGCCGAACGGCGTAACTTGCGAGCCGGCCTTCACGGCACGACGAGTTGAGCGACACACCACAAAGTTTTGACATTGAGTTTGGAGCTACGCTCCTCGCCAGTTTGTGATGGTTGACCCGGAGAACACGGGGGTCGGATTCGGTTCGATCATCGCAATCTTCGGTGCGCCGATGACGCCGTCCGGTAAACGGGGCACGCTGGGTGACGTAATCGGCGCACCGAGCTTAAGAGATTGTCACAAACAATGTTTGTGATACGAACTTGTAGTTGTTGGCTGGAAAAGACACGGGGGTCGGATTTTGGTCAACAACTACAATAGCGGTTCGCAGGCTGCGTTACTTGGATAACGGGGCACATCAAGTGACGCAGTTTGCGGGCCGGAAACTTCGGCGAGTTTGAGCGATCCATCGAGTGTTTACAGGTTTTGACAGTTTGGAGCGCTGCTCCTCACGAGAATGTAGCTGCCGGGTAAAGCAAAGGACACGGGGGTCGGATTTAACCGGTTGCTACAGCTTCGGCTCGCAAGTTACGTCACGCAGGTTACGGGGCACACTGTGTGGCGCAACTTGCGAGCCGGCCCGTAAGGGCTTCCGAAGCAAGTTGAGTTTGAGCGCGACGATAAAGAGTTTTCCAGCGCGGTCCCAAACCGCGCTTGCCGTTCGAAAGGCTGCTGCCCAGTCAGTCCGAAGGCGGCGCTGAGCCCTCAAGCAACGACCGCAAATCATTGTCTTCTCCCGCTATTTTGGACTTCTCCCACTTGAAGTCCGAGGGCTCACAAGTTTCTTCTGCACGACAGTGCGAATCGGGTCCTCACCCCAGCAACTTAGGCTGCCAGCAATTTTCGAATTGCTGGCAGCCTAAAGCTGTTTTTGGGCGCTGTTTTTTCTAGCGCCGCGAGACTGCAAACGGCTGTGCTATACTCGCGCTCGGTTTCATTTCCCGCACGCTAAGCCCAACACAAAGAGCATCATGACCAAGTTTTTACACATCGCAGACATCCATTTGGGCATCCGCCGATACCGTTCCGAAGACCGCGCCAAAGACTTTTTTCTCGCCTGGCGAGATTGCATTGAACGCTATGCCCTGGCCGAAAATGTGTCTTTCGTTTTGATTGCGGGCGATTTTTTTGACGCGCGCAAAGTCGAACCGCAGGCAATGAATCAGGCGATGTTCTGCCTTACCCGATTGCGTGAAGTGGGCATTCCGGTCGTCGTGATCGAAGGCAATCATGATTCGCACGAAACGGGCACGCGCTTTAGCTGGCTGCGCAGTTTGTCGCAATGGGGTTTTATCAAGCTGCTGGAACCAATTTACGAAGACGACGGTCTCAAACTAAAGGCCTGGGACGAACAGCAGCGTAAAGGTTCATTCATTGATATTGGCGAAGCCCGCATCTTCGGTTCTATCTGGTATGGTTCAACGGTGAGTCAATCCCTCACGGCGCTTGTAGATCAGTTGCGTGAGCAACACGATCCGCAACGGTTCAACATCATGATGTTGCATACCGACGTCGAAGGACAGCTCAATCGCCCGATCCCTGCCCTGCCAGTCGCCAAACTAAGCGAACTGAAGTCCTATATTGATTATCTGGCGCTTGGCCATACGCACAAAAATTTCGAGATTGACGGCTGGGTTTACAACCCAGGCTCACTGGAAGCCTGTAGCGTGGATGAATATGCAAACCTGCGCGGAGCCTATTTGGTCGAGATTCATCAGGGCCAAGCCAAAGCGCAACTGGTGCGCGATTATCATCAGCGCCCGGTACAACGGCTTGGTTTTGACGTCAGTGGACACGCAACTCCCGAAGCCTTGCACACCGCGTTGTTTGCCCAACTAGACAGCGAGTTGACTCCGCACCAACCAACAGAGACAGACGCGCTCGCGCCGGTCTTGGAATTGTCCTTACGCGGACATTTGGGATTCAAAAATTCCCTGCTTGAACTCAACCGCATTCGCGACGAAGTGCGGCAACGGTTCAATCCGTTGCTGGTCGTGCTGCGCAATCAGACCGTGCCGGTGGAATATGCAGTCGCCGCTGGATTGCACGAACACGTTTCGCGAGCCGAACGCGAACGCCGTGTGATCGAAGACCTGATCGCGCGCGACGCTCGCTTTCGCGAGCAGGCGAGCGGCATTGCCGGGCTGATTCTCGAAGCCAAACGGCTGGCGCTCAGTCAAGAACAACCTGCGCGCATCGCGGATCTGATCGAACAGCGCCTGGCGGCGACAACCAATGCTGCTGAATCGCCGGAAATGTAAAAAACCTGCCCTTCAGAAAATCCGTCTGGAAATTTACCGGGAGTTCGCGCACAATTGGCCGCCCGCTCGGAGCGTTACCCTCGTTCCGGCTTTCCATTTACCAAGCTCTTCTGCGGTAGCGGTTATGTACACTTTCTTCTTAGTTCTTGGCTTCATTCTTTTTTTGCAGAGTCTGCTTTCCTTTGGCGCGGCTTTAAGATTTGCGCGCTATGCGTTGCGTCAGCTGCCGCAACGTACCAACCGATACCAACCCAAAGCCGTCGTCATCGTTCCCTGCAAAGGTCTGGAACACGATTTTGAAGAAAACATCCGCCCGCTTTTTGTGCAGGATTACCGTGATTACGAAATCATCTTTGTCACGGAAAGCCAAAACGACCCCGCGCACGCTGCCTTGACACAGCTAATTCAGAGCCACAGTCATCGGCCAGCCTGGTTGGTTGTGGCAGGCGAAGCGCGTGGTTGTGGCCAGAAAATTCACAACCTTTGCGCCGCTATTGACATGCTCAATGCGATTGACCGGCGCGCTGAAGTTTTGGTGTTTGCCGATTCTGATGCTCGGCCAACCAAACACTGGTTAGCAGATTTGGTTGCGCCACTCGGTGACAAACGCATTGGGGCAACCACCGGATTTCGTTGGTATTTGCCGGTAAATAATCGGTTCGCGTCCATTTTACTGTCAGTGTGGAATGCCAGCGCGTTGTCTTTGCTGGGAGAACGGTCGGGCTTTGCCTGGGGTGGAGCGACGGCCGTCCGGCGTGAAAATTTCGATAAGCTCAATATCCAAGGTCGCTGGCGCGGAGCCGTTAGTGATGATTACGTGCTCACCGCGACTGTGCACGAAGCTGGTCAACGCATCAAATTCATTCCTTCTTGTTTGGTCGCGTCTCATTCCGATGCCAACCTCGGCGAATTGCTCGAATTCACCACACGACAAATGCGCATCACTCGTGTGTATTCGCCGCGCGTCTGGCAAGCCACCTGTTTATCCCACAGTCTTTATAATTTGACGTTTTGGGGGAGCCTGCTTTGGTTGATTGTCAAAGGTATGCAAGGCCAAACCAGCCTGACACTGACAGTGCTGTTGTGCGGCATTTTTCTGCTCGGCGCAGCCACAGGCTTAGCGCGGGCGACGGTCGCTAGTTACCTGCTCCGGGCTGACCGAGCCCAAGTGCAAAAATCGCGTTGGGCGTTTGCGTTGCTAAGCCCGCTGGTTTCTCTGGTTTATCTCTATAACGTGATCGCCTCGGCAATTGGCAAACGTATTGTCTGGCGTGGGATCGGGTACGAAATGATCTCGCCGCGCGAAACCGTCATCTGGCAGCGTCCGCAACCATCTGCCACCCCCGACAGAGCGGCGCGGTCGCAACGCCCACGCAAAGCCTCTGTCCGGTCATCGTCGCAAAACCGGTAAGACCATAAAAACCCATTTCTCCCTCCGACTGACAGCGAGCCAGAACCTGCGGCACCAGAAGCGCTTTGCTTGACCTTTTTTTCCCGATACTCGACAATTTTCAGACCTCCCGACGTTCAATCGTCACCACTTACGAACAGTGCTGGGATTTGAGAATTATTGATTGTGGTGTTCTTGCCCCATGAGCGCTTTGCTTTCGTACAAGACTGCGACCGGGCAGCATTGATCCAGAGGCGAAAACTTATGAAGAAAGTGTTCAGTGTCTTGATGGCGGGTTGCGTCGTTGGCGTGATGACGATAGTTCCGGCGTCTGCCAGCCAGCACGCCGCGCATATCGTCAGCGCCGCGCCCTCACTTGCGATCGTCAGCGGAACCGTGCGTGATGAACGTGGTGCGCCGCTTTCAGGCGCAGTAGTCGCCCTGCTCGAACCGCAACCACGCGGCAAAGAACTGAAAAGCGTCAAAACCGATGCGCAGGGTCGCTTTTCTGCCGGTATTGCGCCGGGCTTTTATCGCTTGCGCGCAGCCGCCGAAGGCTTTGCCGCCAGCTTCACCCGCATTCGCCTGGATCGCCCCGAACGCCTCAATTACGATTTCGCGCTCAAACGTACAGACACCCTGGTTCAACGGCGCGGTGACAGCGACGATTACCGCTGGATTCACCGCAGCGCTTCTCGCCCGATCCTGAACCTGCAAACAGACGACACCCAAGCAACCGATACTGTTGCCAGCAATACACAACCGGCGACCAGTGATTTGGCGCGCAATGGCTTTGCCCCGTCGCGACAATCCTTTCACGGCATTGCGCAATTCATTGCCGCTGGTTCCAGTGGGCAAGCCGGTTTGTCCGGCCCGAATTTTTTCGGCACAAACTTCGCGCTGGCAGGATCGCTCGGAAGCAATCTTGAGATGGCCGTGATTGGTCAACGCGGTGCGGGACAAATGGCGCCTCAACGCTTGGCAGCGTTTGCCACCATGCGCCCGACCGATAACCATCAGGTCACAGCCTCCATCGGTTATGGACAGATTGCGCTGAGCAGAAAGCTGGAACCGACAGCAGAACTGGGCAGCGACCTTCCGCTTGCCCATACTAATTTGGCGAACAATCCCAGCGCCAAGCTGGGCGATTTGCCTCCGGGCATTAGCCAACCGAGCGCGCCTGCAATCGTCAACACGCTGGATCAACTTTCGGTTTCCGCCACGGCTTCGTGGCAAGTCATGCAGCCACTGCTGGTGATTTACGGCTTCGACTATTCACGTTTCCTGGGTTCGGCACGACAGCGGCGCGACAGCCTCCTGCCGCGCTTTGCCGTGCAATATACGCCCAATGCCCATTTGCGGCTGAACGCGGCAATCACGCCGGGCACGGATCAATTACAAGCG
>JAEUQO010000199.1 GCA_016789605.1 Acidobacteriota bacterium
TGTGACTTCTGCCGTGTGAAGACAGCACTCTACCGCTGAGTTATATGCCCGTGTTTTCAAGCTGTATCGAAAGCGGGGCAGATACTAGCAAACCTTTTGCGGAAGCGTCAACAGGCACACAATCTATTGTTGGTGACGACCTTAGAACTCTCTGCCTTCATTGAAAGAAAGCACTTCGTCCACCGACAACCGAGGTTTGCGCGGCCAGTTGCCTGGCGCTGGATAGCCGACCGGCAACAGCATCACCGGCACGTAGCGATCTGAGATGTTGAACGCGCGTTTGACGCCCTCGACATCAAACCCAATCATCGGCCCGCTGGCCAATCCTTTTGCCTGCGCAGCCAGCATCAAGGTCATTGCGCCCAGGCTGGCGCCGCGAATCGCTTCATCACGGGCAAAGGCCTCGTTGCCGACATAAGCGTTTGTCGCAGTTTGGCTCCACCCGTCCGCCGCTTTTTGTGTCATCAAGCCGCTTTCAACCAGCGGGCGCAAAATGTCTGGCAGCTTTTCATACCCGCGCAAATCGCCAAGCACGATAAAGGTAACCGCTGCGTCAGCGACTTTCTGCTGGTTATAAGCCAACGCTTTCAGCCGCTCCTTGGCCGCCGGATCTGTCACGGCCACAAAACGCCAGTGTTGGATGTTGTATGCTGACGGCGCTTCGGTGGCATACGAAACCAACTCTTTGATCTCAGCCTCTGACAGCTTGCGTTCAGTATCGAACTTGTTGGCCGAAATGCGCTCTTTGATCAGTTGTAATGTCTCGTTCATGGTCCTCCCTCCCTTCCTGCAAAGACGCAGGCGCGCACGCCTGTCTGCGCGCGCGCCTGCAAACGACTATGGCAGGTCAATCAGAATCAACTCGCTGTTTTGCACGCCTGTCACATCCAGTTGCGTTGCCTCGGTCAACCGCGCCTGATCGCCGGCAAACAACGGCTCGCCATTGAGTGTGATTTCGCCTTCGATGACATAAAGGAAAGCGCGCCGTCCGGGTTTCAATTCGCGCGCAACCTGATCACCCGGTCGCACGTGCGAGACATAGAACGTGGTGTCTTGATGCACCTTGACTGCGCCCGGCGCGTCCTGTCCCGAAGCGATGGGCAACCAAGCGCCCGTGCGTTGTTCTTTCGTGAACTGCTTTTGTTCGTACGAAGGCGTCAGTCCGGCACGTTCCGGCATCACCCACATTTGCAGCAAACGAACGGGTTCAGTGTCTGACGCGTTGAACTCCGAATGCGCGACACCGGTTCCTGCCGTCATCCGCTGCACTTCGCTGGGACGAATCAACCCCAGCCCGCCTGTGCTGTCTTTGTGCTTCAAACTGCCGCTGAGCACATACGTCACAATTTCCATCTCGCGATGCGGATGCGTAGGGAATCCGCCGCCGCCCGCCACCGTGTCGTGATTGAACACACGTAACGGTCCAAAATTCAGGTTTCGCGGATCGTAATAGCGGTCAAAACTGAAGAGCCAGTACGCCGAAAGCCAATCGCTTTCCAAATGGAATCTGTCTTTTGCACGAATGATTTGCATCTCTTACCTCCTTACGATTTTGAGTCGTTTGTTCTGTGTTTTCGTTTCGCTCTTCTATTGCACGCGTTTGGCCAGTGCGCCATCCAGCGAAGCCAGACCGCCACCACGAATCATCAACGCCAGCGCAATGCCGATCACCAACAGGTGATATTCGTATCCTTCGCCTTGTTGCTGGCCGGACCAGTTCATGAAAAACCCAGCCTTGGCATGCACTGTGACAACCGCGCCCAACATCACCGTGGCAATGCCAAATGCGCTAAAGCGCGTCAAAAAGCCCGTAATCAATCCCAGCGCCCCGAACGATTCCGCCAAAATCACCAAGAAGACTATGACCGCTGGTAACCCCATGCCGGTCATCGCCTGCATCGTTGCGCTGAATCCATATCCGCCAAACCAGCCTAGCAGCTTTTGCGCGCCGTGCGGGAAGATCACCAGCCCAAGCGTCACGCGTAAAATCAACGGCAGAATATCGTTATTGGTAGCCAGCAATTTGCGAATCATAGTTTGCCTCCTTGTTCTACTAACAAATCTTGTTTCCCGGCCAATTGTTTCTCAATTAACAATCCTGACTAAAAAAAGGACTATTCGTTGAGCAACTTTCCCAGCAAAGCGAACAGCGTCTTTTGCTCTTCGCGCGTCAGCGGTTTCATACGCTCCTGAGCTGCCCCGACAATCGCGGGCAGCGTGTCAGCGATCCATTGCGCGCCTTCGTCGGTCAACTCCACCAGGTTCACGCGTCGGTCGCCGCACGACAGGCGTTTGACGAATTTGCGTTCTTCCAGCAAATCCACCAACTTGGTGACATTCGCCCGCGAAGAGAGCATGCGCCGTCCGATTTCCGATTGCGAAATGGGCTCGCCCGCACCATTCAGGATGCGCAGGACATTGTAATGATTGTCCGTCAGCCCCCATTGCGAAAATCGTTCGTCCGATTCCCGCCAGAACCGGTCGCCCACCCGCATCAAGCGAATCAGCGCCTGCTCGGCAATACTCGGTGGAATTGGAACTCTCTTCGTCGTCATCGTGCGCAATCATAATCATCACCCAGGAAATTGTCAACAAGGAAACAATCTCAAAGACAACTTTTTCTTCCCCCCCAAGACAAAATGGACAGATTGAGTCGGCTGACTATACTTATCGCGGCCTGACGCGAAATCCTCCTCCAAGGCCACATCTTTCTTATAAGCGAGTGCAACATGTCTCAACACAAATCCGGCAAGTTCCGTAGCTCCAACTGGTTTGGCCCCACCGACAAAGGCGGCTTCATTCACCGCAGTTGGACAAAGAATCAAGGTTTCCCCGATCACCTGTTCGATGGCCGCCCGGTCATCGGCATCTGCAACACCTGGTCAGAATTGACGCCTTGCAATGCCCATTTCCGGCGCATCGCCGAACACGTCAAACGCGGCGTATATGAAGCGGGCGGGTTTCCCATGGAATTTCCCGTGATGTCGCTGGGCGAAAACCTGATGCGTCCGACGGCGATGCTCTTTCGCAATCTGGCCAGCATGGACGTGGAAGAAACGATCCGCGCCAATCCGGTAGACGGCGTCATCCTGTTGGTGGGTTGTGACAAAACCACGCCGGCCTGTTTGATGGGCGCGGCCAGTTGCGATTTGCCGACGCTGGCGATTTCGGGCGGCGCAATGCTCAACGGCAAGTTTCGCGGCGAAGACATCGGTTCGGGCACCAACGTGTGGAAATTCAGCGAAGAAGTCCGCGCGGGCATCATGCCGCTCTGCGATTTTCAGGAAGCCGAAAGCTGCATGAGCCGTTCTGCCGGACATTGCATGACGATGGGAACGGCTTCGACGATGGCCAGCGTGGTCGAAGCGCTGGGCATGGGGATGCCGATGAACGCCGCCATTCCGGCGGTGGATTCTCGCCGTTACGCGCTGGCGCACATGGCTGGTCGCCGCATCGTCGAAATGGTCCACGAAGATTTGCGCATGTCCAAAATCCTCACCCGCGAAGCGTTTGAAAATGCCATTCGCGTGGTGGGCGCAATCGGCGGTTCGACCAACGCCGTGGTGCACTTGCTGGCCATCGCAGGACGCATCGGCGTGGATTTGAAACTGGAAGACTGGGATCGCCTGGGCCGTGAAGTCCCCTGCCTGGTCAACCTGATGCCATCGGGCAAATACCTGATGGAAGATTTCTATTACGCAGGCGGCGTGCCCGCCGTCATTCGCGAACTCGGCGCTTTGATCCATCGCGATGCGCTGACCGTCAACGGCAAAACCATCGGTGAAAATACAGCCAATGCTCCCTGTTATAACCGCGACGTCATCAAACCGTTTGACGAACCGCTGACCAAACAAGGCGGCTTGGCCGTGCTCAGCGGCAATTTGTGCCCGAATGGCGCAGTCATTAAACCTTCTGCCGCGACGCCCGCGCTGATGCAACATCGCGGACGCGCGGTCGTGTTTGAAAACGTCGAGGATTACCAGGCGCGCATTGATGACCCGAATCTGGACGTGGACGAATCGTGTGTGCTGGTGCTGAAAAACTGCGGGCCGAAGGGTTATCCCGGCATGCCCGAAGTCGGCAATTTCGGTTTGCCGGAAAAAATCCTGCGCCAGGGCATCACCGATATGATTCGCATTTCGGATGCGCGGATGAGCGGCACGGCTTACGGCACGGTCGTTTTGCACGTTGCCCCCGAAGCCGCCGCTGGCGGTCCGCTGGCGTTGGTCAAAAACGGCGATTACATCCAACTGGATGTGGCAACGCGTACGTTACACCTGGAAGTTTCTGACGAAGAGCTGGCCGCACGCCGCGCCGAATGGCAGCCGTCAGCCGCAACACCGGAACGCGGCTATTACAAACTTTACGTAGATCACGTGCTGCAAGCGGATCAAGGCGCCGATTTCGATTTTCTGGTCGGACGCAGCGGCACCGAAGTCACACGCGAATCTCACTGACGCAGCCCCTATGCTCCAACAATTCCTCAAAACGATTCTCAAGCCGCTGTTTCGTGTGCTCTTCACCGTTGAGTATCACGGGTTGCAGCACATCCCGGAAAGCGGTGCGGTCATTCTGGCGGGCAATCATCCCTCGTACCTTGACCCGGTGCTGGTGATGTTGCCCGTCAAACGGCAAATCCGCTTTATGGCCTGGGACGCACTATTCAAAGTGCCCTTGTTGGGGCAGATCATTCGCGCGGCGGGCGCGTTTCCCGTGGACATTCGCAAAGGCAAAGGCGAAGCCGCGTTTCGCGAAGCCTTGCGCGTGCTCAATAGCGGCGACGCCCTGGGCATCTTTCCCGAAGGTCAGCGTTCTGAACAGGCCGCGATGGGCGAATTGCGCACCGGCGTTGCTCGGCTGGCCGTTGATACCGGCGCGCCGATTGTGCCCATCACCATCGGCGGCGCTACTCGCGCCTGGCCGAAATGGAAGCTGCTGCCGCGTTCGGCCAAAATCATCGTTCGCTATCATCCGCCGATCCGGCTGGACGAAAACGAACGTCTGGCACGCCGTGCGGACAAGGAATATCACCAGGAAGTGATGCAACTGGTTGCCCAGCGCATCAACCGTTCATTGACGCCGGCCATTCGTGGCGGCCAAGGGTACGAAAAGTGGTATCGCCGTCCACCGTCGCACATTCGCAGCTATGAATGGTCGCCGCTGCTGGCATCGCTGATCACGACATTGGTCGCGCATCGGCGCGGCACCCTGGCGCAAACCTGGCTGGGCATTGTCCTGCCGGTGGCGCTCTATTACCTCTATCTGGCTGCGGATTTGGCGCTGATTCCGCCGTCACGATTGGCCAAATGGATACGCAACTCCATGCCGATCTGGCTGATCCTGGCCTGGCATTATCCGCTCACCAGTGCGCTGGCCGTTCCCGCCGGAGCGCGTAACTTATGGCTGGCAGGCGCAGCGCTGGCGGCGTTTTTTCCGTTCTTTTACGAAGATTATTTCTCGTTGCAAAAATTCGTGCGCGGCGTGGTGGTCAGCTATTACGTCTCGTTGTGGCTGCAACTGGGCTGGCCGCACGAACTGGGCACGCTGGTCGCAGTGCTGTTGTTTATCACGCTCTTTGTCTTTTGGGATCACGTGATTTATCGCGGCTTGATCGCCGTTGTCATGTGCGCAGTAACCTTTGGCTCGCTCTGGTTTTCCTCTGAACCGAAACTCCCCTTACTGGCTTACGCCGTTCTGGCGCTGGCCGCCAACTTTTACCTGCAGGCGTTTTCCTCCATCGCCTATGACATTCGCAGAGCCGGCGATGTCTCCTTGCCGACTGCTGCCGACACTTAAACGAGGTATATGAAGTTTTTCCAGCAGATATGTTGTACCGTTCTGTTTCTTGGCTTGACCGCGACTGCGCAAGCCGCCACCTATTACGTCGCACCGAATGGCAATAACAGCAACCCGGGTTCGTCCACACAACCCTGGGCAACCCTGCAATTCGCCGTAGACGCCATTTCTCCCGGCGATGTCATCATCGTGCGCGCGGGCACTTACGCCGGTTGTCGCATCAGCAAAGCGGGCACAGCCAATGCCCTGAAAACGCTCAAAGCCGATGCGGGCGCGCGTCCGCTGCTCAACACACTCAGCACCGCCAATCGCCATCAGAGCATCATCGAAATCGAAAACTTTGACGGCGACGCCGGTTACTGGATCATTGATGGTTTTGAAATCACCAACGCGCCACGACACGGCGTGGACATTCGCGGCGCCAGTTACGTCACCGTGCAAAACTGTTTCGCCCATCACAACGGCACCAACGGACGCGGCGACGGCATCTTTCTCGGATTCGGGCCACATCCGACGCTGCAAAACAACGAATGTTCGTACAACACCGAACACGGCATTTATCACAGCAACAGCGCCGATTATCTGACCGTGCGCGGCAATCGTTTGCACCACAACGCCAATAGCGGATTGCACATCAACGGTGATTTGTCGCAGGGCGGCGACGGCATGATCTCTTTCGCCTTGATCGAAAAGAATGTCGTGCACGAAAACGGCGCAGGCGGAGGTTCAGGCATCAACTGCGACGGATTGTTTGACAGCGTCATCCGCAACAATCTGCTTTATGGCAACCGCGCGTCGGGCATTTCGCTGTATGCGATTGACGCGGCGGCGGGTTCCAGTCGCAATCAGGTCTTGCACAACACCATCATCCAGGCCGCCAACGCACGCTATTGCGTCAACATTCCGGCGTCTGACGGCGTGGCCAATCCCACCGGCAACATCGTCAAAAACAACATCCTCTATCACCCCGACACGCGCGGTTCGCTGACCACTTACAGCGCCACGGCCTTGGGCTTTCAAAGCGATTACAACATCGTCGTCAATCGTTTCACGGCCAATGACGGCAATACCCTATTGACCCTGGCGCAATGGCAAGCGCTCGGCCACGATACCCATTCTCAAATCGTTGCGCCGTCGGCGCTCTTTGTGGATCAAGCCGCCAACAACTACCACCTGAAAAGCGGCGCACCTGCCATCAACGCCGGAACCACCGTGTCGGGCGTCAGCGAGGACCTGGATGGCTTGGCCCGCCCACAAGGTTCAGCGCCCGACATCGGCTGTTACGAATTTGCGCTCGCGACCGTCACCAGCGTTTCTGCCGCCAGTTTTGCGGCCAATCCGCTGGCCGCCGAAGCGATTCTCGCCGCGTTTGGCAACAACCTGGCAACGGCGACGGCAGCGGCCAACACAACTCCTTTGCCAACAACGCTGGCGGGCACAACCGTCAAAGTAAAAGACAGCGCCGGAACAGAACGCCTTGCGCCGTTGTTTTTCGCCGGACCGACACAGATCAATTACCAGATGCCGCCCGGCACCACGACCGGCACGGCAACAATCACAGTGACCAATGCCAATGGCGTCAGCGCACAAGGAAGCGCAACGATTGCGCGCGTGGCTCCCGGCATATTCACCGCCAACGCCAGCGGCCAGGGCGTGGCCGCCGCACAAGCCTTGCGCGTCAAAGCCGACGGCGCGCAAAGTTACGAACCGGTAGCGCAATTCGACAGCACTCAAAACCGCTTTGTCGCGCGCGCACTTGATCTAGGCCCAACGGGCGAACAGCTCTTTTTGATTTTGTTTGGCACGGGCTGGCGCGCGCGGGCTTCTTTAACAGCGGTATCAGTCAAAGTCGGCGGCCTGGATGCCCAGGTCACGTTCGCAGGCGCACAAGGCAACCTAGTAGGGTTGGATCAATTGAATGTGTTGTTGCCTCGTGCTTTGGTGGGACGTGGTGAAGTGGATGTGGTGGTAACAGTGGAAGGAACAATTACAAATACGGTGCGGGTCAGCATTCGATAATCCGCGAAAAAAAATATAGGCGCGACAGTCGTGGGATTGCCTGTCGCGCCTGATAACTGCGGTTACCTTCCTCACCCTGGTAACCGCTTGACACCGTCAGTGGAGTTAACCACCTGGTATCTCGTTGCCCCACCTAGGCTATTGCAACCACGGTGCCACAGCCATGAGGCAACTCAAAAATCTCGCAGAAGCCAATAAAATCAAGGGTTTTACGATTTCTTGCGGTGGCTCGCCCAATCAGCGGCAACGCAATCGGGAAAAACTTACGCGGCAAAGCCGCAAACTGCTATGAACTTTTTTCCCGCGCTCTCCCTTTTTTACTTCCCACCTTTGCTAATGCGATAGAGTTTGGACGCCGTCCGCAAAATTAAACTGCCGCGCGCAATCGCGGGCGTCGCCATGCACATTTCATCCAGCGAATTTTTGCCGAGCAGTTTGTATTCATTGCCCGCCTGAATCACAAACGTGTCACCGTCTTCGCTCAGGCAGAAGATTTTCCCGTTGTAAGCCCAGGGCGACGACGTGAAAGCTGCCGATTGCGGATCAATGCGTTGTTTGCCATAAACCTCTTTGCCCGTCCGGGCATCGTGCGCCGTAAAAAATCCGCGATCATAGAGCGTGTAATACAAATCGCCATAAACCAGCGGCGATGGGTTGTACGGACCGCCCTGCCGCAAATACCAGGCGATATATTGATTGCTGGTTTCGCCTTCCTTGAGCGAAATGTCGCCCGACGCCCCAGGACGCACGGCATACACCGGGCGGTGCTGGTCGCCGACATACCCCGACGCAATGTACAGCAAGTCGAATTTCGAAAACGGTGTCGGAATGGCAATGGACGACATGCCTTTGAATTCCCACAACACCTTGCCATCCAG
>JAEUQO010000228.1 GCA_016789605.1 Acidobacteriota bacterium
TCGCGTTGGCTGATCTTCACTCACATAGCTAGAGACTCCATCTACTAAGTATAAATTATGAACTTTTTCACTATAAGCATATAGCTCCTTTTCTACTATCAAATATGTTTTATCGCCACATTTTGTAATGACAGTATTGACGAGCTTATTAGCGACTTGCTCGAACTCACTTTTTTCTGGTGGGCCCAATGGAGGTAATGGTAGCGGGTCTACTCTGTTAGGAGGTACTGTAGGTGCTGGAAGTGGGTCTACTTTCTTCTTAACAGGCTTTTTCGCCGTTTTTTTTCCTTGTCCAAAAACGCTTGCACTGACTGAAGACACAAGCAGTGAAAAAACAGCAATGAGCACTAAAGCCTTGAACGTTTTGTATGACATACGCATCCTTTCGGCTAACCTTGCTAGTTGTGAACCTTCAAGTACGGCGCAAGTAGCCTTCTCCAACTTGATCTACATGTTGATATTCATTTCGACACGATGCTATGCGATTTGCACATAAATGGTTATGAATTAGCATTCACAATGTGCAAACCGCTGTAAAACATCTCTACCGCACAATTTCTCGTTTGACTTTAAGTATTTCATCAGGAACGAGAGAGGGGCGCTTTATTTCTTCGCAAGTCGGTCTAATATAAGTCAACGTATCAGGTCTGGGAGTGCTAGCAAAAACATCCGCAATTTCCTTAGTACAGGACAAAAGATGATAACTCCAATAGGATCAGCTATGCGCAAACTAACAGCTTGATCACTTGCTTCCACTGGTCGGTATTGAAATCGGTAAAGTTTGTGATGATCCGCCGTAGATGATCGAAGCCTCGGCGGAAAATGCTCTTGGGTTTGCGCTCGTGCTTTTTGAGCTTGAGCGGTTTCTTCTCGTGGAGCCATTCGCCGATTTTGTGACACCAGCAGAAGGTCAGCGCAAGTAATGCGACCAATTTAGAGAGCCTCTCCGGATCACTCAGATGTGTTTGCTCGAGGCAAAAGCCGCGCGTCTTCAAAGCCGCGAAGAGCGTTTCAATTTCCCAGCGCCGGGCGTAATCCTCGACGGCTGTCTCCGCGAGTTCGGGCGTGACGATGATCAGGTATTCGCCCTTGCCCAGGTAACAACCGCTGAAGGACCACTCATCGCCCCACATCCGGCGCGGCTCAGCAATCAGGAGCGGAGTATTGACGCGCGTTTGCGCAAACAACCGCCAGGCGGGAACAAGCTTTCCACGCGCGTTGGCGATCTGATAGTTCTCGTGAATGCGCATCCGGAAATCAAGGCCTTGATCGCGCAGCCACGTCAACCACTGTTTGCCGACGAACTCGCGGTCGCCGATCAGGAGCTTGATCCGCTCTTTGCCGAACAGCTTGATGAAGATTTCCAGCAGTGTGATTCGCTCAGCGGTGTCCGAATTGCCTGCTTTGGGCAGCATTAACCAAACTACCGGGTAAGCGATCCCCTGATGCACAATCCCCAGCATCAGGATGTTGATGTCGAGTTTACCGAACTTCCAGTTAGTGCGATCGAGCGCCAACTCCCAGGGGCCTTCCACACCCAGTAGTTTAACGACAAAATCCGCGACCTCGGCGTATGGCAGTTCAAAGAACCGGAAGAAGCGTTGCAGTCGCTTGTAATTGGAGTCCTGTTTCGCTTTGCCCGAAAAGGACGTGGCGATTTCGACCAGATTGACGTTCTTAACCGCGACCAGCGACAGCACGAATGCGGCAACGAACTTGATGCGCGCTTTATGCCACGATAGATTCTCCGACAACGTTTGCTCTAATGGGCGAATGTCTTTCATCGTGTGGTTTCCTCTCCAGAAGTGATGTTCCGGATAAGGGTAACCACACGATGGATTTATGTCAGGTTTTCAGAACGGCTCATTCCGGACTCGTTTTTGTCCTGTACTAAGCAGCCAGTTATTAGCCATTTCGTACAAACTACAGAAACGGTCACTTATGAAGACGATTGAGCAAGGTAATATTGATTTATATGATCTAACGACTGGACAAAAACTTACAACAGCATCGTACCCCCCTGTAGAGGTGCGGCGTGAAAACCTTTGGGCGGCGGATATTAATTATCTCAATTTTACCCCCGATGGTAAGTATTTGATGTCTAGTACCTATGATACTCGTATATGGAGGGTTGGAGAATGATCGCTAAACCGGGGCTCCGTAGTTGATCTTTGAAGTGATTGAGCGGTAAAAGGCAAGTTTGGCGACGGCCTTCGACTTCCGTGCGTGGGGGGCTTTGCAAAAAGCCGATTACGCCAATGGGCGGCGGCTGGCGCTGGGTTACAATCAACTGCGTAGCCAGTTGACCAATCTGAAGCTGCAAAAGACCGACAACTCCGATGTCGTCACGAACATCAGCTACGATTATTA
>JAEUQO010000233.1 GCA_016789605.1 Acidobacteriota bacterium
GGCGCGGCGGCTTCCGGGCCGCGTTTGATCAATTCCTGAATGTGGGCCAGCGTTGCGTGGTCTTCTTCTTTGAACAACAGCGCGATCAAATCGGCGGTTGTCATTTCTGCATAATTGGGCATGGTTGCGATCCTTGAATGAATTAGCACTGCGGCGAAATGATCGCATCGGCATGGGCAAAAGTCGAGTTGGCCATTCGTGGGGCTGCGCGGCAATCATGCTATAGTGGATTCCGCCAATAGCAGGAGGTTGTTATGGACAGAGAAGTACGAGAATTGGAAAACGCGCTGGCGCAAATCTGGGATATTGCCACCAACAAATTCGGTTTGGATCCGTTTCCCACGCGCTTTGAAATCGTGCCGGCGACCGTGATGTACGAAATCGGCTCGTATGCGTTGCCCGGACGCTATTCGCATTGGACCTTTGGCAAGGCGTATCACAAGATGAAGACGATGTACGATTTCGGCCTGTCGAAGATTTACGAAGTCGTCATCAATGCCAATCCGTCCTACGCGTTCTTGCTCGAAAACAACTCGCTGTTGCAAAACAAACTGGTCATTGCGCACGTGCTGGGGCACGTAGACTTTTTCAAACACAACGCCTATTTCTCTCAAACCAATCGCCGCATGGTGGATGACGCCGCCACCCACGCGCGCCGCATCAACGAATACGAGTTCAAATTTGGCCGCAAAGTCGTCGAAGAATTTCTCGATGCGGTGCTTTCCATCGAAGAGCACATTGATCCCAATTTCTTCATTCGCAAAAACCGCGAGCGGAAACTGCGCGGCGATGGCGACCGCGTGCTCGTCAAACCGGGGCCGTATGACGACCTGGCGACCGAGCAAGAACAGCAAGCGCGTGCCCGCGCCGCCGCCGAAGCCCAGGCAGACGTGATAGAACCAGAAAAAGACCTGGTCTGGTTCATCATGCAGCACTCGCCCATTTTGCAACCGTGGCAACGCGACGTGATGAGCATGATTCACGACGAAATGCTTTATTTCGTGCCGCAAATGCAGACGAAGGTCCTGAATGAAGGTTGGGCTAGTTTCTGGCATTCACGCATCATGCGCGAATTGGATTTGCCGGATGAAGACCATCTGGAATTTGCCGAGTTGCACGCGGGCGTGGTGTCGCCGCATCGCAATCAGCTCAATCCTTATTATTTGGGCTACAAGATTTTCGAAGACATCGAGCGCCGTTGGGACAATCCCACCAAAGAAGAACAGTTGCGTTACGGACGCCAGTCGGGTGAAGGGCGCGCCAAGATATTTGAGGTGCGCGAACTCGACAATGACGTTTCGTTTTTGCGCAACTATCTGACTGAAGACCTGTGCGAAGAGCTGGATTTGTTCGTGTATGAATTGGTGGACGAAGAAGAGTGGACGATCACCGAAAAGCGCTGGGAGCGCGTGCGCGATCAGTTGGTCGCGAACATGACGAATTTCGGCTTTCCTTACATCGAAGTCGTGGATGGCGATTACAACCGCAACCGGGAGCTTTTCTTGCGTCATCGGTACGAAGGCGCAGAGCTTGAACAACGTTATGCGCACAAAGTGCTCGAATACGTTTACAAGTTGTGGGGCCGCCCGGTTCATCTGGAAACCAAAGTCGAAGACGAAACCGTTACCTGGCGTTTTGACGGCGAAGAGCATTCGCAAAGTTGAAAGCCCACACACTGCATCACACCACAGCACAATGAAACTCTATCTCGTCCGGCACGGACAAACAGAAGAAAACGTGTCGGGCATTTTGCAGGGACAAAACCACGGCACGCTGACGCCGTGGGGCAGGGAACAAGCCCAGCGCGTCGCCTTACGGTTGCGCGCGATTCGTTTTGACGCGATTTACACCAGCGATCTGGCGCGTGCGCATGAAACCGCACAGGCCATTGCCGCTTACCACCACGTCCCGGTTTATCCCGCCACGCTGTTGCGCGAACGCCACGCAGGCATTTTTCAAGGACGCCACATTTCTGAGATGGTGCAAGCCGAAAGCGATGCAGGCATAGACCACACGGAATATCGCCCGCCCGAAGGCGAAAATTACCGTGACGTGCGTCAGCGTGTGGCAACGTTTTTGGCGCAATTGAATGCGGCGCACAAGCGTGACACGATCTTGCTGGTTTCACATGGGCGCTGGATGCGCATGTTCTGGAGTTTGATTTTGCAGAAAAGTATTCCGGATGCGCTGGCCATTTCCCAGGCAAACACCTGTGTCAACGTTGTGCAGGGAGATTTGACGGCTGGCTTTGAGGTGGAATTGCTCAATTGCACCGCGCATCTGACCGCTCACCCGGAAGCCGCGGCTGGCGTTGTGACGCGCACATAATGCACAAACTCCACCGTGCCGGTTCGTTTGTAGGCGCGGCCATTGTCGGCTTTGAAGCGGTTGTATTCGGTTGCAAAGCGCCGGGGCTTTCCGCGCAAGCTCAGAATCCGCGTTACGTCATCCAAACTCAGCAAGCCTTCATCGTTATAACTGAGCAAAATGTGTTTCGCGCGTGCGTGACGGATCAAGTCTTCAAGCGCGGCGGCGGCGGCTTTGGGTTGGCAATATCGGCTGCGCGAATAAGGGCGCAAACCGGTGACGCCAGTCAATACCGGTTCGTCATAGGCGGCGATGGTTTCCAGCACATGATAATTCGCGCCGTATTGCCGGTGGTTATAGGGCGGGTCCAGATACAACACATCGCATTCGATTTCGCGGATCAGTTCGTTCGCATCGCGTTGGAAGACCTGGCACCCCATGACGTGATTTGACAGTGCGAGCGGGCGCAACGTCAGGGGTTTTTGCGCGCTGGCTTTGAATTGTTTGAGGAACGCGCCATAGACGCTGGCGGTGTTGGCGACTTGATCAATCGCTTCGAGCAGGGAACAGCGCAGATAGGAAAACTCGGCTTCGTTGATGAGCTGGTGTTGCCGCCAGCGGTTCAACGCTTGCCGAATGGCGTCGGCTTTTTGGGCGTTGTCGGTGCTGTAATACCGTCGTCCGCCCGCCGGACTGTATTGCTGTGTGATGAATCCGGTTATGCCAGGCAAGGCGTTGACGAATGCCAACACGCGTTCAAGTTGACCGACATTCGACACGCGCGCGGGCACGGGGTCTGTGTTGAATTGTTGCTGCAAGTTGGCAAATCGTGGCGGGCGGTTGATGGTCAAATAGGCGTGATTGAGTGCAAAGGCGTAATGTTGAAAATCGTTGGCGATAATGCGCAACCCCAGCCGTTTGAAATGCCGTCCGACTGCGCCGGTACCCGCAAATAAATCACAGAAGGTTTTCTCGCTGCCGTTGGTCACCTGACGGAAGACCTGTTCGATAAACGGCAGCAGCGTTTGTTTCGAGCCGATGTAATTCATCCGCGGAATTCGAAAAATTTGATCGGGCTATTTCGCCTGCCCTGACCTAGATCGTTTTTCAATTCGCTTTACGGATTGGCCACAGAGCCACGGAGGCTCAGAGAAATACTTAGAAACCTCTGTGGCTCTGTGCCTCTGTGGCAAAACCCGTACGCCAAAATGAAATCTGATCTAGGTTTTTAGCCGCACGTTTTTGCTCAAACGAAAGCGGGCTTTCAGGGTTTTCTTTTGCGGGAGGTTGCGCAATTCGGTTTGTGCGCGCAACACAGTGAGCGCGCGCTCTTTCATCTTGCCTGACCAATAATGCGTGCCGGGCAGAACCAGGCATTTTTGCGCGCCGACAAAGACTAGCGTGCGATCTGTCAGGTCTCGTTGAATTTCCGTTATTTCGTCCCAGCGAATCTGAAGCCGCGCCCACAAACGATGATGCGTGAGCGCGTCTTTGTCCAAGGTAATTTTGCCTGTGTTGAGAATCAGATAAATGCTGGCAGCCAAAAAGGGCAGAAACCAGAGCGCGACGGTGAAAGCTCCTGCGCTTGCGATGGCCAGCGTAAAGGTCAGGAAAAAGCTGGCGCTGGCCCAGCCCAGCACCGTGAGAAAGCGTGTTTTGACTGTCAGCGGATATTCTGCCGTTTCGATCAGCCGTTCGTTGGCCATCATTTGTGCGTGAAATCCAGGGACGTGTTCGCGCGCTTCGGGCGTCAAGGCGGCGGGCGGCACCTGCGCACTAATGGCCTGACGCAGTTGCTGCCCGGCGAACAAATTGAGCGGAATCGCGCCGACTCTCTCCCCGGCATTCAGGAGCAAACTCTGCTGGCCGTTCACTTCTTCTTCCCATACGCGCACCACATCGGCCCAGGCCAGGCTGAAAAACTCGTCATTGATGCGTCCGGAAATTCGCTCTTCCGTCAGCACGACGCGATTGCGCCAGAGCTGAGAGAGCAGCTTTAGCAACGCGCTGAGAAAAATCGTGATGCCCAGCACGGCTGCGGGCCGATGCCAACCCCGGCGTCCATAGAGGAACAGGAAGACCTGACTGGCGAGCAAGAACAGATTTAACAAACCAGAAGTTCCCAGCTTCACCAACCAACCGCCAGGTGTCGTGCGAAACGTGTAGGACATAAAATTGCCTGCTGCTTATTCGTCACCAAAGGAAATGCCCAATTCGCGCGCAGAGGTGATGACATCATATTCGCGCGGGACCAGTTTGCGGCCAGTGATGGCGCTGGCGAGTGGAACGGTAATGACGGTTGAGGATTGATACGCGACCATGACGTTTTTTTCGCCACGCTCGACCGCGCGTACTGCGGCAGCGCCCAAACGCGTGGCAAGCAACCGATCTGCGGCTGTTGGCTGGCCGCCACGTTGCAAATGACCAAGCACGAGCGAGCGCGTTTCATAACCAGTAAGTTTATGCAGGTCTTCTGCCAGCTTTTCGGCGATACCGCCCAAACGACGCTCACCGCCGTCTTCCGGTTTTTTGAAGGTCATTTCCCCGCCAACGGGCAGCGCGCCTTCAGCCACGACGATGATGGCGAAATTGCGTTTGCGCAACCAACGATCGTGCAATTTGCGCGCAATGGCGTCCAGCTTATAGGGAATCTCTGGCAGCAGAATCACATCCGCGCCGCCCGCGATGCCGGAATAAAGTGCAATCCAGCCGGCATATCGGCCCATGACTTCCACGATCATGACGCGTTCGTGCGAAGCGGCGGTGGCATGCAATTTATCAATGGCATCAGTCGCTGTGGTGACGGCTGTGCTAAAGCCAAAGGTCATTTCAGTCGCCATCAGATCGTTATCAATCGTTTTGGGAACGCCGACGACGTTGATGCCTTTTTGGGCCAAGTCGTTGGCGATGGTCAGCGTGCCGTCGCCGCCAATAACGACCAGAGATTCGAGTTGTAATTGATGGAAGGCTGCTGCGATGGCATCTGAAACATCAATTTCTGGCTGATGCGTAAGATCGCTAGGAAAACCGTCTTCTTGGACTTGTAATTTGAAAGGATTGCCGCGGTTGGTGGTGCCGAGAATGGTGCCGCCAGTGTGAATGATGCCGCGTACATCCTGAGGGCTGAGCAGGTAAACGCGTTCCGGGTGTAACAACCCCTCGAAGCCGCGCTCGATGCCGTAAACTTCCCAACCTCGATTCAGTGCGCCGAGCACTACCGCGCGAATCACCGCATTGAGGCCGGGGCAATCACCGCCGCCGGTGACTACGCCAATGCGCTTAAGACGTTTTGCTGCATTTTGATCTTCTGCCATATCTGAGAGAGTTTATGGGTCCGGGATTAAAGTGCAAGCACGGGGTGGGTCGTTCACTCACACTTTAATCCCGAAACCGCGACTCGTCTACTCAGTAATGGCGGTCAACTTGAGCAGGTCATGAATGGTGACGCAGCGCTCTTGCAGGTCGATCAACCCACGACGACGCAATTCGCGCAAGTGGCCGTTGACCGATTCGCGCGTGCTGCCAACCATATCGGCGATTTCGTGGTGCGGCAATTTCAGATTGATGCGCACCGAACCGTCTTCCTGCACCGTACCGCAACGCAGCGCCAATTCGGACAACACACGCGCCAGACGAACCTGCGCCACTTCGAGCGCCAAGGTGATCAGGCGTTCTTCAGCCCGACGCAACCGTTCGCCGGTTGTGCGGAAGATGTAGTTTTGCAATTGCGGATATTCCGGCAGCAAACTTTGCAGGTCTTCTTTGCTGATGCTGGCCACAATGACGTTGTCATAGGCGACAAAGGTGCGGTCGCGCGGCGTTTCGGAATACAGCAGGTCTTCGCCGAACAGCACGCCCGGGGCGAGCACATCCAGCAGCGCCAATTCGCCCTCGCGGTTCGTGCACATCACTTTGACATAACCTTGCACCAAACCGAACACGACGTTTCGTTCATCACCGCCGTGGTGAATGATGCTGCGGTGTGCATACCGCTTCAGGGTGAAATGACCGGCCAGTTTTTTCAGCGAGAGATAGTCAAAAAGGTGGCTGAATTCTAGTTTGGCCAGGGCTTCGACTACTTCCACACTGGAGGGAACATGCGATTTGCGTGTGGCCCGCTCAATGATACGTGCATCTTGTGTGGTTGACATAGGATTTCTCACTCGGAAAAGTCGGAACCTTAACGCTTACCACGTCAACGGACTGGCATTTGAGTGCAAGAGCAAGTGGCAGGGGAATGTGCACTTGCCTTTGTTTGCCGGACCAGCGTGGCGGCATTAAGTCCTTAACTGTTGTTCTCAATCGGTGATTAAACCGTTAGCTGATTTTCGTTGGTTTCGATCGCCTTCGCTTTTGCTCACCGGAAAACGAAAGGATCGTCCAGCCTCGTCTGCCCTGGACTTCATTCGAACCAGAACCCCGCACAAGTAACTTTTTTCGCAGTGGGGGACGTTAATTACATTATGGGGAAGCGTGTTAGGCAAAAGAAACATAACATGGGATTACCAAAGAAGACAATGATTTGTCGGGAAAATTTTTCATACCTTGTAGTCCGTATTCTTACATTTTGTGTTTCGTAGTGTGAAAGTTGTGGTTTTATCAGCACATGCAAGCAGTATTGACGGTGTCTTTAGGGAATTGAGGCCTTCTTGATCTGTGCAAATTTATGCTTCGGCTGGCCCCTTGTAGGAAAACAGGAAGACGTTCCTACAACAGGCTGGCCGAAATCCCAGCTTGCACGTTTCATCGTGGATTAGTTCACAGCTGAGAGGTGATGTGCAGGCGAAAATCGGTGAAAGAAAGGGCAGGGCGATTGCTTGCCCAGAAGACTGTTTTTGGCTAAGATGCGAACTGAATGAGCATTCATTCAGTTCGCATCTACAACAGATAATCCAATGCAAACAAAACGCAAAGCTGCAGTTCGTTCGGTCGAACTGACAGAAGAAAAAAGCCGAAATGGCAAATTTGAAGCGATCTTGCGCGCTGCCGCACAGGTATTTGCGCAATCAGGGTATTTCAACGCCAAGGTCGCTGATGTTGCACGAGCCGCAGGAGTCGCTGACGGAACCGTCTATTTGTATTTCAAAAGCAAAGACGATCTGCTGACTTCGATCTTCAATTGGGCAATGGGGCAATTTCTGGAACGAGTTCGGGCGGAGCTGACCGGGTTGAGTGATGCCAAAGAAAAGCTGCGCCGGTTTGCCAACATGCACTTTGCCTTATTGGAAGAAGAGCGCGACATCGCCATCGTGTTTCAAATCGAATTGCGGCATTCGACCAAGTTCATGGAGCAGTTTTCCACCACGCATCTGGCAAGTTACCTGCAAATGTTGCGCGAGATCATCGAAGAGGGACAACGAAGCGGTTCGTTTCGGACACAGCTCAACGCCAAGTTTGCCGCCAAATTCCTGTTTGGCGCGTTGGATGAGATGGCCACCAATTGGGTGCTTAGCCATCGCCAGCATAGCTTGACGGAGCTGGCCGAGCCGGTACTTGACCTGTTCTTTCACGGAGTAAACGCAAACCATGCCTGACGCCCCCGTTGTTTATCAGCCCAACGAAACCTTGATCGCGCTTTTTCGGCACGCAGTCGCGCGTGACAAACAAGACCTGCTTAATTTCAGACGCGGCGACGTGTGGCAAAAAATGTCTGCGCGCGAATTGGAGCAACAGGTGCGTACGGTGGCGATGGGCTTATATGCCTTGGGTGTGCGCGCAGGAGACCGCGTCGGGTTGCTGTCAGAAAATCGTGTCGAATGGACCATCGCGGATTTGGCGACGCTGAATTGCGGCGCGGCGGATGTGCCGGTTTACGCCACGCAAGCGCCCAAACAGGTGGCTTACATCCTGAATGATGCGGGCGTCGAAATTCTGTTCATTTCCAATCAGGCGCAATATGACCGCGTGCGCGAAGCGCTCAATACCTGTACCACGCTGCGCGTCATTATTTCGTTTGACGATGTGCAAGCACCTGCGGGCAAGGTGATGAGCTTTGCTGATTTGCTGAATTGGGGGCGCGCCGCCGACGAAGCCGAGCCGCAGTTGTATCAAACGCTGCAAGACAGCGTGACGCCCGATACGCTGGCGACGCTGATTTATACGTCGGGGACGACCGGCGATCCCAAAGGCGTCATGCTTTCGCATCGCAACCTGGCGTCAAACGTTCTCAACAACGTCGAAATCGCCGAACTTACCGCGGGCGAAGTCGCGCTCAGCTTTCTGCCTTTCTCACATATTTTCGAACGCAACGCGATCAATATGTATTTGTATGCTGGCGTGGCGGTGTATTACGCGCAAAGCGTGGATTCCGTCGCACGCGATTTGCTCGATGTTCGTCCGCACTTTATGACCAGCGTGCCGCGTTTGTTCGAGAAGATTTATGCCCGCGCGATGGAAAAAGCCGAAGCCGGTGGCGCGGTGATGGCTGCGATTGCGCATTGGTCTATCGAGGTCGCGAAAGAATGGGCCAGGCTCGTGAATCGTGGCGAAACGCCGGGGCTGTTTTTGCGCTTGAAACACCAACTGGCTGACAAATTGGTGTTGGCCAAATGGCGTGCGGCGATGGGGGGACGCATTCGTGCGCTGGTTTCTGGCGGAGCACCGCTTGCGCCTGAATTGGCCTTTGCCTTTTACGGCGCTGGATTGCCGATTTATCAGGGCTACGGGTTGACCGAAAGCTCGCCGACCATTACGACCAATCGCACCTATGCCAATCGCATCGGCTCTGTTGGACAGGCGATTCCGGGCGTAACGGTCAAAATTGCCGAAGACGGCGAAATTCTGGCCAGCGGTCCAAATATCATGCAGGGCTATTACGGACGTGAAGAAGAGACCTCGGAAACCTTGACGCGCGACGCCGACGGCCACATCTGGTTGCACACGGGCGATGTCGGTCATCTGGATGCTGACGGCTTTCTCTTTATCACTGACCGCAAAAAGGATTTGCTCAAAACCAGCGGCGGCAAATACATCGCGCCCCAGCCCATTGAAAACGCCATCAAACGCAGCCGCTTTATCAATCAGGTTGTCGTCATCGGCGAAGGGCGAAAATTCCCGGCAGCGATGATTGTGCCGCAAATAGACGCCTTGCAGGCATATGCCGCGCAAAACGGATTGTCGCAACAAGCGCCCCACGAATTGCTGAAACAGCCCCAGATTCGTCGCCTGATTGAAGACGAAGTCGCCAAATTCACCAACGATTTGTCGCAGTACGAAAAGGTCAAGGCGGTGCTTTTGCTTGACCGGGAGCTGTCAGTCGAAAACGGTGAATTGACGCCTACGTTGAAGGTCAAGCGCCGTGTTGTCGTCGAAAAACATCAACAGGAAATCGAAAAGCTTTATCACGAAAAAGAATCGTCACACGCAGGCGGCTAACTGTTGTGGCTGTTCGCCTGCCTTCTTGCCGAGGTTCTTCTGTCTTTTCCATTTATTCAGGTCGTAAATTGCGCCAGCCGCCGTTTGTTTGGGTGGTCTCCAGGCGCAAGGTGAAGCACAAAAAATCATTCCACTGATTGGGAGACATCATCTATGCAAATCAAAAAAGCCGCAGTGCTGGGAGCGGGCGTGATGGGGGCGCAAATTGCCGCGCACCTGGCAAACGCAGGCATCCCTTGTTTGCTGCTGGATATTGCGCCAAAAGAACTCACGCCCGAAGAGCAGGCCAAAGGCCTGACGCTGGAATCGCGCGCCGTGCGCAATCGCATTGCTCAGGCAGGTTTTGACGCCGCGCAAAAAGCCAAACCGGCGGCATTTTTCGTCGGCGATGCGGCCAAGCTCGTCACCGTCGGCAACTTTGAAGACGATTTGCCGAAGCTCAAGGATTGCGACTGGGTGCTTGAAGCCATCGTTGAAAAGCTGGACATCAAACGCGCGCTCTATGAACGTATCGAACCGCATTTGAAACCCGAAGCAATCATCACCTCGAACACGTCTGGCATTCCGCTCGTCCAGCTTGCCGACGGCCGTTCGGACAATTTCCGCAAACGCTTTTTGGGCACGCACTTTTTCAATCCGCCGCGTTATCTGCATTTGATGGAAATCATCACGCAGCCGGAAACCGACGGCGACGTGGTTTGCTTTATGGCTGGCTTTCTCGACAAAACCTTGGGCAAAGGCATCGTTTACGCCAAAGACACGCCGGGCTTTGTCGCCAATCGCATCGGCAATTTCTCGATGCTCAATGCCTTTAATGTGATGGGCGAACTCGGCCTGAGTTTTGAAGAAGTGGACGCGCTGACCGGAACCGTCATCGGCCATGCCAAGAGCGCCAGTTTCCGCACGCTTGACGTTGTCGGACTCGACACCGCGTACAACGTGGCGAAAAACCTCTACAACAGTTTGCCCAACGACGAAAAACGCGAGTCGTTCAAAGTCCCGGCGTTTATGGAAGCGATGGTTGAACGCCGTTTGCTCGGCGACAAAACCGGCGGCGGCTTTTACAAGAAAGTCGGCAAAGACATCGTCACGCTCGACACCACAACGTTTGAATATCGCCCACAACAAAAAGCGCAGTTCGCTTCCCTTGGCGCGGCTAAACAAATCGAAAGCCTGCCCGAACGGCTGCGCGCGCTGGTTTATGCCAACGACAAAGCCGGTGAATTTCTCTGGCGCACAATGTCCGAAGCCGGAAGCTACGCCGCCAACCGCATCCCCGAAATCGCCGACAACATTGTCGAAATTGACAACGCGATGAAATGGGGCTTTGCACACGAAATGGGCCCGTTTGAAAAATGGGACGCCATCGGCGTGGAAAAATCCGTCGCGCGATTGAAAGGAGAAGGTCGTTCGGTTCCGGCGAATGTTGAAAAGATGTTGGCCGCCGGAGCCAAGAGCTTCTACAAAACGGAAAATGGCCAGCGGCAATACTTCGATTTTGCCAGCGGCGAATACAAACCCGTGCCCGTTCCGGCAGGCATCACCATCCTGAAATCGCTGAAAGACCAAAGCAAAGTCATCAAGAAAAATGCCGGAGCCAGTTTGATTGATCTGGGCGATGGCGTGGCTTGTGTTGAGTTTCATTCCAAGATGAACGCGCTCGGCAGCGATCAATTGGGAATGATTCAGTGGGCAGTTAAAGAAGTCGAGAAGAATTACGTCGGTCTGGTCATTGGCAATCAGGGCGAGAATTTTTCGGCGGGCGCAAACATCATGATGATGCTGATGGCTGCGCAAGAAGGCGAATGGGATGAAATCAATCTGGGCGTGCGCCAATTCCAAAACACGACGATGAGCTTGCGCTATTCGGCCAAGCCGGTTGTCGTCGCTCCGCATCACCTGACGTTGGGCGGCGGTTGCGAAATGGTCTTGCACGCCGACCGCGCCGTCGCGGCCGCTGAAACTTACATCGGTCTGGTTGAAGTCGGCGTCGGCGTCATTCCCGGCGGCGGCGGTACCAAAGAAATGGCCGTGCGCGCTGCCGAAGCGGTCGAAGCTTCACCCGGCGTGGATCACTTTGAAGTTTTGAAGGCGAACTTTGAAACCACTGCCATGGCCAAAGTCGCCACCAACGCTGTTGAAGGCAAGAAGTTTGGTTTGTTACGCAAAGCCGACCGCATCGTGATGAACGACAAACGCGTCATCGAAGAAGCCAAACAAACCGTGCTGGCGCTCGCGCGCGAAGGCTACACGCCGCCGCAACCGCGCCAGGATGTTTTGGTTTTGGGCGAAGTCGCGCTGACCAAATTCAAACTGGGCATGCACATGATGCAACGCGGCGGTTACATCTCCGCGCACGACGCCTTGATCGGATTGAAAATCGCCACGGTCATGAGCGGCGGCAATCTGACGCGCCCGACGCGCGTCAGCGAACAATACCTGCTCGATTTGGAACGCGAAGCCTTCGTCAGTCTGTGCGGCACCAAAGCCACGCAAGAGCGTCTGGCGCACATGCTGAAAACCGGCAAACCGCTACGGAATTAAGATTCATTGCCCTCTTTCAAAGGAGAAACATCATGCGTGAAGCAGTTATCGTCAATGCACTGAGAACCGCCATCGGCAAAGCGCCGCGCGGAAGTTTGAAAGACGCGCGTCCGGATGATCTGGCGGCTGCCGTGATGAAGGATTTGCTGGCCCGTCATCCTGAAGTCAATCCGGCTGAGATTGAAGACGTCGTGATCGGTTGCGCCACGCCCGAAGCGCAACAAGGCATGAACATGGCGCGCCAAGCGGCGTTACTGGCGGGTATTCCCAACACGGCGTCGGCCATTACGATCAACCGGTTTTGCTCTTCGGGGTTGCAAGCAATTGCGCAAGCCGCTGAACACATCATGGTTGGATCGGCAGACGTGGCCATCGGCGGCGGAGCGGAATCCATGTCGCAATTGCCGATGGGCGGACACAATCTGTCACCGAATCCGACGTTGGTAGACACCTATCCCGACACCTATTTGAACATGGGATTGACCGCCGAAAACCTGGCGCGCAAATACGAAATCTCGCGCGAACAGGCCGACGAATTCAGCGTGCGTTCGCATCAGAACGCGGCGGCGGCCATTGACGGCGGACGGTTCAAAGATGAGGTCGTGCCTTATGCCTTGGCTACGCGCGAACTCGAAACGGACGACAAAGGGCGCGGCAAGATTCGCGTCAAGGAAACCGTTTTCCAGGTGGATGAAGGCGTGCGCCGCGATACAACTGTCGAAGGCTTGGCCAAGTTGCGTCCGGCGTTTCATCTCAAAGGAACCGTGACGGCGGGCAATTCGTCGCAAACTTCCGACGGAGCGGCGGCGGCGTTGGTGATGTCGCGCGAAAAAGCCGAAAGCCTAGGCTTGCAACCGATGGCGCGTTTTGTCGCGTTTGCCACGGGCGGCGTTGCCCCTGAAGAAATGGGCATCGGCCCAGTCGTCGCGATCCCCAAAGTCTTGAAAATCGCCGGATTGAAACTGGAAGACATTGACCTGATCGAACTCAACGAAGCCTTTGCCGCACAGGCGTTGTCGGTCATCAAGGTTCTGAACCTCGATCTGGAACGGCTCAACGTCAACGGCGGCGCAATTGCGCTGGGCCATCCGCTTGGTTGCACGGGCGCGAAACTGACGGCGACGTTGTTGTATGAAATGAAACGCCGCAAAGCGCGCTACGGCATGGTCACCATGTGCGTCGGCGGCGGCATGGGCGCAGCAGGCATTTTTGAAAATTTGATGCGATAACGAGTTGATCGTTCCGCCTTCAGGCGGCAAGGCTCGACCAATAAGCATTCCGCCAGCAGGCGGGACTACAAACATTTTTAGGAGAGCAACCATGGCAGCAGCACTCGAAAAAGAAGTCATCAAAGGCGGCGCGTTCTTGCTTCAAGAAACGCTTCCCGCGCAAGTTCTCTCGCCGGAAGATTTCAGCGACGAACAACGCATGATCGGACAGACCACCGCGGAGTTTTTTGACAAAGAGGTCATTCCGAATCACGACCAAATCGAAAGCAAGGATTACGAAATTCAGCGCTCGCTGATCAAACAAGCCGCAGACCTGGGATTGATCAACGCCAGCATTCCCGAAGAATACGGCGGGCTGGAACTCGATCACGTGTCGAATATGCTCATCGCCGAACATATGTCCGGTCAGGCTTCGTTTTCGACCGGTTTCGGCGCAACCAGCAGCATCGGTTTGTTGCCGATCGTGCTTTTTGGCACCGACGAACAGAAGAAAAAATACCTGCCCAAAATCGGTTCCGGGGAATGGATCGGCGCGTATTGCCTGAGCGAATCGGGCTCTGGTTCTGACGCGCTCGGCGCAAAATCCACGGCGCGTTTGTCTGAAGACGGCCAGCACTGGATTTTGAACGGCGAAAAAATGTGGATCACCAACGGCGGTTTCGCCGATGTGTTGACCGTGTTTGCCAAAGTGGATGGCGACAAGTTCACGGGCTTTATTTTAGAGCGCAATGATCCGGGCGTCAGCCACGGCAACGAAGAGCACAAGCTCGGCCAGCGCGGTTCGTCAACCACGCCGATCCTGATGCAGGACGCCAAAATTCCCAAAGACCGTTTGCTCGGCGAAATCGGCAAAGGCCATTTGATCGCTTTCAACGTGTTGAACTTCGGTCGTATCAAAATGGGTGCGGGCGCAATCGGCGGCGGCAAACGCGTGCTCGGTCAGGCGGCCAAATACGCGGCGGAACGTCATCAGTTCAATCGTCCGATTGCCAGTTTTGGCGCGATCAAATACAAGCTGGCCGAAATGCTGACGCGTTTGTATGCCGGTGAATCTGCCGTGTATCGCACGGCGGGGATGATCGAAACCAAGGAAGAAACGATTGATAAAAAGAATCCGGCGGAGTTGATGAAGGCCATCGAGGAATACGCCATCGAATGCGCCATCATCAAAGTCGCGGGCACCGAAACGTTGTTTTATTGCGCGGACGAAAACGTGCAGATTCACGGCGGTAACGGTTTCACCGAAGATTACCCGGCGGAAGGCGTTTATCGTGATTGTCGCGTCAACCGCATTTACGAAGGCACCAACGAAATCAACCGGTTGTTGATTCCGGGCCAGTTGCTCAAACGTGCGCTGAAAGGTGGTTTGCCGCTGTTTGCCGCCGCGCAACGGCTGCAGGAAGAATTGCTGGCCGGGCCGTCATTCGACATGGACGAAGACGATTCGCCGCTCGCCAACGAACGCAAGCTGGCCGCCAATGCCAAGAAAGTCGCGTTGATGTTGCTGGGCCTGAGCGCGCAAAAATTCCGCGATCAGTTGCAGGAACAGCAGATGGTGTTGAGCTGGGCGGCGGATGTGATCATCGAAGCCTTCCAGGTTGACAGCGCCATCGGTCGCACGGCCAAGTTGATCGCCCGCGACGGCGCGGACAAACATCAGGCCGCGATTGACGCGACCAAACTCTATACGCACGACGCGGTGATGCGCATTGATGTGGCCGCCAAGAATGCGCTGGCCGCCATCAGCGACGGCGATGAATTGCGCACCTTGTTGGTGGCGTTGCGCCGGTTGACCAAACAGGAACCGCTCAACACCGCCGCGATTCGCGAACGGTTGGCGGACAAGGTTGTCGAAGCAGGCGGCTATATTTTCTAGGCGTCTGTTTAACAGGAAAAAAAGAGGCGTGCTGGTTGATGGCCAGCACGCCTCTTTTTGTTTTTGTTGGTCGGTTCGTTGGGCTTACACGTTGAAACGGAACAACAGCACATCGCCGTCTTGCACGACGTATTCTTTGCCTTCAGAACGCATCACGCCTTTTTCTTTCGCGCCTTTCCAGCCGTTGTTGGCGATGAATTCGTCATAGGCGACGGTTTCCGCGCGAATGAAACCGCGCTCGAAATCGCTGTGAATGACGGCGGCGGCTTTGGGCGCAGTGTCGCCCTGATGAATCGTCCAGGCGCGGACTTCTTTTTCACCGGCGGTGAAATACGTGCGCAATCCCAACAGGTGATACGCGGCACGAATCAACCGATCCAATCCGGCTGAATCAATGCCCAGCGACGCCAAAAACTCCACGCGCTCTTCTTTTGATAGTTCCGCCAGCTCGGCTTCGATCTTGGCCGAAAAGGGCACGACTTCCGCTGGCTCGCCTTCTTTTTCGATCACCGCGCGCAAGGCTTTCACATACGGCCCTTCTTCGCCCGACAATTCCGCATCCACCACGTTGGCGGCATAGAGCACCGGTTTCGCCGTCAGCAAGTTGTAGGATTTGAGTGACGCCAGCAATTCCTTGTCGAGTTTGGCCGAATTGATCGTTTTGCCTTCGCTCAGCAGGGCAAACACGATTTCCAGCGTGGCGACTTCGGCTTTGGCGTCGGCGTTGCCGCTTTTGGCGGCTTTGCGTGCGCGATCCAGACTCTTTTCGACGGTCGCCAAATCTGCCAGCGCCAATTCCAGGTTGATGGTTTCGCGGTCGCGCACCGGATCAACCGACCCCGCCACGTGAATCACATCTTCATCGTCGAAACAGCGAATCACATGCACGATGGCATCGGTTTCGCGGATGTTGGCCAGAAACTTGTTGCCCAGGCCTTCGCCTTGCGAAGCGCCTTTGACCAAACCGGCGATATCCACAAATTCGACTGCCGCCGGAACGACATTTTGCGGTTTGACCAGTTCGGCCAGTTTTTGCAGCCGTGGATCGGGAACTTCGACCGTGCCGACGTTGGGATCAATCGTGCAAAAGGGAAAATTGGCGGCTTCGGCTTTGGCCGAGGTCAGAGCATTGAAAAGCGTTGATTTGCCTACGTTCGGCAAACCGACGATGCCTGCGCGTAACACTTGATGAAGGTCTCCTGACAGTGACGTTGTTTCAAAGTAGACGGCAATGTAGTTGATTCGCGCGAAAATTGCCACCGTGAACCGTCCTAATCGGGGGGATCAGAAAATGTCCGCCCTCGCAAAACCAAGTAATCCAAGCAGTTTCAGCCAAAAAACTGCGTCAGGAAGAAAGGATAACCTGATTCTAAACTCGCGATGCTACAATCTCTCCCGGTAATCAATGGCTGCGTGTTCATTAGATAACTTAACCGTAGATTTACAAAATATGGAACGAACAAACATTAAGAAGCTGTTTCTTTTGGCTAGCGATTTCGATCAAACGCTCAGTTTTAACGATTCGGGGTATGCCCTGAGCGAGATGCTGGGAGTCGTCGGGTTTGAAAAAAAGGTGGCCGATCTGGCGCGGAAAAATCTGGTGCAACAGGGGGGCGAACTGGCTTACCTGTTGATGGAAGACCCGGATTTCCGTCAGGTGCGCAAACAACATTTGCACGAGGTCGGCAAACGAATTCGGCTCAAGCGCAATTTGCCTTTGCTGGCGGAATTGCTTGAGCGAGGCATCGAAGGCTATCAATTCTTGTTGTATGTCATTTCTGCCGCGCCGGAAGAGGTCATTCAATCGGCGCTGGAAGGCATCATCCCAGCGGAGCACATTTTCGGCACGAAGTTCGATTATGACCCTGAGACAGGGGAAATTCGCGGCCTGGTGCGTGTGCCTGCCGGTTATGGCAAAGTCGCCGTGCTCGACGAATTGCAGACGCAATTGCAAATCAGCCCGGATCGCATTGCGTATGTCGGCGATGGCAGTTCTGACGTGCACGTGATGTTGCACGTCAATCGCCGCGACGGATTTACGATTGCGGTGTCTGAAAGCAAATACCTGGCGCCCATCGCCAAGCGCGTCATTCTGAGCGAAGACGCGCTCAGCCCGCTGATTCCGATTTTGGAAGACATCGTTGGCTGGCAGGACCCGATACAAATTCGTGGGCTGTTTGAAGCGCACGGATTGCAAATTCAGGAATGGGACAAGGTGCGCACTGATTGGCTGACGATTCGCGAATTGCCGCAGAACGCGGCAGCGCAAGCAGTCAATTAGCGCACCAACCAGCAGATAGTCAGGCAGAAGAAGGAGAAAGCATGGTTGATTGGATTGGTTGGGTGGCGACCGGCGTATTTGCGATTTCGTATTTTTGCGCCGATCCGCTGCGGTTGCGTTTGTTGCAAGCGTTTGCCGCGTTGCTTTGGCTGAGTTACGGCATTCTGATCAAAGCGCCGCCTGTGATTGTGGCCAATGTGATTGTCGCGGCGCTGGCGCTTTCGTCAGCGTTTCGCAAACAACAACCCGCGCAAAACGGGTAACACAAAAGCCGGACGGTGGTTCACCTCGTCCGGCTTTTTCCGATTACGCCAAAAACTCGCGCAACTCTTCTTCGGTCGGCAAACCGTCGCGTGCGCCGACTTCGCGGCATTGCAAAGCGGCGACGGCGTTGGCGGCGCGCATCGTGTCTTCGATGTTCAAACCTTTGCACAATCCATAAATGAACCCGGCGCGAAAGGCGTCGCCTGCGCCCGTTGTGTCTTTGATCACCGGCGGGCGAAACGCCGAAGACGCGACGAACTGATGTTCGACGTACGCGAGCGCGCCGCGCGCACCTTGCGTCATCGAAACCAGATAACAGCCATAACGCTCGTTCAACTTTTTCAGCGCTTCGCGTTCGTCCATCGTCCCGGCCAGTTCATTGGCCAGCCCTTGCGAAGTGATCAGACAATCCACGTGTGGCAACAGATCATCAATGCCGGGATAAACGGTATCAAGGTCAATGGTGACCGGCATACCGGCTTCGTGCGCCCACTGTGCCGCTTGTCTGGCGGCAGCGGTATCGAAACCGTCCAGATGTAACACGCGACCGCGCACGATCTGTTCGCGTTTCAATTCTTCGGGCGGAATGCGCGTGCCGTCGTCGTGATACCAGAGGATGGTGCGTTCGCCGGAAAACTGTTCGATGATGATCACTGCGCCCTGCGTTTTGGCGCCCACGGCGATTTGCACGCCCGTGCAATCCACGCCTTCTTTTTGCAGGGATTCGATCAGCATGCGGCCTTCGTTGTCATAACCGACTTTGCCGACATAGGCCGCGCGCAACCCCAGCCGTTGTACGCCGACCATGGCCGACGAAACCTGACCGCCCGGCATCTGACGATGTTCGGTCAACCGGACTTTAGAGTTGAATTGCGGAAAGCGTGGGATGGCGACCAGATGATCCACGGCGTTCAAGCCGAAGCCAATCACATCGAATTCGCGGTTTTCAGGAAGCGTCAGAGAAAAATTCATAAAGACCTGTTTGCGGAATTTCCTTGAGTTGATGGTTGACGCCTAGATCGTTTTTCAATTCGCTTTACGGGTTGGCCACGGAGCCACAGAGACGCAGAGGAATACTTAAAAAACTCTGTGGCTCTGTGCCTCTGTGGCAAAACCTTTACGCCAAAATGAAATCTGATCTAGGGCGCGACAGTCGCTTGCGCGATTGTGTGTCGCAAGGTTCGTCCGGCCAGTGCGCCGGTGTGTTTGCCGTCTTCCAGCGCCAGTTTGCCGTTGACCAAAATGAAACGCAGCCCTTCGGCTTGTAGTTCAGGCCGCTCATAGGTTGAGCGGTCGGTGATGGTTTTCGGGTCAAAGACGATGACGTCGGCAAAATAGCCTGCAGCCAGTTTGCCCCGGTTTTTCAGATGAAAAGTCTCGGCGACTTGCAAACTGCTGGATTGAATCATGCGCTCCAGCGAAATGACTTTGCGGTTCATGACGTATTCGCGAATCTTGCGCGGGTACGTTCCCCATTTGCGCGGATGCCCGCCAGAGCCGTCTGAACCGGTCATCACCCAAGGCTGTTTCATGAAGTTTTCGATGTCGGGTTCGATCATGTTGAACGACGTCGCGCCGGGATTGGTGACTTTCAAAATATCGAGCGCGGTTTCGACCGGTGATTTGCCGCGCGCTTTGGCGATTTCGTCCAGGCGTTTGTTGTTGAGCGTGCGGTCACTGCTGTGCAGCAAGAGCGAGTTTGCCCCGCCGCGCCGTTTCAGATTCTGTTCCATTTCGGCCATCAGCTTGGGGCGAATTGTCGGATCGTCAATGCGTTTCAAAAATTCCTGACGGCCTCCGGCTTCGGCCCAACGCGGCAACAACGAAGCGCCCAGGCCGGTGCCCGATGCGACATAGGGATATTGATTGGCCGTGGCGTTGATGCCCTCGGCGCGTGCGCGGTTGATCATTTCGATGGCTTGCGTGCTTTGTCCCCAGACATCCGCGCCCAGCGCTTTGATGTGTGAAATGTGCACGGGAATGCGCGCTTCGCGACCAATGCGCAACACTTCCTGAATCGAACCGAGCAAGCCGATGGTGTATGAGCTTTCGTCGCGTTGGTGTGTGTCATACACGCCGCCGCGTTCCGCCGCGACTTTGGCCAGTTCGATGACCTCTTCGGTTTTGGAATAACTTCCCGGCGCGTAATACAACCCGGTCGAAAGCCCGATTGCGCCGTCATCCATTCCTTGTCGAACGAGCGCTTTCATTTTCTCAAGCTGTTCCGCCGTCGGCGCGGCATCGCTCATTCCCATCACGGCAGAGCGCACGGCTCCGTGACCGACGAAGGACGCGACGTTGGTGCCGATCTTTTGCGTGTCGAGTTGTTGCAAGGATTTGCCGAGCGGGATTTTGCTGCGGCCATCGCTGCCGATGAAAACCGTCGTCACGCCTTGCGTCAGAAACGGCAGATTCGCGTTTCGTTGCGGGCTAAACAGCTCTTCATCGGCGTGCGTGTGCGGATCAATGAAGCCCGGCGCGACGATCAAGCCCGCGGCGTCAATCACGCGGTCAGCCTGTAAGTTGGCGGCGACAGAATCACCGAGAAACGTAATGCGGTCGCCCGTGATGCCTATGTCGGCTTTGGTCGCGGGACTGCCGCTGCCGTCAATCACGCTGCCGCCACGAATCAGCGTGTCTACTTTTGCGGTTTTGGGCTTGGCGGGTTTTAGGTTGCGCTCGAAGAAATCAAACGCGGCTTGGTAAATCTCCAGCCAGTTTTTGTGCAGCAGAAAATCGTGAACTTCGTCAGGATACACAATCGTTTCGTGCGGCACTTTCAATTCGCGCAGCCGTCTGACCAAATCCACCGTTTGCGAAAACGCGACGTTGCGGTCGTCGTCGCCGTGAATGAACAGCACGGGCGATTTCCACTTTTCGACTGACGAAACCGGGGACGCTTCAAACGCGATTTTCACTGCGTCGCGGTTGCCGTATTCGATCCAGTTGGCGTTGGACAGCCGCAACGACCAATCGTGAACGCCGTGCAAGTCAACTCCGGCAGCAAACAAATCCGAATTGCGTGCCAAACCCAAAGCCGTCAAATAGCCGCCATAACTTCCGCCCCACAAACCAATCCGAGCCGGATCAATGTCCGCGCGCGCACGCAGGTACTGCGCTCCGGCCAGAATGTCCTGATATTCCGAAGCGCCGCGCGCGCCGCCGTTTTTCGCCTGGCGAAAGGCCCGGCCATAGCCAATGCCCAGCCGGTAATTGACCGACAACACGGCGTAGCCTTTGCTCGCCAAATACTGATTGAAGCCGTAAGCGTTGTGGTAGTAGTACCGATTATGCCAACCCAAAAACATCTGCCGCATCGGGCCGCCGTGCATGAAAATCACGGCGGGCAATTTGTCCGAAGGCTTGGCGTCTTTGGGAAGGAAAAGCTGGCCGTGAATTTCCTGGCCGTCAGCCGCTTTGAAGATGGCTTGTTGCGGCTTTACGAGTTTGTTTGCCGAAAACAGCGTTTCGTTCTCGAACCTGATCGCTCGCGTCACACCGAATCCCTCGGATTCCGGTTTAACCTGATTGAAGGTCGCAATGGAAATTCTGCCTGGCGCAAACGCGTCTGACTCCAGATAACAGAGTTTGTTTCCATTGCCTGTAACGATAGGTTGCCACTGAATGCTTTCACCCTTTTGCAGCCCATTCGGTGTCGCGACATTGCCGGTGAGCGAATAGGACTGGCCGCCGGTTACTGGAATACGCCATAGATGGCGGCGATCAATGTCTTCGTGATTTGATGAATAGATGATGTAACGGCGATTTGGTGTGAATGTCATCGTCTCAATTTCACCACCGGTTGGCGTCAACGCTTTTACTTCGCCGCCGCTGGCTGCAATCGAATACAGCCGTATCCAGCCGTCCATTTCTGAAGAGAACACCAAGCGATCATCGGCAGCCCACTGCAACAAATTCTCGCCCGCCAGGCGCGGCGGAGCGTCTTCCGGACGATTGCCGCTGCGCCAGATTTCTTTGGCTGCTGCGGTGGCGACATCGCCCACCCAGATCGTCCAGGGATCGGGGGCGTCTTGCGTCACGGTACGCGGCGCGTTGCCGCGCGCTGGCTGACGAATAAACGCGATGCGTTTGCCGTCGAGCGACCAACGCGGCGTGGAGTCTCGATCCACCGAAGGCGCAATGTATTTGATCGCCTGCTTATCAAAGTCATACACGCCGATGAAGCTGTGCGTGCTGCGCGAACTGTTAAACGCCAGTTGCTTGCCATCCGGCGACCATTGCGCCGCGAAATTCGATCCGCGTGCGACAAACAGTTGATGCGGTTCTGAGCCGCTGGCGATTTCGACCAGGTGAAGCTGACCGTTTTTGCTGAAGATGACGCGGTAATCGGTGGGCGACACGACCGGGCCTGCTCCCTCGGCCAAGCGCGCAACGCGTCCGCTGGCGACTTCGACGGCCAGGATTTCCTGCCGTGCGCCTGCCGCATCACTGGTTGGATTGGGAACTTCACCGGCAGAATTCTCGCTGCCGCCGCGCACATACACGATCCATTTGCCGTCGTGTGTGAATTCCAGATTGGTGATTTCCTGACCGGTGTCGTCGTTGTAGGGCGTCAACTGGCGGGCTTTGAAATCTGGCCCTTCCGCGGTCCAGATGTTTCGTTTTCCTTCTGCGTTAAAGACCCAGGCGATGCGTTCGCCGGTTGGCGCTGCAGTTAAATCCGTTGGGAACGGTGCGCTCAGCACCTGTTCCAGGGTGAACCCGTTGTTGGTTTGGGCGGCGGTCTGTTGCGCGTAAAACCACAACGCGCCCGCAAAAATGGCAACGGCGCAACTCACGGCAAGAAGTCGTTTCATCTTCATAGTGTTGTCGGATTGAGCGTGGATGTTGATGTTTCGCGAAAGTTTTCGGCGAGCACGATAATACAGCGCTGGCAGCGTGACAACGAAGGCAGAACGACACGCAATTGGGCTGAACTAAAAAATCTTCATTTCCTTTTGCAAGACTTCCCTTAAAGCGGCGTTCATCCGGCACCAACTCCGAAAATCACTGGCATCAAGGCTACGCTGGCGCAGTCCGTCCAGCGAATTTCTACTGACAACAAACGACAAACAAGGAGTCACTTTATGAAGGTCTGTCCGAAGTGTGCTCAAAGCTTTGCTGAAGGCTTCACCTATTGCCCGAAAGATGCGACTGAGTTGGTTCGTTACGATTTGCGTGCCCGATTGCAGGACGGCGAACTGAATTTTTTGCTCACCCAGGAATCGTTATGGAGGCGTTGCGGACGTGAATTTGCCGCCGCTGCGCGTGAATTGAAACAACAGCCGCGCCAGTTTGTCGCCGGTTTGTTGCGCGGCGAAGGCAGTTCGCGCCAGCGGCGTCATTGGTTGCAAGCAGGCGTGGCGGCGGCGGTTATTGCCTACACCTGCTTTTTTCTGGTGACGGTCTTGCTTGGCCTGCTCAATCTGCCGCTGCGACAACAGCCCGTGGCGGCAGCACCGCGCATCAAGCCTGATGATCCGTTCAGCGGCATCAAATTGTTATTCCGAGTTCCGCCTGACAACGCCACTGCGAACGCTGCGAAAAATGCCGCAGGCAGATTGGGCGGCAGCCTGACGCAACCGCAACGCGCACACGGCGGCGGCGGCGGCAGTGACGCAATGCCTGTTAGTCGCGGCGAAGCGCCATTGGCGGCGTTGTTGCCGCAAATCAATCCGCCCAGTTTCGAGCCGCCGAAAATGCAGGCGAGTTTGATTGTGCCGGAAACCGTATTTGCCGATCCAAAAACCTTGTTGAAGTTGAAAGACGGGCCGGTCGGCGAGTTGCGCGGGCAGCTTGTTGCGCCTTCGCGTGGACCGGGGGAAGGGACAGGCATTGGGCCGGGCAAGGGGCCAGGATATGGTCCGGGCAAGGATGGCAATACCGGCGGCGGCGCTTTCAAACCCGGCGGCGGGACGACAACGGGAACTGGCAATGATGATCACATCTATGACGCGACGGCCAATTTGCGTCCGACCATTTTGTACAAGGAACGCGCGCGCTATACCGAAGACGCACGCCAGAACCGCATGCAAGGCGTGGTTGTGTTGAATGTGGTGTTTGGTGCGGAAGGTCAGGTGCGCGAAATTCGCGTGTTGCGCGGTTTGCCGTATGGGTTGACTGAATCGGCCATCGAAGCAGCCAGGCGCAGTCGCTTCCAGCCTGCCAGACGAAACGGCGTTGCCATCAGCGTACGCTCGCAACTGGAATTCAACTTTGCCTTGTATTGAGTTCCTCAGCCAGGGAACCCCACAGAGGCACGGAGACACAGAACGAAGAGGAGTTGG
>JAEUQO010000258.1 GCA_016789605.1 Acidobacteriota bacterium
CGCACTCGCACAACGCTGCGGCGCACGGTTGGTTGAAACGCGGCGCGTTGAAAAAGCCAGCGCCGATTTGCCGTCAGTGGATTTGTTGCTGGCCGTAAGCTGGCGCTATTTGATTCCGGCGAATGTCTTTCAGGCACCGCGATTAGGCGCGTATGTCTTTCACGATTCGTTGTTGCCGCAATATCGCGGATTTGCGCCGACTGTCTGGGCGATCCTTAATGGTGAATCGCAAACCGGCGTCACCTTATGCCGCATGACAGAACACGTAGATGCCGGAGACATCGTGGCGCAACAGGCAGTGCCAATCGGCGCAGAAGAAACCATCGCGGACGTGATGGCACGGGTGACGCAAACATACCTGAATCTGTTGACTGAAAATTTGCCCGCCTTGCTTGCGGGCACCGTCCAGGCGACGCCGCAAGCTCACACGGCAGCGACCTATACCTGCAAACGATTGCCCGAAGACAATCGCATTGATTGGACACAAGCAACAGCTTCGATTCACAACCTGATCCGGGCGGTGACCTTTCCCTATCCCGGCGCTTACACGACGCTGGAGGGTCGCAAATTAATCATCTGGGCGGCGCAGCGTTGCCCGGATGAACTGGCATATGTTGGTCGGGTGCCGGGACGCGTCATCGGCGTTGAGCCAGGCGTTGGCACAAAAGTGTTAACGGGTGATGGCGTGCTGTTGGTGACGCGTGTACAAGCAGACGACGGCGAGCCGATCAATGCCTATGAACTGTTGCGCAGCCCCGGTCAGACGTTGGGGCGTTGAGCGGTGTTTTTGCCTGACTGTTTATCAAGAGAAAAGATTGTGCGCATTCCATTCAACAAACCGGCGTTGGTCGGTAATGAACTCAGTTACTTACAAGATGCCATTCGGCAAGGACACGCGGCAGGCGATGGCGCGTATACAAAACGCTGCCACGCATTGCTGGAAGAAACGTTGGGCGTGACTAAAACCTTGCTGACGACGTCGTGCACGCACGCGCTGGAAATGGCCGCGCTGTTGCTTGAGTTACAACCGGGCGATGAAGTCATCGTGCCATCGTTTACGTTTGTTTCAACCGTCAACGCTTTTGTGTTGCGCGGCGTACGGCCTGTGTTTGCCGACATTCGGCCAGATACGTTGAACCTGGATGAACAGCAATTGCCGCAGTTGCTGACAGCGCGCACCAAAGCCATCGTGCCGGTGCATTACGCCGGGGTCGGATGTGAAATGGATGTGATTCTGGCGCTGGCGGAAAACCACGGCGTCGCGGTGGTCGAAGACAACGCACATGGTTTGTTTGGTCAATATCGCGGGCGCAATTTGGGAACGTTTGGCTGTTTGGCGACGCAAAGCTTTCACGAAACGAAAAACTTTTCCTGCGGCGAAGGCGGCGCGTTGCTCATCAATGATCCGCGTCTGGTGGAACGCGCCGAAATCCTGCGCGAAAAAGGCACCAACCGCAGCCGTTTTTTTCGCGGTCAGGTGGATAAATACACCTGGGTGGATGTCGGATCGAGTTATTTGCCGTCGGATTTGCTGGCTGCTTATTTGTTTGCGCAACTGGAAGCGCGCACCTTGATTCAAGCCAAACGTCGTCAGGTGTGGGAACGTTACGATGCCCAGTTGCGTCTCTGGGCTGCGGAACACGGGATCGGCACTCCATTTATCCCCGCGCACTGTCAGCAACCGTTTCATATGTATTACTTGCTGTTGCCTTCGTTAGAGATGCGGCAACAGTTGATCGCACACCTCAAAGCGCGCGGCATTCTCAGCGTCTTTCATTATCAACCATTGCATTTATCGGATATGGGGCGGCGCTATGGCGGGCAACCGGGCGACTGTCCGGTGACCGAACGCATCAGCGATCAGTTGTTGCGCTTGCCGTTTTATTACGACTTGTCCGAGGCCGAGCAGGAATTGGTTATCGCTGCCATCAAGGAATTTGCGCCAGTTGCCAAAAGCCGATGAAAACTGGCGCACGTGGCAACACACAGTTTGACGGTGTGAAAAGCCAGTTGTTATGATGCGCGACTACTTCACCTTGCCATTTTTCAGCAAGAGCAAGCAATCCATCTATCATCTATTCGAGGAGATTTATGTCACAACCGACAATGACCTTTGCGATCATCAAGCCCGACGCCGTGCGCGCGGGCAACACGGGCAACATCATCCAGCGCATCAACGACAACGGATTCAAAATTCGCGCGATGAAGTTGATTCACATGTCCAAGCCCGTGGCCGAAGGTTTCTATGCCGTGCACCGCGAACGTCCGTTTTTCGGTGAATTGGTCGAATTCATGACCAGCGGCCCGAGCGTGGTGTTGGCGTTGGAAAAAGAAAACGCCCAGGAAGCCTGGCGCGAATTGATGGGCCCTACTGATGCGACCAAAGCGCCGAAAGGTACGATTCGCGGCGATTTTGGCACCAGCATGGGCGAAAACGCTTCGCACGGTTCTGACTCGCCGGAAAACGCGAAAATCGAATTGAGCTATTTCTTCAACGCGACGGAATTTTGCTAACGCATTGCTAACGCCATGAATCTGGGCAACGGAGCACAACTGGGCAGAATGCTGTTCCTCGGTGGGCTGTTGCTGGTTGTTTGTGGCGCGTTGTTGCGCTTTGGCGACAGACTGTCGTGGCGGCTTGGCCAGTTGCCCGCCGATTTGAACTGGGCGTTTAGTTACAGCGCCGTGCGTGTTTCAACGCCGTTGTTGGTGGTGTTGTTGGCTTGTGTGCTGGTTTTGTTGCTGGGCTGGCTGTTGCGGCGTTGAGTGGTTTTTCAGTGCAAAATAAAAACGGGGGCGTTGATGAGCGCCCCCGTTTTTATTTGGGTGAATCAATTGGGACCGATGCCCAAAAAGACGTTTTCGAAATACCCGTCATTATACGCATCGGTCGAACCGCGTGACGATTGCAACGTGACGCGTATGCTGCGTGTGCCCGGCGGGATGGTCCCTACCGCCTGGCGCAGTTGGAAGGTGGCGCGTGAATTGGTGACCGGCCCGATGGTGATCGTTCCCAGAATTGCCCCGGCCGCATTGATGAAATCGGCGCGCGCCGTCGCCGTATCCTGCTCAAAGCCGGAAAGATAGGCTTGCAACACCGCATCGCGGCGACCCGCGTCAATGTCGGTGACGAAATTGGCGACGCTGACGGTTTGGGTTGCGGTGGAAGTCGCGTTATTAGGACCGCCGACGAAATAGCCTTTGCTGCCGTTGACTCGCTGTCCTTCTGCCGTGCTCATAAAACCGGTCAGGCCATACACCAGCGCCATAAAGTTGCTCGTCGTGGTCCAACCCGTCAGCGGCAAGACTTGCGTGCTGCTGCTCGAAAGCTGTCCCTCCTCTGCGCCGCCGTTGCGTAACAGATTGGCGGTTGCTCCCAGCACTTGAATGGCGACAGCGGTTGAGGCGCTGTCAACGTATCCATCATTGACCTTGAACACAAAACGATCCGTGCCGCTGAACCCTGCATTCGGCGTGTAGGTCAAATCTGGCGGCGTGCCGCTCAGCTTTCCGCTCGCAGGCTGTGACGTCACAATGTATTGCAACGGATCGGCATCGGGGTCTTTACCGCTCAGCGAAAAGCTGCGCGCAGAACCTGCAGCCGTCGTGACGTTTTGTGCGGTGGCTGTGGGCGGGCGATTTACGCGCAGCGAGACGCGTTCGATGGTCGTGGTCAGTCCATCGCTGGCAGAAATCGAGAGCGTGTAATCGCCGCCATTGTCTGCGCTTGGCGTAACACGCAACAGATACAACCCCCGTGACGTGGTCGAAAGAATGCGCGCGAAACTTTGCCCGACAGATGATTGCACGGTCAGCGTTTGGTTGGGATCGGGATCATTGACCAGGATGTTGACATCACGCGTTTCGCCTTGCGTGACGACGAGATTGTCTGGCGCCAGCACCACCGGCGCGCGATTGGTCGCCGGCGAAGGCAAGACAATTGCTGGCGAAATCACGGTCAATCCATTGATCACCGGCGCGACATTGGTGCGTTGCGCGCGGTCTACGCGACCACCAGGGCGCGCGTAACTCGCTTCGACGTTTAGCAGATCGCTGGCATTGTTAGCGGGCACGTCGCGCAAAATGAAACCGCCATTGCCGTCAGTGAAGGCTTCGCGGCCACGCGCGCGCACCAGTGAAAAGCGCACTGGCGTCACGCCGTCGCTATCCACTACGCGACCGATGACCGTGGTCGTGGGGCGCAACACCGACACGAAGTAGTAACTGGTTTCTGTCACTGCGCCCGGTTCGGTCTCAATCCGCATTCCGTCGTTAGACACAGTGGCCGTGCCAGCCACGACAAATCCGCCGATATTGGGCGAATTCGGTGTTTGATCGAAACGGAACAACATCGCTTTGGTGCCCGGCGCATATCCGTCCGGGTTGGGAAACGTGAGTTTGCCGCCAGGAGTCAACCTCACACCGAAAGGCGTGATTTGCACAATACGCGAACTGAAATGGCCGATGGGCAATTGTTCGGGCAAACGGCTGTTTTCGACCAGCGTCAGAAACAACCGTCCACGTGTTGCGCCGTTAGGAAATCGCGCCGTGGCGTTATCAGGGACTTCAAAAATGACTCCGTTGGTTTGGATGGAACCTTCCGTGGCGGCGGTTTCAGCGGCAAAGCCTCCTGATTGTCCGACGTCAATGCCGGGGCCGGTGGCTTGTTGTAACGCGACCGGTTGATCAAAAGGGTTGTCGCGGCTGGCCGTCACCTGTTTTTTCACGACGACGGCGGGATAAGGCAACGCCGTTTGCGCGGAAGCGCCGTCAATATCCACAAACGCCAACCCGCCGGGCACATCCGGCAAAAGAAATGTTCCTTCGGCATCGGTTGTGTCGGTAATGCTGGTGCCGCGCACGGTGAGTTTGACGCCGGGAATGGGTTCACGGGCGGTCGTTTCGACAATGCCACTGATTGACGTGCGCACGGCCAGCGGGGTTGCGCTTGCGCCTTCGCCGAGGTTGGTGCGAACGCTGACCGAACCGCTTTCTGCGCCATACGGCACCACCACGGAAAGCTGCGTTGAAGAACCTGACGTGACGGTGGCTTCCACGCCAGACATGCGCACCAGATTGCTGGTCGCTGGCGACGTAAAGCCGTTGCCTTGAATATTCAGCGATTGCCCGGCCAACACGGTGGGGCTGCTGAAACCGCTAATGGACGGCGGCGCTGTGCCTGATGCTGGCGCAATGTCAATCTCGCCTGTGTTTGATGTCGCTCCCGCGCCGGTCACTGACAAGGTCACGCGACCACGTCCGATCAGGCTGCGCGGCAATTCGATGTTCATCTGATCCAGTCCGGCCAGCGTGCCTTGTACGCCAGCGTAATCCGGTGTCAGTTCGTTGCCACCCAAAATCAGATGAATGGTTTCGCGTGTGTTGCCATCGTTGTTGGGGTCTGACGCGCGCCGGATGCCGGACAGAAACAGAATCAGGAACACGCGTTCGCCTTCGGGTCCCAGGTTGATCGGCGTTGGTTTGTAGCGACCAGTGGAAGAATCGAATTGCGACAACGCTTCGAATGATTGCGCGCCATTGGATTTGACGCGCAACACGACAGCAGCGGGGACGCCTGCGCCATCGCTGTTGGCGCTGAAAACCGCAGGCGCGACCGATTTGATCGTGACATTGCCTTGCGACGTTACACCATTGCCTGATTGGATGGTGACTGTGGCGACGCCTGCGGCAGATTCTACCGGCAGTAGGTAATTGACCTGTCCGGACGAAACGAAAAACAGCCCGGCCAGGCGTTCTGCGCCGCCGCTGTCTTTGACGCGTACGGTGGTGCCAGCAAGTGACGTTGGTAACGGTAATCCCGAAGACGCTTGTGTGGCAGTAGCGAGTGAGGCGCCAAATGCGGCGACAATTGCGCCGGGCGCGACCGCAGTCGTTTCGTAACTGGCGGCTGACACGGTGGTGACGGGCGTACCCGATTGCGCGTGCGCTGCATTGCGCCGCGCGATGGTTGTCAACAACACACTTGCCGTGATCAGCGCCAGGACCAGCAGGCGCAGCCGCGATCCCGGGACGAGGTTGGGTTGCCGGGCATGGTTGTTATGATGGAACATCCTTTTTCCTCCAGAAAAAAATGAATGCGAATTGGCAAGCGGGGGCGGCAAGTGCAGACGACGTATGAGAGTTTGACTTCACCCATGATGAAGGAGCGTCTGAGGCAATCGTTTCAAGGAAAAATGTCCGGCACATGATCCGGCAAACAGACCGCTCTTGGGGGCGAAGGTAGCTAGACTATTTTCTGCTGAGAGTCGTGAATTGACAATGGCACGATAGAACGACGTTGCCACAAATCGTGGTTTTACCTGGCCGTAGATTCCCACTATGATGCCGGGCGAGATCACTTTTGGCGAAGGAAGAAGTCATATGCCCATTCTCGAAGCGCGTGACGTCACGCGCGCCTATCGGATGAAAGCAGAAACCGTACAGGCGTTAGCGGGCGTTTCGCTGGCCATCGAACGCGGTGAATTTGTCGCCGTACTGGGTACCAGCGGTTCAGGCAAATCTACTTTGCTGAACCTGTTCGGTGGGCTGGATCGTCCGACGACGGGTGAAATTCTGTATGACGGACAGAGCCTCGCGCCGCTTTCGTCCTGGGAAATGTCGCGTTACCGATTGCACAGCGTCGGCATGATTTTTCAGAGCTTCAATTTGATTCCGACCATGACCGCGCGCGAAAACGTTTCGCTGGCGCTGGCGTTTGCCGGATTGAGCAAACGCGAACGGCATACCCGTTCACAGGCATTGCTTGAGCGCGTGGGATTGGCGCAGCGCGCCGATCATTTGCCGTCGGAATTGTCAGGCGGCGAACAACAGCGCGTTTCGATTGCGCGCGCCATTGCCAACGAACCGCAAGTGTTGCTGGCCGACGAACCGACCGGCAATCTGGACAGCAACCGCGCCGCCGAAGTGTTGGGCATACTGGATGAAATGCGCCAGCGCGACGGCAAAACCATCGTGTTAATCACCCACGATCAGGAATTAGCCAGCCGCTTTGCCACGCGTGTGGTACGGCTCAAAGATGGCAAAGCCGTGTGATGCGGCTCTTTCTTGCTCAGACCTAAAGACAGGCTTCGATCATCAGTCGCCCTATGAATTTTTCAGACATCATCGCGCTGGCATTGCGCAATTTGCGGCAAGCCAAGTTGCGCACGGCATTGACGGCCATTGGCGTGATCGTCGGCGTGGCCGCGATTATCACCATGGTTAGTTTCGGCATCGGCTTGCAGCAAAACATCATTGGGCAGGCCTTTGCCCGGCTCGATGCCTTCACCGCGATCACCGTCCTTGGCGCTGACGCCGAAGATTTGCTGGCGATGAACGAAGGCCGCACCTCTCTCGATGACACGGCAGAAGAAGAGGACGCGCCTGCTGCTGGCGCTTCACCCAGCCCATCGTCCGCGACGGCAGAACCGGCGACTCCGGCAGAAAGCCCCGGCGTGCCGCGTCGCCCGCGTCGTGTGCTGGACGATGAAACGCTGGCTGAAATTCAAAAACTCGCTGGCGTACGCTTTGCCGCTCCCGTTGTGACGTTCAACAGTTATGTGCGCTTTCGTGAGCGCACGCGCTTTCAACCGGTGGCCGGCGCAATCGCAGGCGAAGACCCACGGCTGAAAACTTTTTTGGCCGGACAGGGATTTTCCCGCGACGATGGCAACGAAGCCATCATCAGCGAAACATTTTTGAGCGCTTTCAGCCCGGAAGCGTTTCGCCGCCGTCGCAATCGTCGTGGCGCGCCAAACGGCCCGTTTCAAGCTGCGCAGACAAAAACTGACGAAGAACGCACGCGTGACGCCCAGACTGCGTTGGGGCAGGAAATCGTGGTGCTTTCTTTGCCGGGCGGAAATGCCGCGACTGGCGAAAGCATCTTTGGCATACCATTGTTTTCGGGCGCGAGCGATTCCGAGCCGGGAGAAGACAACGGGCGATTTGAGCGGCATACATTTCGGATCGTGGGGGTTTTGAAAAACGAAGGCGGAATCAGTCTAGGGCCGTTCGGCAATGCAAATTTCTATGTGCCATTGCAACAGGCCAAACGATTGCGCGTGGCCAACCTGTCGCCGATGGAGCGCATGGGAGAAGCTTTGACCGGACAGGGAAGCGCGGACGCCGTGCGTTATCGCGCGGTTGAATTGCGCGTTGCCGATCCCAGCCAGATCAAACCGGTGACCGAACGTCTCAGCCAAATGGGGCTGCGTGCGTTTTCGGTGACGTCACAGCTTGAAGAGATCGAGCGCATCTTTCTGATCGTTAACAGCAGTTTGGCTTTGCTCGGCGGCATTGCCTTGCTGGTGGCTTCGTTCGGCATTTCAAACACGATGATCATGTCCATTCGCGAGCGCACTCGCGAAATCGGCATCATGAAAGCCATTGGCGGTTCTGACGGCGAAATCATGCGTATCTTTTTTGTCGAAGCCAGTCTGATCGGTTTGTTGGGTGGTTCGCTAGGCGTGGCGTGTGGCTGGCTGATCGACCGCGTGGCCAACACGTTGGCCAATCAGTGGATTTTGCGCCAGACCGGTCAGCCGATGCGGCACGTCGAGTTTTTCTCGATCCCCTGGTATTTGTCGGCGGGCGCGATTTTGTTTGCCGTGTTGATTAGTTTGCTGGCGGCCATCTATCCGGCCTTGAGCGCCGCCAAAGTAGACCCCATCAAAGCGCTGCGTTACGAATAGATTCGCCAAAGAAAACGGGCGTTTGCCATGCCAGCAAACGCCCCACGACAGCGCACTAGAGATGGGATGCGAAGTGCGCGTCGAGCTTCATTCTTGCCCCAACACGTTGTTGGTTACTTGCGCGCGATCTTCAGTTGATTGATCACGCGCTTCACGCCTTCAGTCTCCTTCGCCGTGCGCTCGGCTTCCGCCTTTTGCTCTGCCGAATCCACCGTACCACGCAACGTTACGACATTGTTGCTGACGTCTACGTTGATTTTGCGCTCTGGCGTGTCATTGTTGGTGACCAGCTTGGCCACGATTTTGGTATGCAACCATGCGTCATCCAGCGTGTCGCCGATTTTGTCGCCGATCTCTTTGGCGCGTTCACGTTCGCGGCGCGCCAGATCTTCGGTGAACGTCTCGCGCGTGACTTCACGCGGTTTGACGTCAATTTTGTCGGTGATCAGCAATCCGGCGCGTGCGCTTTTGGCCGCGGCCACCGCCTGCAGCCGCAATTCCTGTGTTTCGACTGTGCCTGTCAGCGTTGCTTCGTTCCGTTCGGCGTCAGCGCTCACGCTCAAGTCAGCAGCATTGAGTTGCGCATCCGCGCTGAATTTCGCTTTGATTGCGCTTTCAAGCTGTGAACTGGTCATGGCGCTGGTTTCGCCTGTGGTTCTGGCGACGGGATTTTCGCTGGCCGTCTCACAGGCGGCGGTCAGCGCCACGCCCAACACTACTGGCAATAAGATTGATAATGTCCGCTTCATCGTTTTCTCTCCTCCTTAAGGTGATGATCTTGTGCGTCATCATTTGCTTGTTGACCGATGAGCTGGCAGCGACCAGCCGAGACCGGCTTGGGCCGCCGCCAGCGGAAATAGCGCTACTTACCAGCCACATTTTCGCGGGCTTGCTCCACAGCCTCTTTGACCTTGCGCCGCGCCTTGCCGAATTCTTCCTGGGCCTGTCCTTCCGCCTGGTCCACCACCCCTTCGCGCTCCAACGAGTCGTTATCGGTTAAGTCACCGAGTTTCTCTTTGATGGTGCCTTTGATTTGTTTGCCTTTGCCTTCGAGTTCATCTGAATTCCACATTTGTGTTTCTCCCTCATGAAAGGCTGCGGCGTAACGCAGCAGCGGTTGATTTTGCACACCAAGACCTGACAGCCAGCCAGGACATCTCATCGCAACGCCGCCAACGGCGACAAAAAAGGCTATCGGCGTTGTGTCGCCACAGCAGCCGATAGCTTGATTCAATGGTGCCCCGGAGCTGCTCCTCGATGTGCTCCGGCAATTGTTTTTGCCTCGCCATCACGAAGTGCAAGCTCGATGCCATTGCTTTTTGCCGCGCGGCAAAAAGTTGGTAACTCGTGCTACGCACAATGACTTGTTGTGTTTTTTCGTGTTTGCGACAACGGTTGGGTTAAAGGATTTGCGTACCGATTCAGAACTCGGCTGTTCGCTAGAAAGACGCCGCCAGTCAAGGTTGTATGAACGCAAGGCGCTGCGGCGCTGGCATACAGCTTCGCCGCGTTGTTTGTTTGCGTGGCATACAGTCTGTCTGCGACCGCTTCACCATGCTGTGTGACACCGCGCCAGGCATTCTTTTCTCTGTCGGCTGAGTCACCTGTATTGACGGGCAGTTGCGCAAATCGCGTGATGCGCGGAACGACGCTTGCCATCTAGCAAATCAAGACGCTGTCAGCCTGATGTTTGACAGCGTAGCGCAAGATTCGATTTTAAGCTGAGGAGGGAATTATGAGTTTTGTGTTGAACATGGAAGAGATTCGCACGCGGGCGCGGCAAAAGATTGAAAACGGCGCGCTCACCGCCACGTATGAGCTGAACCCGGAAGAGGCGATCGGCATTTTGAATGAAGCGCTGGCGACCGAGATCGTTTGCACGCTGCGCTATCGCTTTCATTACTTTATGGCATCGGGAATTCATTCGGCAGCCGTCGCCGAAGAGTTTTTACAGCACGCCAATGAAGAACAAGAACACGCCGACCGCATCGCCGAGCGCATCAAGCAACTTGGCGGCAAGCCGGAAATGAATCCGGCATTGGTCGCGCGCTTGAGCCACAGCGAATATAAGGAAGGGAATTCGCTGGCTGAAATGCTCAAGGAAGATTTGATTGCCGAACGCATCGCCATCGAAACCTATCGCGAGATCACGCATTACTTCGGCGACAAAGACCCGACTTCGCGCCGGTTGATCGAAGAGATTCTGGCCGTTGAAGAAGAACACGCTGACGAACTGGCGGATCTGTTGTTTGCCATCAAACCGGACGGTGCGCCACCGCGCCGGTTGTATTTCAACGACGAAGTCGCCGCTGCGACTTATACCAGCGATGCGCGTGAAAATGTTGTGCGGTTGGCGGCTGCGGCCAGTCCGCAAACGCTCGAATAACTTTGCGGAGAAGGAGGCACAAATGAAACCGCAACCACAACCAGACGTCACGATTCCGCCGAAACGATTGCCACGTCAACCGGGCGACAATGTCGAAGTGGATCAAATTCCGGTGCCGCCCAGCGATTTGCCGCCGGTGCCGTATGACGATCCGCCGCCAAGTTCTCGCCCGCCTTCGCCGATAGAGGAAGGCAAAAAAGAGCCACGGATGATCGTGTAACGAGTAATAACGAGAAAACGGTAAACGGGAAGGCTTCTTGATTTACCGGCTTGGCCCGCTCTGCGGTCTGCGCCACAGGGCAGTTAGAGGCAATGGTTCTGACTGTGGGGAGCCTGACGGTGTGGGGCGTCAGAGATGCCTGCGAGACAGCCCAATTGGGCTGTCTCGCGTTAGTTGCGTGCGATCAAGTAGTCAAGCGCCGGTAAATGCCGGGCAGACGTTCGGGCAAGCTCATCACGTCGTCAATGATCGTGTAACCGACTTCGCCGTAAAGGTCTTTCAGTTCGGCTTCTGATTCGCGATCAATCGTGATGCAGAAAGGCGTGATGCCCTGGATTTTGCACTGTCGCAAGGCGGTTTTGGTGTCTTCGCGGGCGTAACGAGAATCGCCGTAATCGTGGTCATAGGGGCGTCCGTCGCTGAGCACGATCAGCAATTTGGTGCGCGCATCCTGTTGTTCCAGTCCGGCGGCGGCGTGACGAATGGCTGCGCCCAGCCGCGTGTTGTTGTGATAGGTGATGCCGCCGATGCGGCGTTCGACTTCGGGCGAATACTTTTCGCCGAAGCGTTTGATGACGAAATATTTGACGTTGCGGCGGCCTTCGCTGGTAAAGCCGGAAATCGAATAGGCGTCGCCGACGGCTTCGAGCGCTTCGCTCATCAGCACCAGGCCCTGTTTTTCGATGTCTATGATTTTCTGGCCAGGGCGTGTGTAGGGCTGATTGGGATGTCGTGTAATCGTGCGTGCCGTCGAAGACGACATATCCAGCAGGAACGACACGGCCACGTCGCGTTCACGACGGATGCGACGAATATAGAGCCGATCCGAGGGACGGCCCGTCGTCTTGCGATCAACGTAATGATCAATCAGCGCCTGTAAATCGTAATCTTCGCCGTCGAGTTCGCCTTTGATCTTGCGCAACGATTCCGGTTTGAGCATTTGGAATTGGTTGCGGATCGAAGAAATCACGCCCGCATACCGGGCGCGCACTTGTTCGACGAAATCGCGGTGGCCTTTGCGGTTTTCCCGTTGAATCACACGACACCAGCGCGCACGGTAATCGCCTAATTCGCGATCCCACTCGTCATAGAAGAACGCTTCGTCGCCGTCCTGCAATTCCTGCTCGCTGGTTTCGGCGTTCATCAACTCATTCAGCAAATCAGAATCGCTCGGCAGGGTTTCTTCGACCTGTTGCGACCATTGATTGAACAGTTCCGGGCGGCGCTGTTGCGGCGCAGACATCTGTTGCTGCTGGTCGTTCTGGTTTTGGTTGTCGTCGTCGCCTTCGCTTTCGCTGTCCTCTTTTTCTTCTTCGTTTTCGCTTTCGTTTTGCGGCGGATTCTTGCGCCCGTCGAGCAATTCATACACGCGGAAGGTCGCTATCAACGTGTCGCCGACGGTGGCTTCGTCGCGGCGCAAATAATCGGCGACGATGTATTCAAATTCGTTGATGACGCCGCCGTAAGCGCGGCGCGCCTGTTCGTCAATCACACCGCCACAGATCGTGATCTGAAACAGCATTTCATAAATTGCCTGTTCCAGCGTCAATTCGGCGATTGGGGGGCGGCGTTCGACCAGGCGATTGCGGACAAAATCCAGATCGCGCCGGATGCCGCGATATGCCGTGCGTAAGCGCCAATCAATGCGGCCATTTTCCAGCGTGGTGAAAATGCGTCCGGCCAACATGTGGTTGGGAAAACGCGACAGCACGAATTTGTAATCGGCGGTTTCGAATTGCGACGGATCGAGTGCGCGGCGCGTAGACAGGCCGAGATGCTCGGTATTGGAATACTGCACGTATTCCTGATCCTGTGTGCCTTCGGCCAGTTTTTGGCGCTCTTTTTCGGCGAAATGCGTTTCGATTTCAGAAAGCGCCGCACGCACATCAGGGCTGCCGACGGCGCGCGTGCCAAATTCGACCTGACCAGCGGCATGCGCAGCCAGGGCTTTATAGAGTTTGAAATCGTCTTCGAGCGAGCCGAATTCGGCGATGACCGACGGCAGTTGGATTGTATGGCCGTCGTTGATTTTGGCTTCTTCGGGAATGGAGCCGAGCGGCGCGATGACCATTTCGCGTCCGGTCAACCCTTCGACATACAGCCGCAGCAAATGCGAGACCGATTCGAGCGACAGCCCGTCGTGTGCGCCGCGCAAACTGTCCTGGCTGGTTTTGGATTCGAGCGCGTAATAGGCCTGGGCTTTGCGGCGATCCTGTTTGTGCAACGTTGCGCCTTCGCGCGCCCAGGATTGAAACTGATCCAGCGTTGCGGTGGCCAGCGCGCGCGGACTGCTTTTGAAACATTCGAGCGCGACATAAACGTTCAGGCCGGCGAGTTCTTCGACAACATCGAGCACGGCATTAACGCGTTCGGGCGCGCGGCGGCGTTGGGTGAGCGCCAGGGTCGAAAGCACCTTGGGCGTCAACTTCAAAAAGTCATAAACAATGGCGTTGCCTTCGTCGGCGACTTTGCGCGTGACCCGGTTCCACTTTTCAAAACTGGCCGTGCCGCCGACCTCAATGACCGAGCGGGCCGAACGGAAGTATTGCAGCGCGGTCGCGCCGCCACGCTCCAAAAAGACCGCCGTTTGTTTGCACAAGGCGACGATGTCCGCCGGATTTTCGACAAAGCCGACGCCTTCACCGACGGCGGTCAGAAATTCGGCGGCGGTTGCGCCCGTGCGTTGGGCAAAGCTTTCGGCCAGCACCAAAACGGCTTCGATGGGAGATTCGACCGCGCCGTCTTCCAGATTGCGCAACGCGCTGAGCGCTTGCGGCGCAGCGGTCAGCACTTCGGTGCTGTGTTTGACGCTGCGGTGTGCGACTTCGACGGCGATGCTGAACAGGCGCACGGCATAGCGTTCTTCGCGCAAACTGGCGATGGTGCGCGGCGCATTGCGAAAGGTGGTCAACGCGGCAGCCGGAGAAAGGACGATTTGTTTGGCGCACAGCGCGATCAACAGCGACCGCATCTGCTCAGGCAGAATGGCCAGAATTTCTATCGAATCGCGGAAAAAGTCGCTGGCTTCTTCGGCATTGTTCAAGGCGATTTTGCGTCCGATTTCGGCCCAGGAGCGCAGGTCGCCGTTTTCGACCAATTGGGCGACTTCCTGCACGGCGCGGAAAAATTCCATCGCCACTTTGGGCGAAACGCTCACCAGCGAAGCGCCGATGTCCACCGTCACCCAGCCGCGTTCATTGGGCTTCAAGCCCATCTTCATGGCCAGAGCTTCGACGGTGCTCTTGGTCAGCCCCTTGAGCAATGATCCGGTCAGTCCTTTTCTCTCTTCAGACATAAAGCAAAGGGAATAAAGCGAAAGGAAAAGGCGAAAGGCAACACGACGGAATTCGCTTCCGGTTTTGCCTGCCGCCTTTTGCCGTGCGGGTTCTAAATCACAGTGGTCACGATTTCACGAATGCTGCGTTGCAATTCGGCATCGTCGGTGATGGGGCTGGCAATTGCGATTTCACAGGCGGTGACAGGATCAACACCGCGCGCCACCATTTGCGCGGCATACACCAGCAAGCGGGTCGAAACGCCTTCTTCCAAACCGTGCCCTTTCAGGTTGCGTACCTTTTCGCCGATTTTGACCAGATCGCGCGCCGTGGCCGGATTGACGTTGCCTTCGCGGGCGACGATCTGCGTTTCGGCTTCGGTCGGCGGATAGTCAAACTCGAGTGACAGGAAACGCTGGCGGGTGGATTGTTTCAAATCCTTGAGCACGCTTTGATAGCCAGGGTTGTAGGAAATGACCAGCATGAAATTGTCTGGTGCGGTCAGCACTTCGCCGCGTTTTTCAACCGGGAGGATGCGGCGGTCATCGGTCAACGGGTGGATGAGCACGATGGTGTCTTTGCGTGCTTCGACCACTTCGTCAAGGTAACAAATTGCGCCGTGGCGTACGGCGTTGGTCAGCGGGCCGTCGTGCCAGACGGTTTCTTCGCCTTCGAGCAGAAAGCGACCGACCAGATCCGTGGCCGACAAATCTTCGTGACAGGCCACGGTGATTAGCGGCAGCCCCAGTTTGTAGGCCATGGCTTCGACAAAGCGGGTTTTGCCGCAACCCGTTGGGCCTTTAAGCATCACGGGCAGTTTGGCTTTGTGCGCGGTTTCAAACAGCGCAACTTCGTCTTTAATGTTGAGATAAAAAGGTTCGCGGGTAATCCGGTATTTTTCGATTACTTGATCGCCTGCCGTAGCAGCATTGGTTTTTGCTTGAGTCATTGCGTCGCAATCATCCCTGCGTTGTTGATATGCCCCGTGCTAGAATCGGGTCGCACATCTTAGCACTGGTGAGGTTTAAACTGAAACTATGATTGCAGTTGCCATGAGCGGAGGCGTAGATAGTTCGACCGCCGCCGCACTTCTAAAACGTCAAGGACACGAGCTGGTCGGATTTTCGATGCAGCTTTGGAATCAGCGCCGCATCAATGTCGGGCCGGATGGTGAACCGCTGCCTTCGCGTTGCTGTTCCCTGGATGACCTGTACGATGCGCGCACCGTCGCGGTCAAACTTGGCTTTCCGTTTTATGTCGTCAACCTGGAAGACGAGTTTGAGCAGGACGTCGTGCGGCCCTTCGTCCAAAAATATCTGGATGGGCTGACGCCCAGTCCGTGTGTGGCCTGCAATTCGTTTTTGAAGTTCGACAAACTGGTGGAACTGGCCAAAACGGCGGATGCCGACAAAGTCGCCACCGGGCACTATGCGCGCGTGCAATATGACGAAGCGCGCGGGCGCTGGTTGTTGTTGCGCGCGGTCAATCGTGCCAAAGACCAATCGTATTTTTTGTTTGAATTGACGCAGGAGCAGTTGCGTTACGCGCTGTTCCCTTTGGGCGAAATGACCAAGCAGGAAGTGCGCGACATCGCCGAAGCCGCCGGATTGCCCACCGCGCACAAACCCGAAAGCCAGGAAATCTGTTTCATCCCGGACGGCAATTACGCCCGTTTTATTGAACGGTATCTGGAAGAAGACCGGGAAAAACGGCTGAGCGATAACGATGTGCCAGTGGGGTCACAGCCGCTGGTTCAGATTTCGGGGCGTCCGGCGCTGGAAGGCGCAAAATTGACGCCGGGCAACATCGTCACAACCAAAGGCGAAATTGTCGGCACGCATCAGGGCATTCACCGGTATACCGTCGGACAACGCAAAGGGCTGGGCATTTCCGCGCCTGAACCGCTGTATGTGGTTCAAGTAGACGCCAAAAACAATCGCGTCGTGGTCGGTTCCAGCGATGATTTGCTCAAACAGGACATGACCGTAAACCGCGTCAACTGGATTTCGATTCCAGAACTGACGGAGCCTTTGCGGGTAACGGTCAAAATCCGTTCACGCGCCGAAGAAGCGCCTGCCACTTTGACGCGCAACGAAGACGGCACCGTGCTTGTGACGTTTGAGCAGGCGCAACGCGC
>JAEUQO010000278.1 GCA_016789605.1 Acidobacteriota bacterium
TTGAAGTGTTTGTAAAACGCCTGGTTGACGGCCAAACGTTCGCCGTTTTCGTTGAAGACCAAAATGTCATTGGCCTGACTGTCAAACACAGATTGGGCAAACTCATAGGCTTCGCGTATGCCCTGGCTGGCCTGGCGCAAACGCGTGATTTGCCGTCTGGCCACCAAAAACGCTGCGACCGCAAAACAGAAACCGAGCAAAAAGGCGAAAGAGCCGATGCGCTGAATATTGGCAGCAGATTCGGTTTGTTGTTGCGCGGCTTTTTCCAGATTGCTGGTTTGCGAGGTGATGATCGTATCTACCAGCGTTTGGGTGGCGCGATCTATTTCTCCGCGTAAAAGCCGAAACCGTTCCTGAATCGTGTCATCGCCGACACTTGGGGGCGGCGCTTGTTGTTCGGCCCCGGTTGACGGCGGGTTGGTCGCATTGTTGGGCGTGGTGGTCGCGTTTGTTTCGTTCGTCTGGGGGTCTTCATTCACAGCGGTTAGCACGCTAACCAGAAATTTTTCGGCGGCGGCTTCGACGGCATTCCAGGCGGCCAGTTCTTCTATGGGCAAGGATTTGCTTTCTGCGCGTTTTTTCCATTCTTTGCGCGCGTCATTGAGCAACCGGCGAAATTCTTTGTCGGAAGCGTTGAACCCGGCGATGAAGGGGATGATCGGAATGGGGCGGTGACGTGTGGCGCGCACGAGTTTGGCTTGGGCGATCAAGGTGCCGGTTTCTTCGCGCAGTTGCAGGGCGAGAGTCAACCGCAGACGGTAATCCTGCGAAAAGTCGCGCGCCTTGAAACTGATTTCGCGCATACGCGAAGTGCTCAGCCAGGTGACCGCCCCAATCAATGACAGCAACAGTAAAAAGCCGACGGAAAGCACCGCGTAAACCACGCGAATGTCTGGTGAGGGCGGTATGGCGGTTTGCGTATGTAAGGACGTTGTGGGAGTCGGAGTGTTCGGAGTATTCATGGATAAAACCATTTATCGGCGCGCGGCGACATGCTGATGGTGAGTTCGCTTGCATTCATACAAGCGTTGATCAGCGAGCGCCAATAGCGCCTCTGCTTCTTGTACTTCGGCTGGCAGGGAGGCGACGCCCCAGCTCAAGCCCCAATGATCAGCCCACGGAGCGTTGCCATTTGATTGTCGCACCACAAATTCCAATCGAGGCAAACGGTTTTCCAGCGCGGGCCGGGACGTTTCAGGACAGAGTGCGGCAAATTCATCTCCGCCCAGGCGAAAGATGTCGTCACTTTGTCGCAAAGAGGAACGCAGCATTTGGGCCAGGTAACGCAATACCTGATCGCCCGCCGGATGACCAAAACGATCATTGACGGTTTTGAGGCCATCCACATCAAACAACACCAGCGCGAATTCACGACCATAACGGCGCGCGCGTTCAATTTCGTTGCGTAACCGTTGTTCAAACGTCGCGCGGTTGAACAGGCCGGTCAGCGGATCGCGCGACGCTTGTTCTGTCAGTGCGCCCAAACGAGCCGCCAGCAATGTTTCCACCGCTTGCGCGACGTGCTCATCCAACGTTTGGTGCAATTCTGTTTGCCAGGCAAGCAACTCGTGCGCGTTACTTTCTGTGGCGTGAGCGGTCAACGTTTGCGCCACTTCGTTGCGCAGGGCTGCTACTTCCGCCCAGAACGCCGTCAGGCTGCTGTCTTCCATCTGAAAGCGCGCGCTTGCCAGCCGCGCTTGGGCGGTTTGTGACAGGCGTTCGCGTTCGGTTGGCAGCCAGGCTGCGTCGTTGGATGACATACAAATTGTCGAGCGTATCTGCTGTGTTGATTGCATTTCGAGCCGGATTGCGTTTGCCGGTCGCTGGATTCCCGGGGCGCGCTCATTATAGTCTCTTCGTCACGGCGGGCACAGCGCCCGGCACCGCCCTTCAATGGCAATCGCGTTGAATTAAGGCTTAGCGTTCAAGCTTTAGCGTGGTAACCCAATCCCCCACGCCAAAGCGTGAGCCCTGAACACTTCGGATCGCTGAATTCAGTGTCAGTGCCCTTCATGGATTGGCGATCATTACGCAGGAGGAAATCATTCGTGAAAAAGAGTTTCGATGCCGTCGTCATCGGCGCAGGCGTATTTGGCGCCTGGACTGCCCATCGCCTGCAACAGCGTGGCTTGCGCGTGGCTTTGGTAGAGGCATATGGCCCCGCACACAGTCGCGCCAGTTCGGGTGGTGAATCACGCATCATTCGCATGGGATACGGCGGCGACGAAATTTATACGCGCTGGTCACAACGATCCTTGGAGGGCTGGCAAGAGTTATTTGCGCGTGTCGGACGGCCCGAATTGTTTCAGCGCACGGGCGTGTTGTGGATGGCGCGCGCCAATGATCCGTACACGTTGGCGACGTTGGCGACGTTGCGCGCAACCGGCGTTCGGTTTGAAGAGCTGCCCCGCACTGAATTGGATGCGCGATATCCGCAAATCAATTTTGGCGACGTGCAGTGGGCGCTTTACGAACCAGACAGCGGTGCATTGCTGGCGCGCCGTGCGGTGCAAACCGTGGTGGAAGATTTCGTGCGACAAGGCGGCGCATTGCTGCACGAAGCGATTGTGCCGCCAACCGGCGACGGTGCGCTGTCAGAAGTTCTGACGCACAGCGGCGCGCGCATAGCCGCAGACAAATTTGTGTTTGCCTGTGGGCCGTGGCTGCCCAAATTGTTTCCCGATTTGCTGGCGGGACGCATACACCCCACGCGTCAGGAAGTTTTCTTTTTCGGCATTCCGCCCGGAAACGCCGGGTTTGCTTCGCCGCAGATGCCGACCTGGATTGATTTTGGCGCAGAGTTTTATGGTTTGCCGGATTTGGAACAACGCGGTTTCAAACTGGCATTGGATCGTCACGGCGCAGCGATTGACCCTGACGAGGCTGAACGAACGGTGACGCCCGCGATTTTGGCGGAAGTGCGCGCATTTTTGGCGCGCCGCTTTCCGGCATTGGCAAATGCGCCCGTGATCGAAACGCGCGTTTGCCAGTACGAAAACACGTCAAATGGCGACTTCCTGCTCGATCGGCATCCGGCGTTTGGCAATGTCTGGTTGGCGGGCGGCGGTTCCGGGCACGGATTCAAACACGGACCGGCCTTGGGCGAATATTTGACCGCGCGCATTCTGGACGGCGGCGAGGTTGAGACGCGGTTTACTTTGGCGACAAAAGAAAGCGCACGAAAGCGCGCGGTGTTTTAACCCTGGCTTTTGGCGTCGGAACAAGAGCCGCGAACGCCGCCGGGTTGGTCCACAAAAAACGAGATGGGGGAAAAGAGCATGAATCTTTTTTCGTCTCTATTTTTTGCCGGAACCGGTTTGCCGTTTTGTGTAAGCGGATTTGAAATCTGATTGAACAGGTATGTTGCGGCGTGGTGGCGGGGGCAGAATCTGGTAAAAGTCATCGCGAATGTGACGCAGCCGATAACACTGTTTGATCATCGCCAGTCCGGCGGCTTCACGGCTTTTTTCGCGCTCGCCGGTTTGCCACAGCTCCGGGTCGAAATCCACATAGACTTCGCGGCCCGCGTAAAAGAAATCCTGAATGGCCTGATCCAGTTTGTCATCCGGCCAGCCCGCCCCCGGAGCAATCACGCGCCAGAACGGGCGCGCTTCGACGCCTGCCAAAAAGCTCACCAGCGGCGTACGCATTCCGACGATGAAGCCGGCATTCCAGGGCAGCCCTTCGATTTTCCGAATGTATTTTTGCGCCGCGAGCGCGGCCCATTCGTGTTGATACAATTCTTTGGCTTCGTGCAGGTAGGTTGCCAGCGTTAAGGCCGCCAGTCCGGCGGCGACCATCGTGCCGCGTTTCCATTGCCAGCGGAACAATTCAGCCAGGCACCAGCCGCAAGCTGGCGCCAATCCCAGCAAGCCCGTCAACAAATAGCGCGGATTGACTGCCAGATCGTGATTGGCCAGCAAGATCAAATTGGCTCCCAGCCCTGACAACCCCAACCAGAACAGCGGTCGTTGAGGTCGTCGGCTCCATAGCCAGGTCAGTGCCAGCGGTGAGAGCAACGCCATTGTCGCCGAACAGTGAAAGGCGAACTTGGCCAGAAACCAGAAGTTTTTGACGGTGACCGGGTTGGCGCGACGTTCGGCTGCGCTCAAGCCGTACCAGGTGATGACGGCAGGCAGGTAAAGGTAATCGAAACTGGCCCAGAAAATCATGCCTGCCAGAGCGCAAAGGGTGGCCAGCGCAAATGCCGTCAGACACAACTTCCAGCTTTGCCGATACCACCACGCGGCCAGCGGAATGATCGGCAGATAGAAAACCGCGAATTCGCGCAGGTTGGCGCTCAAACCGACCAGACACGCCGCCAGGATGAACGAGGCTGTTTTGCCCGTGCGCAAGCTGCGCAACATCCACCACAACGCCCAGCTCAGCATGAAAAAGGCCGGGATTTCGCTCATCGCGCGTCCGCTATAGGCGATGAAATACGGCGACGCGGCCAGCAACAACGCGCCCAGAAAAGCCGCCGCGCGTTTGGCGGTCAATTCCTTGCAGAGCGCATACATGCCGATGATAGCCGGACCGACTTGCGCGATGACGCCATAACGAATCACCAAATAGGCGTGATCTGGCAGAACACCCAGCCAGCGGTGCGCAGCTTCCCAAAGCAAGTAGTTGTAGCCGAGAAAAAGCGCTCGCCCCAGCCCCAACGCCGTCGGGCGATGTTGCACGGTGTAAGTCGTGTAATCAAACCCGTCCCAATCCGTAATGAACCGATCCTGGAAATACCACGCCAGCCACCACGACAAACAGGCCAGCGGCAACCATAGATACACATCGCGTTTCCAGTCGTGTTGTTTGGCTTCGGCGGGAGCTAAATCGGCGGGTGTGGCGCGAAACCAGGCGCAAAAAAAGAGCACGAAGGAGGCGACGGATTTCGCGCTTCGCTTCGTGCTCTTCGTGGATGGGTAATACAAGACAGCGTCTCAGTTAGCCTTTGGGGGCGTAATAGCCTTTGCGGTGACGAACTTTCAGTTCTTTCGCCTCTTTATCGGTTTTGTTTTTCAGTTTGACTTCGATCTTGCGGAAAGTGCCGTCAGAGGTATCATTTTTCGGTTCGTACGCCAGCAGGTATTGTTGCCGCAAATCCTGTTCAAGCTGGGCAAAAGCATCATCCAGATCGCGATGCCGTTTGGGAAACACGGCGCGTCCGCCGGTTGATTCGCACAGCTTTTTCAATACGCCTTCGTTGACGCCGCCAAATCCCGGATCAGCAATGCCGATTGAGTAAATGACGACTTCAGCGCGCAAGGCTTCATTGATGGCTTCGTCCAGTTTGATGCGGCTGGTCGTATCCTGACCGTCAGTCAGCAGAATGATTGTTTTGCGTCCCGGTTCTCTGGCCAGCATATCGGTGCAGGTCGCCGAGACTGAGTCATACAACGACGTGCCGCCCTGACGCGAGCCGCCGTTGATCGGCGGTGTTGTGCCGCCAAACACGCCTCCGGGCGGCGCAGCGGTAAAGGCGATTTCCTCGAGCGCTTTGCGCACGCGCGCCGGATTCGACGTCAGGTTTTGCATCACGGTCGCTTCGCCCTCGAACTTGATCACGCTGACTGTGTCCTTGCCGGTGCGCACAACCGATTCGACAAATCGGCCACCAGCGTCTTTCAACAACGGCAAGGTGTATTGTTCGCTGCCGCTGACGTCCACGAGGATGGCCATGGTCAAGGGCAAATCCAGTTCGCGTTTGAAGACAAACACCGGTTGCGCCTGTCCGTTTTCCAGAACTTCGATGTCATCCTGTTTCAGGTCGTTCAGATAGCGGTTTTGTTTGTCCTGCACGCTAAAGAGCACGTTGACCAATTGGGTGCCGATTTTCAGCGTTTCGCCTTCGGCGTCTTTTTTGGGCGGCTGTTGCTCTTTTGGTTTTTGCTCTTTTTGTTTGTTTTGCTGGGCGCTGACGCTGTTTGTCGGCGTCAGCGTGTAAAGCATCGCTGCTGCCACCATCGCTGCGAATGCCAACCAGGCAAAACGGAGTCGGATTGCTGATTTCATACGGTTTTCTCTCTTTGGCTCTCTACCGCCTGAGACAGCCTGTTGTCAGGCCGAAGTTGTAAAACGCGCGCCCACAGTCACTGAGAAAGGGTGGCTCATGATCATCCGGCGCAGAGCGGCTAATCGTTGGTTTTGCCGCTGGTCACGGTGATGTTGCGCGGCGGAACTGCGTTATAACCAGCCTTGGTGCGTAATTTCAGTTCTTTGTGATTGGGCAACCGCACTTCGATGCGGCGGAATTTGCCGTCGTATTTGTCATTGGTCGGCTGATACGCAACTTGATATTGGCTGCGCAATTCGCGCGCAATCGCCGAAAAGCTGCGTTCCAGTTCGATGACCTCAGCCGTGAAAAAGGCACGTCCGCCGGTTTCTTCCGCCAACCGCTTCAAATCCTTGTCTTCTTTGCGGTCAACCGTGCCGCTTTGCACGCCGAAAAAGCCGCCCGCTTTGGTGCTGATGACAAAGACCTGCGTTTCTGAACGTTGCGCCAGGTCAATGGCGTCTTTCAGTTCTTTTTCGCTGATGGTGTCTTCACCGTCGGTGATGACCACCATGGCGTGACGGCGTCCCAGCGAAGACGGCGCCAACATTTTTTCTTCACAGACCTGATAGATGGCGTCGTACATGCGGGTTTCGCCTTGGGCTTTGACCTTGTCAATTGCGCGCGTGAGCTGGTCCAGCCGGTTGGTGAAATCCTGATGCAGTTCAACTTGCGAATCGAACGTCGCAAACAACGCGCGGTCTTTGCGCGCGGTCAGCATCGTTTGCAAGAAGGAAACCGCCGCGTCTTTTTCAAATTTCAGTTTGGGTTTGACGCTGTTTGATGTGTCCATCAGCACGGCGATGTCCAGCGGCAGATCGCTTTGCACGGTGAAAGACACGATCTCCTGTGGGATTTTGTCTTCCGTAATTTCGAAATCCGATTTTTGCAAATCCACGACAAACCGGTTGGTTTTGTTGTCGGTGACGGTAATCGGCAACCGCACGTTGACGATGATATTGACGTCGTCCTGCGGTTTGGTGTCGTCCTGTTTTTCGCCTGGTTTTTGTGTTTGGGGCGTTTGCGGTTTGGGTGCCGGTTGCTGCGCACTGACGCCGCTCATCGCCCACAATACTCCGGCGACGAGCAACACCAACGCGCCGGACTTCAACCAAGGAAGCTGTTTCATGATGCTTTCTCCCACTGCCAAATCTATGGATTCAATCCGCTGAATGAACGGAACCGGGATTATAGTTTGCGGCTGAGCGGGCAGTAAAGCGGGCCATCAAGAGCGGTTTTTTGAAAAGCGGCTGATTGACCGGGTGAGAAAGCGACAAGCCCGCCAAGCCGGAGTCGAATGCCTGGCGGGACCTGCGCAGAAGATTCGGTTGTGAGGTGAACGAACGAGCTGCAACCTTACTGCTTCGGTTGTGCAGCGCCTTGGCCTTGCGTGCCGCCCGTTTCGCCGCCTGACAGTGAAGAGCCTTCGCCGTGCGCGACCGGGCTGGGCGTTTTGGTTTCGGAAAAGCGAATGGTGCCGTCTTCGATCACGTTGAAATCGCGATAAGCCGTCGAAGCCGCCTGACGTGTTGCCTGCACACAGTATTTGTCAGCATCAGCCACTGGCGAAGTGTAGGCGTAGCCGTTGATGGCCGTTCCGCTCGCGTAATTGCCGTCAATTAGTTGCGCCTGTGCCAGGTCCTGCAAATTGCCGAACTTGCCTTTCATCGCATTGAATTGGGCTTCGTTTTGGTGAATGGTGCGCAAGGTGTTGATCGCCGCGGTTTGTTTGCCGAGCTTGAGATTTTCCTGCAATCTGGGCAGCGCGACGGCGGCCAGAATGCCGATGATGGCCACCACGATCAGCAATTCGATAAGCGAAAACCCAGCCTGCGCGCGACGGCGCAATTGGTGCTTGTGCTTCATAAACTTCCTAGCTCCTTCCTGGTTGGATCGAAGATTGAGTCGAAGAGTGAGTAGAACATGAGGGGCTACCAGACTTCTGACACGATGGACGATCAAGACGGTTCCAATATTACTACACTGGGCGCACGATTTGCCAAAACGGCCAGATTTGGTTTGCACGGGCGGCAGTTCAGTTTGAGCGGGCGTAACTGCGCAACGCCAAAATCAACGCCACCACGGAAATGAACATCCAGGCGGCAGCCCAAAACGCAGCAGGGATTAAGGTGAGTTGTTGCATGGTCACGGCGTCATTTTGCGAATTGGTTCGCGTGGTCAGCCAGAAAAGGGTGTCCAGGTCGAAAAGCGCATTCAAACAACATTGCACTGCCAGAAAGCTGAGAAAAAAGTGCGCAAAACGCGGACCCGCCGCAATAACCACCAGGATCAAGGCAATCGCAATAAAAATTCCCATCGCCCAGCTAAACGGATCACCGGCATAAAACGCTGTCAGCGCCAGAATTATTCCGGCAGTGACGGTCAGCGCCGCTTTGGTGTTGCTGCCGCGACGGCAAAGCACCAACAGACTTGCGCCAAAGATCGTGCTGGCCAGATAGCCCGCGCTGGCGATGAATGGCTGGACTCCGCCACGCGTCAGCGTTTCGCCACTGGCATTGACATAAATGCTCACGCTTTCGACTTTGCCCAGCGTCAGCAGCGCCGCCAAGGCGTGGCCGCCTTCGTGGATGAAGGTGACAAACAGTCGGAACGGATAAACGAGCATGCGCGCCATTGGCACAAACGAAAGCGCCAGACTCAGGGCCGAAGCGCCCAGTAAGTATTGAAGCGATAGATGATCAGTGCTGCGAATCGTTCTCGGCATGCCCCTCCATACGTGCCCCGTACCAAAAAGTTTTTACTCGACTGCCAGTCGTGCTTTTGCGCCCGCAATTTCCCGACAGTCCGCGCAATTTGTCAGGCGTCAGAAAAATCCGGCGCTGTTCAATGCTGATGATGTCGGCGACCGGCGGCGTATCTTGCGTTGCCGCGCCGCAAAAGTCCAATGCACACAGCGATTATCCTGGTTGAGCCGATTCCGTCACAGCTTGGCACAACGATTGAAATGTGCCGTTGCGTGTTCTGACACAACGGTCTTTTGTCGGACGCTGGAGATTGTCACGAACGTTCGGCAAAAGATTGCGGCAACCATAGGCAAGGGAGGAAATCATGTCTCCGAATTTGATCACATTGGTGCGCGTGTTTCTGGCGTTTGCCACGATCGCGCTGTTTGGCGTGTCGGGATACGCCAGTTTGGCGGCGGTCGTGTTGTTGGTTCTGACCTTGGCGTTGGACGCCGTGGATGGATATGTCGCGCGCCGGGATGGGCGTACCAGCGATGTCGGCGCAGCTTTTGACATCGCCGCCGACCGCATCGTCGAAAGCGTGTTTTGGATCTATTTTGCGGCTACCGGAATGGTTTCGTTCTGGATTCCCGTGATTGTGATTGCCCGCGGCGGATTCACTGATTTCTTGCGCATGATCGCGTTCACGCAAGGGAAAACCGCTTTTGGCGAAAAGACCATGATGGAAACCTGGTGGGGGCGCATGCTGGTCGGTTCGCGCGCCAGCCGCGCGGCATATGGCATCGTCAAATGCGCGGCGTTTTTGACTTTGGGCGTCTGGCGCATGTTGGTCATCACACCCGAATGGCAAACGCTGGTGGCGGGATTGATGCCCGGCGTGCGTCTGGGCGCGCTGGCTTTGGCGGTCGTAACGGTCGTGTTTTGTGTCGTGCGTGGCGTGCCGGTGTTGGTCGAAGGCGTGCGGTTTTTCCGCCAGGAACTGGTCTTGCCCAAGGTGTGGTAAGCGCCGTCAATAGCTTGCGAATAAAACGATATGGATCACGATAAAGCACAAGACAAACGGATTGCCGCCATCTTTGACGTAGACGGCACTATGATCGCTGGCGCTTCGATGGAACAGGTGTTCGCGCGCTTTTTGTGGCGCTGCGGGGTTTTGCGAGCGACAGACATCGGGCGCTTTTTGCTGGGCGGATGGCAGGCCTTGCGCGCAGGCCAATCACCGCTTATCGCCAACAAAGCCTATTTGCACGGTCAGGACGCGGCGCAATTGCGTCGTCTGGCGCGCGCATGTTTCGCGACAGAAATCGCGCCGCGTTTGTTGCCCGACGCTATGCATCGTTTGCATTGGCATCAATGCGCCGGGCATTTCGTGGTGCTGTTATCGGGAGCGCTCGATCCGCTGCTCGAACCGCTTGCCGAATCTCTCGGCGTTTCGGCGCGCATCGGCACGCAATTGGAAGTCGTCGGCAGACAACTGACCGGACGCATTGCGGGCGTGCATCCCTATGGCATAACCAAAGCCGAATGTTTGCGCGAATTGAACCGCACGGATGCTTTTGACCTAAAGCGTTCGTTTGCCTACGCCAATCATTACAGCGACCGGCACTTGCTGGCGTTGGTCGGGTATCCCGTCGCGACGAATGCCGACGCACGGTTACGCCAATTTGCGCAGCGCAAAGGCTGGCTGTGCGAAACCTTTACGCGAGAACGCCTGGATGAAAAACACGTCGAGGCGTGGTTATAACCGGAAGGAATGAACATGCGTTTACCGCTGGTCAGTTCGGTCTTGCTTCTCGCTGTGTTTGCGACAGGCGTTTGGGCGCAAGAAGAAAATCTGTTGGCCAAACATTTACCACCGGCACAGCAAGGCGATGCGGCCGCGCAAAATGAAGTCGGAATCATTTATGCGGAAGGGCTGGGCGTGAAACGTGACGACCGAGAAGGCGTTCGTTGGTTTCGCAAAAGCGCCGCGCAAGGCAATGTTTTCGGCGCTTGCAATCTCGCCTTACATTACGGGCGCGGCGAAGGCATCCACAAAAATCTAACGCTGATGATGAAATGGTCGTTCGTTGCTCATTCGCTGGATAGCTTGAAATGCCATCCCGAAGATTTCGTCGCGGCGTTTAATCCTGGCAAGACGCGCATCAGACGCAGTTGGCAACTGGCGCTGACCTGGTTACGCGCGCACCCCGAATTGGACAACGATTTCGGCGAGCGTCCGTGGCTGAGACAAGGCGATTGGCCGATCACCTACCGAGAACGCGGCCCGGCTCAGGCCAAACGGCGCACTCTACGGCGTCGTTGAATTGGCCAAACAAACCATGTGAATGGCAGACAAACAGAGGTTGGCAAGTAGATGGAACCATACAGCACAACAATTGCGCCGCATTCACCCGCGCGCCAAAACGAACACTCAGCCCACTGGCTGGCGCGAATGCCTCGCACGCTGGCGCTGTTCAATATCGTTGATCGGCTGACGCTGGCATATCTGGTATTTGCCACGGTGCTCATCATTCTTTGTCGGCAGAACGTGAAATCCTGGGCGGTGTTGTTGCCGATTCACGCCGGATTGATGGCGTTGATCTCTGGGTTGGCGTGGGCGCGCGCCAAAGACATTCCGTTGCTCAGTTTTGTCAGCCATTGGTATCCAACCGTGCTCTTTCTGTTCTTTTTTGAAGAGATCGGATTGATCGTGCACGCCATTCATCCGGGCTGGTTTGACGAACATTTGATTCGCGCTGATTTTGCGCTCTTTGGTGTGCATCCGACGGTCTGGATTGAACAGTTCAGCAATTACTGGCTGACCGAATACATGCAACTGGTTTACACCAGTTACTTTTTGCTGACGATTGGTTTGGGCGCGTATTTGTGGCTGAAAGACAAACGACAACAGTTCGCCGTGTTTATGGTTTCGACCTGTGTGGCCTATTACCTGGACTATCTTATTTTCGTGTTCTTTCCGATTGAAAGCCCGCATCACACGCTCAACCACTTGCAACAAATCGAACTCGTGGGCGGACCGTTTACCGCATTCATCAATCTGCTGGAACAGCACGGACGTGTGCACGGCGGCGCATTCCCCAGCAATCACGTCGCCGGTTCTGTGGTGGTGCTGATTTCCACCTGGCGCTTTGCGCGGCGACACGCTCTTTGGATGACGCCGCTGGTGCTGAGCATCTGTGTGGCAACCATTTATGGGCGATACCACTACGTGATGGATGTTTTTGCCGGGGCGGTGATGGCCGTGATTGGCTGTTGGATAGGGGCGAA
>JAEUQO010000317.1 GCA_016789605.1 Acidobacteriota bacterium
GTCGCGCATCGCTGTCGAAGCCGCCGAAAAAGGCGATCAAGTCGCCTTGCAGATTTTGCGCGATTCGGCGGAAGAACTGGCCAAAGCCGCCGTCGCCGTTATTGAACAGCTTCGGATGGAACACGATTCGTTCCGCGTGGCTTATGTCGGTGGCGTGTTTGAATCGGGCGAATTGATTCTGGCCCCATTGCGCGCGGCAATTCAGAAAGTCGCTTCGCGGGCTGAAATTGCGCCACCACTAGATCCGCCCGTCATCGGCGCGGTCAATCTGGCCAAATCCATTTACGGCCTGTAAGCAGAGTCAAAGAGCCGGGCAGCAGGTAAAATGGGGCCGCTATTCGTACTGATAATCTGGTGCATCATTGGCTGCGCCTTGCTGTGCATCCACCTTATCCTTCGCCGACTGAGCAGGTCATCGGCGCTGGCAGACCGTTTGAGTCAGGTGTTCCCTGCGTTTTTGGCTGCGTTGGCAATTCCGTTGGGCTTCCTGGCGGCGCTCAATCTGATCTATCTTCTGTTTTTCTCATGACTACCACTGAACAATTCAATCCCAATACGGCGGAAATTGACCAGTTGCCGACGCTTGACGCGTTGCGCCTGATCAACGCCGAAGACAAAAAAGTCGCGGAAGCCATCGAAAAAGTGTTGCCCGCGATTGCCCGCGCCGTGGACGCCATCGTCGAACGGTTGCAACGCGGAGGCCGACTGTTTTATGTCGGCACCGGCACCAGCGGACGGCTGGGCGTGCTCGATGCCGCCGAGTGTCCGCCGACGTTCAGCGTGGCCCCCGACGTTGTGCAAGGCATCATCGCGGGCGGATACGACGCGTGTTACAAAGCCGTCGAAGCGTCCGAAGACGACCGCGAAGCCGGGGCCAGCGATTTGCACGATCGCGGCGTGTCAGCCAATGACGCCGTCGTCGGCATTGCGGCCAGCGGACGCACGCCTTACACCATCGGCGCGGTCGAATATGCGCGCAACCGTGGCGCGCTCACGCTTTGCATCACCTGCAACGAAAACACCGAATTGGCGCGCGCCGTCGAAATCCCCATCGAACCCATTGTCGGCCCCGAAGTCATCGCCGGGTCAACGCGGCTGAAATCCGGCACCGCGCAAAAACTCGTGCTCAACATGCTTTCGACCATGGCGATGGTGCGCCTGGGTTACGTCACCGGCAACCGCATGACCAACCTGAAAACCAGCAACATCAAATTGCGTGCGCGCGCCATCGGATTGTTGCGCGCCGAATGCGAACTGGACGAAACCACCGCACAGGGCGTACTGGAAGACGCCGATTGGGATTTGCGCGTGGCACTGGTCATGGTCAAAGCAGGGGTTTCGTCGCAACAGGCGGCAGATGCCCTGCGCCAGACGAATTACATCATCGCGCGCGCCGTCGCGCATTTGCAGGCTTGACGCAACAAGCCATCCCACAAGCTCAAACTTCAGAAAGGCCGTTCTGTTTAATGTCCGATTCACACACATCACAATCGGGTTGGGCAATTCCCGGTTATCTCGAACCACAAGCAAATCATCTGCACATTCACGGCGTTGACGCGGTGACGCTGGCGCAAAACTATGACACGCCGTTGTTCGTCATTTCCGCGCCGCGCATCCGCCACAACATCGCGCAACTGCTCGAAGCCAAACGCCATCACCCCAAGCTGAAACTCTGTTTCGCCTCCAAGGCCAACAACCTGCTGGCGGTGTTGCGTGTCGTGCGCGAAGCGGGCATTGACGTCGAAGTCAATTCCGGCGGCGAATTGTTCCGCGCCTTGCGCGCAGGCTTTCGCCCCGATCAGATCGAAATGAACGGCATCTCAAAAACCGAACAGGAGATCGCCGAAGCCATCGAAGCAGGCATTTACACCCTCAACCTCGATTCGCCGTTTGAACTGGAATTGGTCGAACAGGTCGCCGCCAGGTTGCCCAAACGCGCCAACGTCACGATTCGGCTGGTGGCAGGTGTCGGCACACGTTCGCACGCGGGTTTGCAAACCGCGCTGTACACGTCGAAATTCGGCGTGTCGCCTGCCCAGGCGCGTCAGATGATGCTGCGCGCACTCGAAAAGCCTGCGCTGATCAATCTGGCAGGCCTGCACATTCACGTCGGTTCGCAAACGCCTGACCCCGAACCGTACATTGCCGCTTTCACCGCGATGTGGGAACACCTGCTTTGGCTGCACCGCGAAACCGGTCACAAATTGCAGCACATCAACATCGGCGGCGGCATTCCGGTCAATTACCTGCGCGATCAGGCGCACGCCGCGGAAATCACCGAAAACGAACGCGCTATGCTCGGCGCAAAACTGACATCGGCACAGATGATGGAAGCCGCCATTGACGCCGTGCGAGCTTCCGCACAGGCAGCAGGCGCGGAGCATTTACTCGACGAACTCGAAATCGTGATGGAACCGGGTCGCGCCGTGATCGCCGATGCGGTGACGATTTTGACCACTGTGCGCAACGTCAAACATCGCCCTGAAACCAACGAAAATTGGGTGCTGACCGATGCCGGGTATAACCTGATGCTTTCGATGGTGATGTATCACTGGTATTACCACGCGCTGAATGCTTCGCGCGTGAGCGAAGCCGCCGACGCCCGCTATCGTATGGCGGGACCGCTTTGCGACGGCGGCGACGTGTATTTCGATTTGCACGGCGACGGTCATTTGCCCGATTGCCGCTTGTTGCCCGCTGACGCCAAAGTCGGCGAAGTCATCGCCATGCTCAACACCGGCGCATACACGATGTCGCAAATGACGGCCTACAACGGTCGCCCCTTCCCGGCAGCCGTGCTCGTCGAAGCCGACGGCAGCGTTCAGGTCGTCAGAAAACGCGACAATTACGAAGATTTGATCCTCAACGAACTGTAGGCTGTTTTGCCAGGAGGTGGCCGATGGCGACGCTCGAACGCGCCGTCGAAATCGCAGCACAGGCGCACCAGGGCCAACGCGACAAAGCCGGTGCGCCCTATCTGCTGCATCCGTTGCGGCTGATGCTGCGCATGACGTCCGAAGCCGCAATGATCGCCGCCGTGTTGCACGACGTGGTGGAAGACAGCGCCTGGACCCTGGCCGATTTGCGCGCCGCCGGGTTTGCCGAAGAAATTCTTTGCGCGGTGGATTGCCTGACGCGCCGCGCCGAAGAAAGCTACGAACAATTCATCACGCGCGTCAAAACCAATGCGCTGGCGCGTCAGGTCAAGCTGGCCGACCTGGAAGACAATCTCAATCTGCAACGCATTACCAACCTGACGCCGAACGATTTGGCGCGCATCGAGCGGTATCATCGCGCCCGGCGTGAACTGCTGGAAGGAGAACTATGAAACGCGGTTTCGCATTCGTGGTGCTGTTTCTCGTCTGCCTGGGAAGTTCTGCGCTGACCTGGCAAAAAGGCGCGACCAAACTGTTTGACGGCAAAAGCTTCGACGGCTGGGAAGGCGATCTGAAAATCTTCCGCATTGCCGAAGGCGCCATTGTCGGCGGCACCTTGCAAGCGCCGATTGCGCGCAATGAATTCCTGTGCACCAAACAGGAATACGGCGATTTTGTGTTGCGCCTGAAATTCAAATTGCTGGGTGATCCGGCGCGCGCCAATGCGGGCATTCAATTTCGCAGCCGACGCATTCCCAACAATCACGAAGTCATCGGCTATCAAGCCGACCTGGGGCAAAACTATTACGGCGCACTGTATGACGAATCGCGCCGCAAAAAAGTGCTGGCCAGCCCCGCGCCCGAACAGATCAACCAGATTCTGAAACGCGACGCCTGGAACGATTACGAAATCCGCGCCGAAGGCAAACGCATACGGCTGGCCCTCAACGGCGCGCAAACGGTGGATTACACCGAAGCCGATGCGCAAATCGAACCACGCGGCTGCATTTGTCTGCAAATTCACGGCGGCCCCGCCAGCGAAGCCTGGTACAAAGACATCGTCCTGACGCCGCTCACCGCCAAACCTTAGCCCCGGAGCGCTCACGCCATGCGCGAACGATTCGTGCTTGATCCAGCGCAAAACATTCTGTTCATCAACTTCGCCGGACTGAAAATCGAAAGCCGCGCACAGGTGGATGAAATGGCGGAGCACGTGCGCGGCGCATACTTACGACAGGGACGGCGTTTTTACGCCATCGTCAATTACGAAGGCACCGAAATCGCGCCCGACGTGGTGGATTATTACGGCGAGCAGATCAAAACGCTGGCGGACGATTACGGGCTGGCCACGATGCGCTACTCGGCCAGCGGACTGACGCGCTCGGTGTTGCGCTATTTGGGCGCCGCCAAAGACCTCGAATCCAACATCTACGCCACGCGCGCCGAAGCCATCAATGCCATTCAGGAAATCGAACGCCGCTGGCAGGCAAAACCGTCTGCTTCGTTTTGGGCGCTGTTACAACCGCAGCGCAGCGTACTGGCCAAACTGCTGCTGGGCTGGGCCGTCGCGTTGCTTGCGCTGTTTGCGGCGGTCGTCTCCCCCACACAAAGCCGCGTGCTGTTGGCGTTTGTCGTGTTGCTCATCGTCATTTGTCTGAGCGCCGCGCTGTTGTTTTTTGAGGTGCTCAAACCGCTGCGCCAGATGGAAAGCTTTGCGCGCGGCTTGATCGCGGGCAACACGTTTGAACCGCTGGCAGTGCAAAAACAGGACGAAGTCGGCCAACTGGCGCGCGCCCTGAATGAAACCGGGCAACAATTGCGCCGCGATATCGAACGGCTCAGCGGCCTTTATCACATTTCGCTGTTGATGAGCACCGGCACCGAAGTCGGCAAACTCAACGAATTGCTGACGCGCAAAGTCGCGCGGCTGCTCGATGCTGAAATGTGCGTGATCCTGTTGTATGACGACCACGAACGCGCGCTGTCGGCGCAATTGCCTGCCTATGGCGTTGACGACGAAAAACTGCGTCAGTTGCGCGCAACGCTCACCGACAAAACCATCGCGACCTGGGTTTTCACCACCGGCGAAGCCTACCTGACCAACGACCCGGCCCAAGACCCGCTCATCAGTCACGAAGCCGCCGCCTTGCTCGGCGCGCGACAACTGCTGGCCGTTCCGCTGCAAGCCGGCGAACGCAAGCTCGGCACGCTGGAAGTGATGAACAAACCCGGCGGCTTTCACGAAGACGACAAACAGCTCGTGACGATTTTTGCCGCGCAAGCCGCGCAGTTGCTGGCCAATGCCCAACTCTTTCAACAGGTCATCGCCAACGAACGGCTGGCCGCCGTCGGTGAATTGGTCGCGGGTGTCGCGCACGAAGTCCGCAATCCGCTGTGCGGCATCACCACCACCTTGAGCGCGCTCGAACGCAAACTCTCCGACCGCGCATCGCTCAAACCGTTCGTGGACGTGATGAAAACCGAAGCTGACCATTTGAACCAATTGATGGAACGGTTGCTGGA
>JAEUQO010000353.1 GCA_016789605.1 Acidobacteriota bacterium
GATGATCTGGCGTGCGCGTTCGTATTGTTGCATGACGATGCGCTTCACTTCCTGATCAATCTTGACCGCAGTGTCTTCGCTGTAATCCTGATGCTGCGCGATTTCACGGCCCAGGAAGATTTGTTCTTCCTTTTTGCCGAAGGTCAGCGGACCGAGGTTCGACATACCAAATTCGCAAACCATACGGCGAGCCAATTCGGTCGCGCGTTCAATGTCATTCGATGCGCCGGTGGTGATTTTGCCGAGGAAGATGTCTTCGGCCAAACGTCCGCCCATCAGAATGGCAATCGAACCTTCGATGTAATCCAACGAATGCGTGTAACGATCGCCTTCGGGCAATTGCTGGGTCAGACCCAACGCCATCCCGCGTGGAATGATCGTCACTTTATGCACCGGATCGGCATTCGGAACCTTCAGGCCGACGATGGTGTGACCGGCTTCGTGATACGCAGTTGTCTTCTTTTCGTCTTCTGACATCACCGCCGATTTGCGTTCGGAACCCATCAGTACCTTGTCCTTGGCCCATTCGAAATCGTGCATCGCGACAACTTTTTTGTTGTAGCGGGCGGCATTCAACGCGGCTTCGTTGACCAGATTGGCCAAATCCGCACCCGTGAAGCCCGGTGTACCGCGTGCGATGACCGAAATATCAACGTCTTCGCCGAGCGGAATCTTGCGCGTGTGAACGGAAAGGATGCCTTCGCGGCCTTTGACGTCAGGACGATTGACCACCACACGACGGTCAAAACGACCAGGACGAAGCAGGGCCGGATCAAGCACGTCCGGGCGGTTGGTCGAAGCGACCAGAATCACGCCGTCATTGGATTCAAAGCCATCCATTTCAACCAGCAACTGGTTGAGCGTTTGCTCGCGTTCGTCGTGACCGCCGCCGAGACCTGCGCCGCGGTGGCGTCCGACCGCATCAATTTCGTCAATGAAGATGATGCAAGGCGCGTTTTTCTTGCCCTGTTCAAACAGGTCGCGCACGCGGCTGGCACCGACGCCAACGAACATTTCCACGAAGTCAGAACCGGAGATGGAAAAGAAAGGAACGTTTGCTTCACCGGCGATGGCGCGCGCAAGCAAGGTTTTGCCGGTACCTGGGGGGCCCATCATCAGCACGCCTTTCGGAATGCGTCCGCCCAGTTTTTGGAATTTTTGCGGCTCTTTCAGGAATTCGATGATTTCTTGCAGCTCTTCTTTGGCTTCTTCAACACCCGCGACGTCTTTGAAGGTCACGCGTTTTTGCTGGTTCGAAAGCAATTTTGCGCGGCTCTTGCCAAAGCTGAGTGCTTTGTTACCGCCGGATTGCATTTGCCGCAGCATGAAGATCCAGAAGGCAACGATCAGGATAAAGGGCGCATAAAAGACCAGCGCCTGAAACCACATTCCGCTCGTGGTCGAATTTTTGAATTCGACGCGCACGCCGTTTTTGGTCATCAATTCCGCCAGCGTGTCGCCGGTTTTGTCGCCGCCGATTTCAGATGTGTAATTGCCTTGCGGCAGCAATTTGCCGCTGACTTTTTCTTTCTCAATGACGGCGGTTTGAATCTGTTTGTTTTCGATCTTGTCCCGCAACTCCGAATAGCTCAACTGTGCGGGTTCATTGACGTTATGTTTGTTAAACACGCGATAGAGCAGAATTGCTCCGCCAATGATCACCACCCAAAAAATGACTTGTCTGATTGTCGAGTTCAACTCCATTACCTCCGTTAATGACCTCCACCGGCATTGTAGCCCATGTCCCCAGATTTCGCGCACCTATTTCTGGCAAAGATTAATGACGCGCGTTTGCGCCGCTGGGTTTCGCCATTATCCCCACAACTGCTTTCCAAAACTGTTTCAATCTTTACGGACTCGTTCAGCGACAACTAATGCGCATTCCGGTTCTGTAAAGCTTCCATCTTGCACGGTTGAGCAGCTTTCGGCGCTCAACGGCAGGTCGGGAGCAAATTCTCGTGCAATTGGTAAACCCGGCGCCCAAAGGATTTTTCCCGCCTGGGTCGCTAACACAGGATAAGTATCGCGCGTCTGCCAGGGGATTTTGTGGCGAATCAGTAACGTTTTGAGTTTGATTGTGTGACTGTGGCCGGAAGGGATATACGCGTCTCCGGGTTTGCGCGGGCGAATTTGTAAGGTGTTCAGAGCCGAGCATTCACGGAGCACCGCGACAAACAGGTCAGGATCGCCGCTGGCGACCTGAGCTGCGTGCGCAGGAGCAAGATGGCGTTGCAGGTAAAAGTGAAACTCTCCGAATGGCTGCCAGGATTCGCTTGGCAGAACGATCGGCGCAAGCACCTGTGTCATAGGTGCTTGCGCTTGGAACCGCAAAAGGTCAAATTCGCGGGCTACCTTTCCGCCGCCGGGTAATTCGATGTAGCGTCCGCTTTGTCCAGGGGCCAGCAGCGCTTCGATGGCGGTTAAGTGGACGGCTTCGATGCGCTGCAGATCGCCTCGTTCCCGGCGCAGCCAAAGCCGCAAAATGCGTCGCCTAAGCGCCGGATGGCGAAGTTGTAAATGCTGAGTATTAAGGCTGTTAGGCGCAGAAATATCGTCCAACGCGGCTGTCGCCGATTGCTGCAAAAACGTATCTTCTTCGGCCAACAAACCGGCGGTGCGGGCCAGCGTTTCGTTTACGCGCGGGTTGAACGTGTGCAACAACGGCAACAGTTCCTGGCGAATGCGATTGCGGGTGAAATCCGGCGAAAGGTTTGAACTGTCGGTGCGATAGGAAAGGCCGTAATGCTGGCAATGCGCCAACACGTCTGCGCGCGTTGCATTCAGCATCGGACGCAACAACGTCACGCCATCGCGTAATCGTGTTTGCGGGAAAATGCCGCGCAACCCTTCAGCGCCGCTGCCGCGTAACAGCCGCATCAAAACCGTTTCTGCCTGATCGTCCTGGGTGTGGGCCGTGAGAATGAACATCGCCCGGTTTTGCTGTGCGGCGCGTTGTAAAAAGTCGTAGCGCGCCTGACGCGCAGCCGCTTCCAGATTTTGTTTGTGGGCGCGCGCCAGTTCTTGTACTGCGATTCGTTCGCTCAGAAACGGCAATTCAAGTCTGGCAGCCAGTGCACCGACGAAATGTTCGTCTTCGTCTGATTCCGCGCCACGCAATTGATGATTCAGGTGTGCCACAAAAAGCGGGCCAGACGGTTGCTTGCGTTTTCGCCAGCGCGCCAGCGCATCGAGCAAGGCAGTCGAATCTGCGCCGCCAGAAACGGCGACGACAATCGCCGCGTCATTCGGAACGCCAAATTGCCGCCAGGCGGCACGCAGTTGTTTTTCCAGCTTTGTCATCAGGTGAAGGCTTGCGCTACGCTGCTTGTTATGAAGATTCGTTGTCCGCAAACTCGTTGTCGAAATCACGGCTGGATGTTGCTTGGGATATTGCTCTGGTCAGTCGTCGTCAGCGCGCAACCGTTGCCGCCGCGATTTTTGTTGCGCTTGTCATCGCCTGTCGAATTCAATCGCCTCGCCCGCGTTTATTATCAGGGGCGTTTTTATGCCTTGCCGCATTTGATGTTCGTCATTGATCGTGCCGCCAAAAACGGCCAACGCGTGTATTTCGTCAATTCCAAACGCTATTCCTTTCACAACGAATTTGCCGTCGCGAATTATCTCACGCTGGAACGCGGGCGAGAATTTTTCCGGCACAATTATCTGGAAGCACAACGCCGCTTCATTCTCGGCACAATCGTGCGGCAAACCAAACTGGACAAATACACCTTTGAATTTTGGGAAGGCGACCTGAGCACGCCAGAAATCGTGCGCGAAACCTATCAGGCGTTGCAACCGGGCTTTTTTGCGCCGCTGTTTTTCAAGCCGAACTCTGCGCAACAGGAAGAGGTCGCCGCCTCTGTGACTGAGGTTCCGCGCCTGTCGCCTGCGGAAATCAGTCCGCCGCAGGATTACGTGCCGCTCAATCAGGCCAACGCCGTCGGTGTATTGCGTATCGTGGAACGGATGACCGATGACGTCATTCTCGACCGCAACGAAATCGTCATCTTTCGCGAACCGCCGATTAGTTTGACGCCGGTTTCTGGTGTGCTAACGACTTCGTTCGGCACGCCGCTCGCGCACGTCAATTTGTTGGCCAAAGGCTGGGGCATTCCCAACGCTTACATCAAAGGCGCGGCGGAGTTGTTTCAACCGCTGGTCGGCAAACATGTATTTTTTGAAGTCCGTGAAGATGGTTATGTCTTACGCCGGGCCAACACCAGTGAAACGTTGGAAGCGGGCCGTCGGCTGGCCCAACGTGCGGATTTGCTCACGCCCGAAGCCGATCTGGATTTCAACGAACTGGCGTCGTTACGCGAACAGCGGCGCACTGACGCAAAACGCTTTGGCGCCAAGTCAGCCAATTTGGGAGAAGTGATGTTGGCTGCCCGCAACGGTCGGGTTCCTGACATCATTGTGCCGCCTGGATTTGCCGTGCCGTTTTTTTACTACCAGCAGTTTTTGGAAGAGAACAAACTTGACGAAACGATTTTGGAATTGCTTGGCAATGATCGTTTCAACCACGATGTCGTTTATCGCAAACAACGGTTGGCTGAATTGCGGTCGCTGATGCAAAACGGACGGCTGAACGAAGCGTTCGCGCGCGCAGTGCTGGCGCGCAAACGCGCTTTGCTCGGCGACAAAGGCGTCTTTGTGCGCAGCTCGACCAATTCTGAAGACCTGCCCAATTTCAGTGGCGCGGGGTTGTATACCAGCGTGCCCAACGTGCGCGAAGATCAGACGTTGTTGGCTGCGATCAAAACCGTCTGGGCGTCATTGTGGAATTATGAGGCGTACGAAGCGCGCGAAAGCTTTGGCATCAATCATTCTGCCGTTTACGCGGCGGTCTTGATTCAGGAAGGCATCAACGCCGAGGCTGCAGGCGTGCTGATCACCACCAATCCGTTTGATAGGGACGAGCGCCGCGCCGTTTATGTCAATGCGAAACGCGGTTTGGGCATTCGCGTTGTCGAAGGTCGTCGTGTGCCAGAGCAATTGCTTTTTCAACCCAAAACGAATGTCGTGCGCGTGCTCACGCGTGCGGGTGACGATACGATGCTGACCTTTGACGAACGCGGCGGCGTGCGCGAAGTCAACATCGAAACCGGTCGCATTGTCTTGACCGATGCGATGGTGCGCCGCTTGGCGCGTGCGGCGCTGCAAATCGAACGCGTCTTTGCCGGACGCGCGCAAGACATCGAATGGTTAACCGTCGGTTCGCAGTTGTACATCGTGCAAGCGCGTCCGTATGTCGAGAAATAGGGGAAGACAGTGGAACGACGACAAGGCGTGTGTGAAAGATTCAGGCAAAGCCGAGGCGCAACGCGGTGCCTGATTTGTTTGCTGATGGTTTTGTTATTGCTGTGCGTGAGTTGTGCCAAACGAGACCTGGAAGCCGAACGACGCGCGGCGGTGACAGCCACCTGGGCAAAATTGCAAGCCTGCTTGCCAGCGCAAACCACGCTGCAGAACGCCGCGGACACAGAGAATTTGCAACTGACGCTGGTTTCGGTTGTGCGCGAGCCGAATCAAACTCGTGTGCGATTGACGGCGTACGTCGTACGCGAATCGGCGGAGTTTTCGTTGCCGGTCTATAGCCTGAGCCGTGGGCGTTGGTTGATTCGGGAAAGTGGGCGGACGTATTTGCTCGATGAACAGTGCCGCGAATTCAAACTCAAAGAACGCGGCACAACGGCGGGTCAGGCCGTGCCTGTAGCGGGAAATCTTACCTTATGGCCTGGGCAAGCGGTTGAAGCGACGCTTCTCTTTCCGCGCTTGCCCGATGATGTGCAAATGGGAGTGTTACTGTATGACGGACGGGCGTTGTCGTTTTCACTCTGGCAAGCTCCGGTCGTGGTTGAAGGGCGATGATTCGACCAACGCGGCATTGCTCGGCGTAAGCAGCGGCGTGGCTTCTTCTTCTTCTTCCTTCTTGGCGTAAAACGATGCGCCGCAATCCCGGCACACAAATGCTTTGTGATCGGTCAACGACAAGACGGCTTTTTCGACTGCGTTGCGGTGCCGCCGTTTGACCTGTGTTGAACTGCATTCGGGGCATACCGGATTGACGCCAGCCGTATTTGCCACGGCGTTTTTGGCGGGAAGTGTAGCCGGCACGCCTTTTTCGTAAAGCTTTGTGATTTCGGTGCGCAGATCGTTGCGAACCGGTGTGATCTGATCCGTGACGACAGCGGCTGATGTCGCGCGCAGCGGACCTGGAGCCGTCTTGGGCGGTTTGGGCGCTTCAGCGGGCGATTCCGGGACGACAACCTGTGGTTTGACAGCAGGTTCTTTGTCTGCGTGATTCTCTGGATTGGCCGTCGTGTTGAGCGTCAAAAAATCCAGGCGCGCGTCTTTTTCCGCCTCGCTTTCGGGCGTTGGCCATTTTCTGGTCGGCTGGATTTGATTCAAATCTACGATCGGTGCTGCATTGAATACGTCTGCCTTACGCGACACTGAACGCGGTCGGTGGCTTTTGGGCGGAAACGGTGAAAATGCACGAAACTGGTAATTGCAGTTATCACACAACAAAGCGCGAAAGCCGAACATCCGCAGCAACACGGGTGCCGGTCGGTAATCGTTACGTATCCTGGAACTTCCACAAGCGGGACAGTATGCCATAGCAAAAATCTCCTGAAGCAGGTTGCTCTAATCCTGATTGTTGCTGGGGCCGGCAGGGGAGCTTGATCAATGAACTTACGAATGCGCGAGGAGGAACGTGACTAATCCTGTGATTATCAGGGAAGACGTACTTTAGCATTTTCCTATACGGTGCGAAAAGGGAATTTTCTAACCAGCCGAGAGAGAGAAAAGGATCAAACTTAAAGGTGGTTTTGTGGATTTATTCGCCGGTTTTGTCACTTAACGACCAGCACTTTGTGCAGGCCGGAGGCGATTTTGAAGCTGGCAGCTGCTCCGGCAGAGGTGCTGCCGATTACTTTTTCGTCCAGCGAAACCGTGATCTTGCGGTTTTCGCTGGCGGGGATTAGCAACCGCACCTGCTCTTTGGCTTCGATCACGAAAATCAGCGTGCGTTCGTTGACGCGATAACCGCGCAAAATTGCCAAGCCTTCGACCTCGACTTCGAGCTTTCCGTCGCGCCGAATGACCGTACGTTGCGGATTGACCAGCACATCTACGTTTGAACCGTCATAATGTAAATGATCAACACGCGTTTCTTCGGTTGCGCCCAGGTTGCCCAGCGTCAGACCCGACCAGGGATCGGCAGAAATCAATTCTTCTACGCTTGGCCAAAACATCAGTCCGGCAAACGAAGTCCGCAATTCGTTGTCATCCCAGCCACGGCCATCCAGGCCAGAAAACAGATCAAAATACTTTCCTTGTTTTTCCCACGTGGGGCGCGCTACAGCGGTGCTTTTGCGCGCCAGTTCCGCGGCTTCAGCATGCAACCCGTGGCGTTTCAGCCCCAGATAAAACAGATAGTTGAGCGGCGCCCAAACGGCGCCGCGTCCGATGTGTTCTGCGCCGGGCGCACCGGTTTCTCCTGCGCCTGTGGCGGCCAATTGTTCGCCCCAGCTTTTTTGCGCATTGCGCAACGTCGCCAGCATTTGTTGCGCGCGTTCGTCGTCAGGAATGCCCGCGACCAAGGGCAAAAAGTTTTCCAGCGACAAATACGGCGAAAAGCGTCCGTCCCAATGACGATTCAGATACGCGCCCGCTTCTTCGTTCCACAGCTTTTGGTTGATCAGCTTTTTGAGCTCGCCGTAGCGGAATTCCCAGCGCGCGGCTTCGCCGTTCAAGCCCAATTCACGCGAAATCAGCATCATCATTTCGGTGTCGAGCGCATACAGCGAATTGAGCGCCACCGGAGCCAGTTCGAGCGTGTGCGTTTTGTCGTTGAAGTTTACGCCGTCAGGCGGTGCTGTCGCCGTTCCGGCAGCGCCAGGTTCCGTCGGAAGCCATTGGGGGCGTATGGGCAACCCGGATTCTGAAAACGCCAGCTTGCGTTTGGCGGCGGCGGCCAGATTTTTCGCTCCCAGCGCGCCGTATTCCAGTTCGGCGTCGAACCCCCATTCGAGCAAACCGTCGCTATTGCCATCACGCCAGACTTGCCCGTCGCCGCGATTGGTAAACCACCAATCATTCCAGCGTTGCAAACGCGGATACGACCAGGCCAGCAATTCCAGGTCGTGAGTGGCCAGATAGACCTTCCACACGCACAACGCGCCAAGCGGCGGCATCGAACGACCATTGAGCGTGGCCGGTTCACCGGCCGCAGGTGTTTGCAACGCCCGCCGCAACGGAATGCGCCCATCCGGCGTTTGGCCTTCCAGCACGCTGCGCAACGTCGCTTTGGCGCTGGCCGCATCAAACACGCTGCCGGCGAGCGCCGTCAGCAGCGAATCCCAACTGAGCGCGTCTCCGCGCAGCGCGCGTCCGGGTTGCCGTTGCAACGCGACATATTCGTGTTGCTGGCGCGCGTCATACAGGCGATTCCAGAGCAGCAACCGGCTCAATCCTTCCAGGCTATTTCCCAAACTGCCACCGCTGGCAGGTTGCGCGGCGTCAGCTTTTTTCTCGGCCTGGTCGAGCTGTTCCAGCAACGGACGTTGCAACCATTTCTCGGCTTCTGCTTCCAGTTCCGCGAAATCGTCGCCTACCAGCGCGACAAAACCGATTGCTGCCGCTGGGTTGAGGTCAAAACTGAGCGCAGCGTGGCGTGCCAGGTCTGCTGTTTCGCGCGCAGCGGTTTGGGCGTGGCCTTCTTTGGTCAACGCCGCACGCAACTCTGCGGCGGTCAAATAGCTGGCTGCGCCGTTGGCTGCGCGATCCGTGCGCAGCAAGAAATGCCGCAACGGCGGTTTGGTTTTTTGCGCGTGGATTTGTTCGCCCAGAATCGTGCGCCGATCCGTTTGAGCTGAAAAGATGGTGCGATTGTGTTCGTTCTGTGCTTCGCTCCAGGGGCGATACGTTTCCAATGCAAGACGTACATTGGCTGGGGCGGTGATTCGTCCGATGACGACGCGCGAACTCACGCGGCTCCAACGCAAAACCACCGGCGTTTTGTCATCAAAGCGCGTACGCCAGGCGATGCGCGCATACGAACCGTCTGCCGCCTGTGGGCCAAATTCGTATTGGCGCGGCGTATCTTCGACGCTTGCGCCGGGGCGAAAGCTGAGCACGCGCAACCCAAAATTGTTTTGTTCCGGCGCGACAAACACCAATCCGTTGCCGTGTGCGGCGTCAAATGCGCCGACGTTTACGCGTTCTTGCTGCGCGGTGACAGCGGGCGCAATCCTCGCTGACTGAACGAGCGACACCGCCCAACACAGAACAGCGGTCAAAATGGCTTTGCTGATTTGCTTCATGCGCGCTTGGATTTGTCTTGCAGGTAAAATGTCCTGTCCGGATCGTTTTCGGGCACAAGCTTATGTGCATCTACGAGCGCTTGCAAGCTGACGCGATTTGGGCCGTTGGGCACAGTTCGCGTACAATCGCGGCTCTTCTTTTATCTTCGTTCCAGAGGTTTACGTGTCTTCTTACGCCGAACTGAGTCTGCACGTCAGACTCTTTATGAAGGGCTATCCCTTTGCCCGTTATGCGATTGAACCCGATTTGCACGCGCCGCTGAAACGACCCTTGCGCGAGGCGCGCGTGGCACTGGTGACCACCGCCGGATTGCGTACACAGCAACAACAGGATTTCGATCATTCGTCAAAGATGGGCGATTTCACCTTTCGCGAAATCGCCAGCGACATTGACGTGCAAACGTTGATCGAATCGCACCGCAGCTATGCGTTTGACCGCACAGGCATCCAGGCGGATGTGAATCTGGCGTTTCCGCTCGACCGATTGCGTGAATTAGAACGTGACGGCGCGATTGGTTTGCTCAATCACCGGCATTTCAGTTTTATGGGGTCTATTGTCGGGCCGCGCAAACTGATTGACCACAGCGCGCCACAGGTTGCCCGTATGCTGCGCGAAGACGGCGTTGATGTCGCATTGCTGACGCCCGTTTGACCGATGTGCAACCAGACAGTTTGTCTGGTGCAAGCCGCGCTGGAACGCGAAGGCATTACGACGGTTTCCATCTCCCTGTTGCGCGAAGTCGTCAGCGCGCTCAGACCGCCGCGCGCATTGTGGGTGCCGTTTCCGATGGGGTATCCGATGGGCAAACCCAATGACGCCGCCTTGCAACATCGCGTGTTGGCGGCGGCGTTGACGTTGTTGAGCCGAAACGACGTTCCAGTTCTCGCCGATTTCCCGGCGGATTCTTGCTGACAAACAATCCTGAAAAACCATCCTGAAAAACCATGACCGCACAGACTGTTTCGCCGACCAACAACGTTGTGACCAATCTGCTGGAACGGGTTTTCAAACTCTCTGCCAATCAAACGACCGTGCGCACAGAGATTGCTGCCGGCGTCACGACCTTTTTGACGATGGCCTACATCATCTTCGTCAATCCGACGATTTTGAGCGAAGCGGGCGTGCCATTTTCCGGTGCGCTTTTCGCCACGTGTGTGTCGGCGGCGGTCGGTTCGTTGCTGATGGGATTGCTGGCCAATTATCCCTTTGCGCTGGCGCCGGGCATGGGCTTGAACGCCTATTTCACCTATACCGTGGTCAAAGGACTGGGCTATGACTGGCGCATTGCGTTGGGGGCGGTCTTCATTTCCGGCATCGCGTTTTTATTGTTGACGCTGGTGCGCATTCGCGCGCTGATCGTGGACGCCATTCCGATGACGATGAAAACCGCCGTGGCGGCAGGCATCGGGTTGTTCATTGCCTTTATCGGGCTGAAAAACGCGGGCGTGATTGTGTCTTCGCCCGCGACGTTCGTTACCCTGGGACACGTGGTTTCCAAACCGGTGGCGCTGGCATTGCTCGGTTTGTTATTGACCAGTGTGTTGCTGGCGCGCGGATATCGCAGCGCGATCATCATCGGCATTTTGGCCGTAACGCTGGCCGCGATGACGCTCGGGCTGGCGAAATGGCCGACCAGCCTGATCGAATTGCCGCGCTGGCGCGAGACGTTTTTGCAACTGGATATTCGCGGCGCATTGCGGTTGGGCGCGCTTGATGTCGTCTTTGTGTTTCTGTTCGTGGATTTGTTTGACACCATCGGTTCGCTGATGGGGTTGGGACGACAAGCGGGTTATCTGACGCCCGAAGGCAAAATGCCGCGCGTCAATCGCGCATTGTTTGCCGATGCGATTGCCACAACGGTTGGTTCGCTGTTTGGCACTTCGACGGTGGTGACCTATATCGAAAGCGCGACCGGCGTCAGCGAAGGCGGTCGCACCGGTTTGACGGCGGTGGTCGTGGCGGCGCTTTTTTTGCTGGCGACGTTTTTTTCTCCTTTGGCGGGAACGATCCCACCGATTGCGACTTCACCGGCGTTGATCATCGTCGGCGCATTGATGATCAGTGCGGTGACAACCATTGACTGGGACGATATTACCGAAGGAATTCCGGCGTTTTTGACGATTCTGGCCATGCCGTTGACGTTCTCTATCGCCAACGGATTGGCGCTGGGATTCATCTTTTACCCGCTGCTCAAAGTCTTGACGGGCCGCTGGCGCGAAGCCAGCCCGCTCGTTTACGTCTTGGCAGTGTTGTTCGTTTTGCGGTACGTTTACCTGGGATCGGAATGATTCGGACTGATGAAGCGGCAATGATGAACTGACCGCGTTCGCATGCGACGCTGCCTATTCACCACAAACAGCATAAAAGAAGACAACCAAACGCACACGAAAACGCCCGTGGGGGTCGTGTCGTTGGTTGGGTTTGTGGTCAGGCTTGCGCCGGGACGAACGCCAACCTGACACGCAACTCCAATTTAATAACCACTCACTCACGCGGAGGAACAGACCATGAAAAAGCAGACCACGAAACCAACTGACGCGTCGCAATCACGGCGCAATTTCGTTAAAACGGCGGCGGGTGCGGGCGCGGGCTTGCTGATCGTGCCGTCAGCGATTGCCTTTGGCTCGACCGCGAATTCGTCGCTCGGCCTGGGCATCATCGGTTGCGGCGGACGCGGCAATTACGACGGCGGAGAATTTCTCAACAACACCGATGTCCGCGTGACGGCGTTGATGGACGTGTTTGAAGACCGATTGCAATCCACACGCGCCAACCTGAGCAAACAATCTGAAGCCAAAGGCCGCCCGGCGATTCCCGAAGCCAATTTGTTCAAAGGCCACAAATCGTATGAAAAACTCGTCCAATCAAAAGATGTGGATTTGGTGCTGGTGACCAGCCCGCCCTATTTCCACCCGGAACATCTGGAAGCCGCCGTCAGCGCAGGCAAACACGTGTATCTGGAAAAACCCGTCGCCACGGACGTGACCGGTTGTTTGAAGGTGAAAAGCATCGGCAAGAAATACGACGGCAAAGTCAGCATGCACGTCGGATTTCAGAAACGCTATGACGAAGGTTATCGCGGCATGATCGAGCGCATTCACAAAGGCGAAATCGGCGACATCGTGCTGGGCCAGACGTTCTATTTCACCAATGATCTGGGCCGCCAGAACAAACCCGGCATGTCCGATCTGGAAGCCCGCATTCGCAACTGGGTGTTTGACCGTGCGCTGTCTGGCGACATCATCACCGAACAAAACATTCACATCATTGACATCGTCAATTGGGCGATGCGGACCAATCCGATCAAAGCCACGGGAACCTGTGGGCGTGGGTTGCGCAAAGAAGTCGGCGGCGTTCCGGCGGATTACCTGTGCAGCGATCATTTCATTTTGACTTACACCTATCCGGGTGACGTTCATATCAGTTTCAATTCGAACCAGTTCAAGAATCGTGGTTACCGCCAACAGGGCGAGCGCTTCTTTGGTTCGAAAGGCGCGGCAGAATCCTTCCAGGGCGGGCCGGCGACAATCAACTACAACCAGTTGGAAGAAGGCCAAAAAGTCGCTGACAAGGTGGATTGCGGCAAGGTTGACCTGCACGTCGCCGTCGGCACCAAGATGAAAGCGCTCGTGGCCAGCATCCAATCCGGCAAATTTGACAACCAGTGCGAAGACGGCGCCAACACCACGTTGACGACGATTCTGGGTCGTACGGCTGCTTACAAGGGCACGGAAGTCAGTTGGGAAAAGATGATCAAATCTGGCGAAAACTGGAATCTGAAACTGAACCTGGACGCGCTGGGCGGCAGCGGTGCGGTTTCGATGAAGTAAGCGGGAAAGACGATGATGAAAAGGCTCGCAGGCAATTTGCTTGTGAGCCTTTTTCATTAGGCGGGGGTGGGAGTTTTCGGCAACAGCATCATCACCAGCCGTCCAATCAGGGCAGACGCAAAAATCACAGCCAGAGGAGTTGTGTAACTGCCTGAGATTTCTCGTACGATGGCGATGAAATACGGAAACCAGGTTTGCCCGACGGTCATCACTGCCAGCAAAACCGCCAGCACACGCGCCAGCGTGGCGGCGCTGAAATAATCCGCCGCCATCAAGGCTACCAACAGGAAATCTCCTCCCATTGCCAGCCCGAATAGCAGCGCAAACAGATATGGCGTTTCGGGCGGATGCAGAAAGAGCAGCAGGGGCAACGAACCCACAAACAGCAAAAAGGTCAGCGTCAACACGTGCAGCTTTGACAGCCGGTCAGTCAGCCAGCCGACCAGCAAACGGCCGATGGCGCTGGTGACCAGCAACACGGACAACGTCTGGCTGAAGATTTGATCCAGCGTTGCCTGTTCCGTAAAGCCGCTGTCTTTCAGAATCAATTTTAGATGTTGACTGATTGCGCCGACGGCTCCGACCGAACAAGAGCCGCCGATCAATAACACCCAAAATGCGCGTTGGCGAAAGATGGATTGTTTCGGCGATTCATCTGTGCGTGGCGCTGTGCTTTCTTCAGTGAGCGGTTCTCCGTCCGGTTGCAGCCCCAAATCCGCAGGGCGTTCTTTCATCACAAACAGAACCAGCGGCCAGGTCAGCAACAGCAACGCGCCCATTAACTGTAACGCCGTGGGAAAGCCGAACGCTTCGGTCAACGGTTTGATCACAAAGCGGGCCGAAAATGCGCCGACCAGACTGACGCCCAAATAGGCTACCGACAATGCAGTTCCCCGGCGTCGCACAAACCATTGCGAAAGCAAAATCTGATGTGAAAGCCCACCGCTAAAGACGTTGCCCGTCATGTACACCAGCCACAACGACCAATACATCCAGACATTGCCATTCATGCGCCCAAAGCCGAGAAAGGTCAGGGCCGTCAACCCCGTGCCGATCAGAATCAACCGGCGTGGCGGAATGCGGTGCGCAATGACCGGACCGACCCACAATGTCGCCAGCGTGCCCAGCGGTAATCCAAACGTGATTTCGCGTTTGGACCAGCCAAAGCCGCCCGCGCTGATTGGTTGTTCAAAATAATCGTAAAAGAACGGCAAACTGAAGTAGGGCAAGCCCACGGCCAGGCCGAACGTGAGAAACGAGGCGGCGGCAATCCACCAACCATAAAAGATTTTTTGGGCGGGCACGAAATGTCCTTTCCTGCCGTGATGCGCAGAAATGACAGCTCTGATGGTGTGAAACCGTAACCTGCGGATTGCGGTTACAGCGCTGCGAGTTCGGCGATTTCTGTTTCGCTGAGACGAAATTCCATCGCACCGATAATGCCGCTGACTTGCTCAGCATTGCGTACGCCGACGATTGCGCCGGTGACGACCGGATTGGCCAGCACCCAGGCCAACGCGGCTTCGCCCGCGGCGCGATGGTGGCGCGCGGCGATTTCTTTCAACTTGTCGGCAATGGCCAAATTGCGTGTCAACGCTGGTTCCTGAAAGTGTGGGCTGCGTCGCCGCCAATCGTCTTCCGGGAAATTGGCAATGCGTTCGCGCGACATCGCGCCGGTCAACATCCCCGATCCCATCGGCGAATAGGCAATCACGCCGACATTGTGAACCGAGCAAAATGGCAACACTTCGGCTTCGACTTCGCGGCGAATCAGCGAATACGGCGGTTGTAACGAAGTAATCGGCGCAATTTTTTGTGCGCGGCACAATTGCTCGGCATTGAAATTCGACACGCCGATCCAGCGCACTTTGCCTTCTTCTTTCAACTTGGCCAACGCCGCCCAACCTTCTTCCACATCTTCGTCCGGCTCTGGCCAGTGGATTTGATACAGGTCAATCACATCCACGTTCAGCCGCCGCAAACTGTCTTCGCACTCTTTCCGAATCGAATCCGCCTTGAGCGATTTGACGATCTGCCGTTCTTCGTTCCAGGTGCGTTCGCATTTGGTAAACACATACGGTTTGTTGGCGCGGCCTGCCAGCGCTTTGGCCACGACTTCTTCTGAATGCCCCAGGCCATACACCGCCGCCGTGTCTATCCAGTTCATGCCCGCGTCGAGCGCCGCGTGAATCGCCGCAAGCGAATCGTTGTCATCCTGCCGGCTCCAGGCAAATGCCCAGCCCGCGCCCCCCATCGCCCAGGCGCCAATGCCGAGCGGTGTCAGTTGCAAATCGCTGTTTCCGAGTTGTTTGGTTTTCATGGTTGTTGGTTCTTTCAGGTAAAAACGCTTTCGACATTTCGGAACGAAAGCGATCATCAGCAGATCACAGAATCTGCGTTCGTAGTTTCATTTATACCCTGACGGAAAAAGCCCTCGTCATTTTATTGCTGCTATGCCGCGAACTTCCCTTTTCCTGCCTCACGCGCCTGCCCCAGCGAAACCAGGGTTTCCAGCAATTCAGCAAGTTTGTCTTTGCGCGCACCGCGAAACCGTTTGGCCAATTGCTCGGCGGTGGTGACGCCAGAATCCGACGCGAGCGCTGCGCGCACGGCTTTGGCTTGTTCGGCCAGCGTCTTCGGCCAGGGCAATTTCTCCTGCTTGCCAGATGCGGCCACGGCAACTGCTTCTTTGTCTCCCGCCGCAAAGCCGGTTTGCTGTGCGCCTTGCGGATTCTGGAATTCAGGCCGCAGCCAGCGGATCAATCCTTGCCGCTCTTCGGCGGCGCGCGCAGCGTTCAGCTCCACCAGACGCGACAGGATTTCTTCGTCGCTCAACTCCACAGGCCAGCCGTAGCTTTCCGCCACTGCCCGGTCGAGTTCGTCGTGCAGTTGGCGCAGCACCGACACCAAGCCCTGTTCGTGCGTTTGCTTTTCCTTCTCGCTCAAACTTTCGCCCGCGCGCAGCTTCACCAGAACGTTGTACATCTCGGTCAAGGTCAGCGACGGATGCAGCGCCTGTTGCCGTTTGCGGTGCGCGTCAAGCTGTTCGCCGAGCGCGCGGATTTTCTGTTTTTGCGTTTCGTCGCAGCTAGGAAAGGGAAATTTTTCGAAGCAGGTCGTTTTCACGTAAACAGGATCGTTACCAACACCAAGTCGGCTGCCAGAGGCGAGCGCCCAAGCAACGTGAATGCGGCTCGATAACACGCCGAGAAAATAAGCGTCGTCGAGCGCAATGTTCACCAGCTTGTTATCCGGCAAGATTGATTGGTCAAGAAAGACGAAGAAGCGATGTTTTGAGGTTTCGGCAGTAGTAATATACCGGCTTAATCCTTTCAGCGCAGACCGCAATTCTGTGTTCTTTCTGCCGAACAGCCACCAGTTCTCACGTCTATATTTTTCATTGTTGTGATCTCTTTCGGGTTTAACTTTGGTCAAAACGTGCTGATAAACCTCAGGGTAAAGATCCCTGACTTGATCTTCCTTCAGCCCATCAAGGTCAATGACCA